>NZ_JAMSHW010000040.1:0-36314 GCF_023757525.1 Pseudomonas sp. MWU13-3659 | reverse complement strand
AGGCCGCTCCTACAGGGGCAGGCGTAGATCCCATGCTCCCACGAGCGATTCAGGTGCGCGATAAGAGCCAGTTTGCTGCTGCGTGACCAGCCCTGAGCCCACTGGCAAAACACGCCGTCAGCAGGTACCCCCCGGTCGGCGCCTCCCAATCCAGCATTTCCCCCGCGCAGAACACGCCCGGCAGTTTCGCGACCATCAAGCCCTCATCCAACCCTTCGAAACGCACCCCGCCAGCACTGCTGATCGCCTCGTCCAGCGGCCGTGTGCGCACCAGGGTAATCGGCAGCACCTTGATCGCCGCCGCCAACCGCTCAGGGTCGGCAAAGGTTGCCTGGTCGGTGAGTTCACGCAGCAACGCCGCCTTCACCCCATCGATCCCCAACTGACTGTGCAGATGCTTGGCCATCGACCGCGAGCCACGAGGCTTGGCCAGGGCCTGGACGATCTTGTCCACAGGCCGGTCCGGCAGCAGGTCGAGCAGCAGCGTGCCGTGCCCGTCATGGTTGATCGCTTCACGCACAGCGGCCGACCAGGCGTACACCAGGCTGCCTTCCACCCCCTGTGCGGTGAGGATGAACTCGCCCTTGCGCGGCGCCATGCCGGGCACGCTCAGGGCAATGTTCTTCAGCGGCGCACCGGCGAACTTGTCCTTGAGCAAGGCACTCCAGCCTTCGACCTCGAAGCCGCAGTTGCTTGCCTGCAAGGGTGAGATATCCACACCCCGTTCGCCCAGCAGGTTTGTCCACGCGCCGTCCGAACCCAGCCGCGCCCAGCTGCCGCCCCCCAAGGCGAGGACAACGGCATTGGCGTGCACCGCCAGCTCGCCCTGTGGATAAGCGATCCGCAAGCTGCCATCGGTGTTCCAGCCCAGCCAGCGGTGGCGGGTGTGGATAACCACCCCGGCGTCGCGCAGGCGCTTGAGCCAGGCGCGCAGCAGGGGCGCGGCTTTCATGTCGCGGGGGAACACCCGGCCCGAGGTGCCGACGAACGTTTCGATACCCAGGCCGTGAATCCAGTGACGCAGGGCATCGGCGTCAAAGTCGCGCAGCAGGGCGTCGATCGCGTCGCGGCGTTCGGCGTAGCGGCCGACGAACGCCGGGTAGGGCTCGGAATGGGTGATGTTCATGCCGCCCACGCCCGCCAGCAGGAACTTGCGGCCCACCGACGGCATGGCGTCGAACACCTGCACCGCCACGCCACGCTGGGCCAGCGCCTCGGCGGCCATCAGGCCGGCGGGGCCGCCGCCGATCACGGCGACTGAGGGTTGGGAGGTGGGGCGGGGATCGTTCATGGCGGGCGGCAGGCTGTGGAAAAGAGCGCGCATTCTACCCCAGCAGCCCTGGAGGAAACACTGCTCAAAAAACGACCAACTTCTTGCAGGTCAGGCAGTTAAAGGGCTGGACGGGCTTTCCCGCAGGTTATCCACAGGCGGTTCCACAGTCATTGTGAACAACCGATGACCCGTGCCGCGCTGTGGTGGAGGATGCCGTGGCGCCGGGCCAGGGCCTCGCGGTCCTTGCTGTAGCCGCCACCGATCACCCCGACCACCGGGATGTCGCGGCCCAGGCATTGGCGCAGCACCAACTCGTCGCGGGCGGCCAGGCCTTCATCGGTCAGTTGCAGGTAGCCCAGTGCGTCGTCCTTGTGCACATCGACGCCGGCGTCGTACAGCACCAGGTCCGGCTGGTACAGCGGCAGCAGGTAGTTCAGCGCATCGTCCACCACCTTGAGGTAGGCGTCGTCATGCATGCCCCGTGGCAGGGGAATGTCCCAGTCGCTCTGGGCCTTGCGCGCCGGGAAGTTCTGCTCGCAGTGCAGTGACACGGTGATCGCCTCGGGGGTGTCCTGGAGGATCCGCGCGGTGCCGTCGCCCTGGTGCACGTCACAGTCGAAGATCAGCACCCGGTGCACGCGGCCGGCCTCCAGCAGGTAGCGGCTGATCACCGCCAGGTCGTTGAAGATGCAGAAGCCGGCCGGGTGGTCGTAGTGGGCATGGTGGGTGCCGCCGGCCAGGTGGCAGGCGATGCCGTGCCGCAACGCCATTTCGGCGCTGAGCAGCGAGCCGCCGACCGCGCGCACCGTGCGTCGGGCCAGGGCCTCGCTCCAGGGCAGGCCGAGGCGGCGCTGGTCTTCCCGCGACAGCTCGCCGTTCATGTAGCGCTCGATGTAGTCGCGGTCGTGGGCCAGGGCGAGGATGTCGTTGGGGCAGATCTCCGGGCGCAGCAGGGCCTGGTCGGTGGTCAGCCCGCTGTCGACCAGGTGGTCGCGCAACAGGCGGAACTTGTCCATCGGGAAGCGGTGGTCCGCTGGGAACTCGGGGCTGTAGTCGTCGTGGTAGATCAGTGGCAGCGGCATGGGGGTGTCGTGGTCGGGGCCAGTGCTGATCTTGCCAGCAGTGCCGGGCGGGGCGCTATCCTGTTGCGCATCGCAATCGACGTGGGGAAGGGCATGGGTAACGGTCTGCTGTCGTCCTGGACATTCTGGGCCCTCCTGTCGGCGCTGTTCGCGGCGCTGACGGCGATCTTCGCCAAGGTCGGCGTGACGGGCATCAACTCCGACTTCGCCACCTTGCTGCGCACGGTGGTGGTGCTGGTGAGCCTGGCGCTGATCCTCTACGCCACCGGGCAGTACCAGGCACTGGGCTCGATCTCGCCGCGCAGCTACTTGTTCCTGGTGCTCTCGGGCCTGGCCACCGGGGCGTCGTGGATCTGCTACTTCCGCGCCTTGCAGCTGGGCCAGGCCTCGCAGGTGGCGCCTGTGGACAAGTTGAGCGTGGTCCTGGTGGCGGTGCTGGGCGTGACCTTGCTGGGTGAGCGGCTCGACCTGCGCCAGTGGGCCGGCATCAGCCTGATCACGATCGGCGTGGTGATGCTGGCCTGGCGTTAGTGTCGTTCAACGGCCGCTGCTGGCCAGCACCCGCTGCCAGTCGGGCTCGTTCATGCGCCCGAGGATCCGCGCCTTGCCGTCGGCATTGACCGAGACGAACAGGGCGCTGGCATAGCCGCTCTCGCGCTCGCCACCGGGTACGTTCTGCTGGCGCTGGAAGTGGTCGATGCAGCCGTTGTGGGTGACCAGTACCAGATTGTGCCCCACACGCTTGCGGGCCAAGGCCTCGCTGGCGAACTGACGGTCGCAGCTCTCCAACCACTCGGCGCTGTCCACCGCCTGGCCAAGGATGAAGTGCGCGGTCTGTCGCGTGCGCAACTTGGGGCTGGTCAGCAGGTCGGCGTTGGCCAGCCCGAGTTGTTCCAGGCCCTGGCCGACGCGGCGCGCCGCCTGGCTGCCTTTGAGGGTGATGCCGGTGGGGTCGTCCAGGCAGGGGCCTGGGGCGCTGTCGCAGCGTTCGGCATGGCGGATCATCACGATCACCGCGCCGTCCTTCCAGTCCTGCAGCAGGCCGCTGTCACTCAGTTGCTGTTCGTTGCCAAGGTCCACGATGTGCGTCCTCGTCGCCAGCCAGGTGGTCACCCCGGCCAGGGCCATGATCAGGCCAAGGGCGGCGCCCAGCACTTTGCGCGATCGGCGGCGTGCTGGGCGGGGCGGGTTGGCCGGGTTGTCCAGGGTGTTGCTGGAAAGCATGCGTCGCTCCATTGGCAGTGCGGCGTCGATTGTGGCCGCTGTGGTTGCCGGCATTCTGCGAAGCGGGCCGTTGGAGGGCGGTGAAGCGGATGTGAAAAAAACATCCGCTGGCCGGCGCCTGGGTGAACATGCGCCGACGGCCTACGCTATACACTGGCAAGCCGCGATTTCGGAGCCGCCCTGATGACCCCCATCCCTGAACTGGAAAGTGCCCGGCTGGTGCTGCGCCAATGGCAGGACGACGATCTGCGCGAGTTCGCCGCCCTGTGCGCCGACCCCCAGGTGATGCGCTATTTCCCCGCGCCCATGACGCGTGTGGAGGCGGCCGCGCTGATCGGCCGGATCCGCGGCCACTTCAACGAGTACGGTTTTGGCCTGTGGGCCCTGGAGCGCAAGGACAGCGGCGCCTTCATCGGCATGACCGGGCTGCTGCACGTCAATTTCGACGCGCCGTTCGGCCCGGCGGTGGAGATCGGCTGGCGCCTGGCGCGGCGCCACTGGGGGCTGGGCTTCGCCAGCGAGGCGGCGTGGACCTGCCTGCGTTGCGCGTTCGCCCAATTGCACCTGGACGAAGTGGTGTCGTTCACCACAGAAGGCAACCTGCCGTCGCAGAAGGTCATGCAGGCCATCGGCATGCGCCACGATCCGGCCGGCGCTTTCGAGCACCCGCGCCTGCCCGCCGGCCACCCCCTGCGCCCCCATGTGCTGTACCGCATCGACCGCGCGCAGTGGCAGGAAAACCTGCGCGGCTGAATACGCCAGCATCGACGGGGTGAATGACAAACGCTGTATCATCTGCCGCTATAACAGCGCTGTAATGCCTTGCCAGGAGAACCTTCCATGAGCCACCTACTGGACGACCTCGTCGACCTGCTGAGCCTCGAATCGATCGAGGAAAACCTGTTCCGCGGACGCAGCCAGGACCTGGGCTTCCGCCAGCTCTATGGTGGTCAGGTACTCGGCCAGTCGCTGTCGGCGGCCAGCCAGACGGTCGAGGATGCTCGCCATGTGCATTCGCTGCACGGCTACTTCCTGCGCCCGGGCGATGCCAGCATGCCGGTGGTGTACTCGGTGGACCGCGTGCGCGACGGCGGCAGCTTCAGCACGCGGCGGGTGACGGCGATCCAGAAAGGCCAGCCGATTTTCACCTGCAGCGCTTCGTTCCAGTACGACGAAGAGGGCTTCGAGCACCAGGCACGGATGCCCGACGTGGTCGGCCCGGAGAACCTGCCGTGCGAAGTGGAACTGGCCCGGGCCATGGCCGACCAGTTGCCCGAACGCATCCGCGACAAGGTGCTGTGCGCCAAGCCCATCGAGATCCGCCCGGTCACCGAGCGCGACCCGTTCAACCCCAAGCCGGGCGACCCGGTCAAGTACGCCTGGTTCCGCGCCGACGGTACGCTGCCGGACATCCCGGCGCTGCACAAGTACCTGCTGGCCTACGCCTCGGACTTCGGCCTGCTGACCACCGCGCTGCTGCCCCATGGCAAATCGGTGTGGCAGAAGGACATGCAGATCGCCAGCCTCGACCACTCGTTGTGGTTCCACCGCGACCTGCGCGCCGACGACTGGCTGCTCTATGCCACCGACAGCCCCTGGGCCGGCAATGCCCGTGGTTTCACCCGCGGCAGCATCTTCAACCGCGCCGGGCAACTGGTGGCGTCCTCGACCCAGGAAGGCTTGATCCGCCATCGCAAGGATTGGGCATGAGCCTGGGGCATATCCGTCATTGGGTGTTCGACATGGACGGCACCCTGACCGTGGCCGTGCATGACTTCGCGGCCATTCGCGAAGCCCTGGACATCCCGGCCGCGCACGACATCCTCACCCACCTGGCGGCGCTGCCGGCGGCGGAGGCAGCGGCCAAGCACGCCTGGCTGCTGGAGCATGAGCGCGACCTGGCGATCGCCTCGAAGGCGGCGGACGGGGCGGTGGAACTGGTGCGTGAGCTGCACGCGCGCGGTTGTCGCCTGGCGATCCTCACCCGCAATGCCCGCGAGCTGGCCCATGTCACGCTTGAGGCCATCGGCCTGGACGACTGCTTCCCGGTGGAGCACATTCTCGGTCGTGACGAGGCGGCGCCCAAGCCGAGCCCGGACGGGCTGCTGCAGATTGCCCAGGCCTGGGGCGTCGCCCCTGCGCAGATGGTGATGGTGGGTGACTACCGCTTCGACCTCGATTGCGGCCGGGCGGCGGGCACCCACACCGTGCTGGTCAACCTGCCGGACAATCCATGGCCGACCCTGGCCGACTGGCATGCGGCGGATTGCCGGGCGCTGAAAGCGTTGCTCGCTTGATCCATTGACCTGATACGGTCTCTGTAGGAGCGGCTTCAGCCGCGATCACCCGCGAAGCGGGTGCCAGACCGCGCGATACCCGCATCGCGGCTAAAGCCGCTCCTACAGGCGAACAGGCCCGCAAGGGCCTAAGCTGCACTGCACCTTTTTCCCGATGGAGACCCCCATGAGCACCAAGGCCCTCTACGTCCTGCCCGGCGGCGGCTACGACAAGGTCCAGCTCGGCACCTGCGAAACCGCCGCGCCCCAAGCTGGAGAAATCACCGTGCGCCTGCACGCCAGCTCTCTCAACTACCACGACTTCGCCGTGGTCAGCGGCATGTGGGGCCCGAGTGAGCGGCGCATTCCCATGGCCGATGGCGCCGGCGAAGTGATCGCGGTCGGCGCCGGTGTCAGCGAATTCAAGGTGGGTGATGCGGTGGTGAGCACCTTCTTCCCCAGTTGGCTCGACGGCCAGGCCCAGGTCGAAGGCTTTACCAGCGTACCGGGCGATGGCATCGACGGTTACGCCCGCGAGCAGGTCACCGCCCGCGCCACGTCGTTCACCCTTGCGCCCAAGGGCTACAGCCATGCCGAGGCCGCGACCCTGACCACCGCCGGCCTCACCGCCTGGCGCGCGCTGATGAGCGACGATCACCTCAAGCCGGGCGACAGCGTGCTGGTGCAAGGCACCGGCGGCGTTTCGATCTTCGCCCTGCAGTTCGCCAAGCTGGCAGGTGCCACGGTGATCGCCACATCGTCCAGCGATGCCAAGCTGGAGCGCCTCAAGGCCCTTGGCGCCGATCACCTGATCAACTACAAGCGCACCCCGGCCTGGGGTGAGAAAGTGCGTGAGCTCACCGACAACCGCGGCGTCGACCATGTGATCGAAGTGGGCGGCCCGGCGACGCTGGAGCAATCGATGATAGCCGCGCGCATCGGTGGGCATGTGTCGTTGATCGGCATCCTCACCGGGGTGGCGGGGCAGTTGCCGCTGGTGCAGGCACTGGTGCGGCAGATCCGCCTGCAGGGTGTGCTGGTGGGCAGCCGCGCGCAGCAGCAGGCGATGGTCCGGGCCATCGACGCCAATGGCCTGCGGCCGGTGGTGGACAAGCATTTCGAGCTGGAGCAGATGGTCGAGGCGTTCAAGTACCAGGAAAGCAACAAGCATTTCGGCAAGATCTGCCTGACCTGGTGAACAGTTCCCTTTGGGCGTTTCGGATCGCCGCGAACCTGGCACCGGCTTTGCCGGTGTTCGCCAGCAAGGCTGGCTCCTACAAGGATCGCGCAAGGCTTGAGGTTGACGCGGTCGGGGGGTAGGAGCGGCTTCAGCCGCGATCACCCGCGCAGCGGGTGCCAGGAGCAATCAAGTGTGCGACAGCATTGGAAATCGCATCGGCGCCTGATCGAGCGGCGTCTCTGACGTGCCCCAGACGAACAGCGCGTCATCGTTATCCACAACCCGCGTGGCGAAGGCTTCGTCGCGCAAGGGCGTGAACCCCAGCACCACCTCCCGCGTCCCTGGTCGGACCAGCTCCGGCAGCAACGCGTGCAGGTCCACCACCCGTGCACAGAACACATCCACCAGCACCATCCGCTCGCCTTCCTGTTCCACCACCACATACGCCTCATGCCGAGGCGAATAGAACAACGCTTCCCGGTACAGCCCGTCGCAATAGAACATCGTCAGCGCCACATTGGGCATCAGGCTCAAGCGCGCCTGTGGACAGCTGCCCGCCACCGCCGCCTTGAAGCGCTGCAACTGCCCGCCGTCATCCAGGTCCACCGGGCTGCAACTGCTGGCGCACGGTGCCCCGGACCATTCCAGGTAGTGCTCCTGCTCGATCACCCGGCGAAAACCGAACTTCGGATAGAAGTCCAGCACGGTGCCATTGGCAAACAGGAACAACAGGTCGCACGGTGACGCCCAGCGTTGCACCAGGCACTCCATCAGGTGGCGGCTGTAGCCCCGGCCCCGGGCCTCGGGCCGGGTCATCGCCGTGCCGATCTGCGCACAGTGCAGGTACTGCCCTTGATGAATGAAGGCCAGCGGGCTGACCGAGACATTGGCCAGCATCCGCCCTTGGCGAACCAGCGAGCAGGGCTGGTAGTTGTCCTCCCAGAAACCCGCCACGTACCAGGCTTCGAAATCGAAGCCGTAAGTCTGTGCAGTCAGGGCGTTCAGCTCGCCACGCAGGTGCGAGTCGTCGCGGTAGTGTTCGACCTGCTCGAGGCCGGGGTCGTCGAGGATGATCGCCATGGTGTCCGTTCCAGGCTGTGAAGAGGGGCAATACATTAACGCCGATGGGGAGGGAAAGCTGTAATCAACTGTGCCTCACCAACCTTATATCGCCCCGGTCACCCGGGGCTTTTTCATTTACGCCGCCGTTGCGTACACCACCACCGCCGCGCGCAGCTTGCGCCCACCGAACAGGCTCATGCGCTGGAACTCCTGGTGGCTCACCGGCAGGTGCTGGCAATCCAGGGCCTGGCGATGACGGCCATGGTCGATGTCGGGGTCGTGCAGGTAGACGAAATCGTCGTCGCAGGCGGTGACCAGCACCCAGTGCGGCGCCTTGCTGCCGGTGAGCCGGTAGTTGCTGATCAGCACCAGCGCCAGGCCTCCGTCGGCCAGCACCTTGGGCAGGTCGGGCGCCTGCCTGGCGATCTGCACGTCGCTGCCCTGCAACTCGGCGCAGAAGTCCTCGTGGACCAGGCGCATGACCTCTTTCTTGCCCGCCTGGCGCACCCCCTCGAGAAACAACGGCCCGTCGGTATTGAGCAACAGCCGCACGCCAAAGCCCCGTCGCCAGGCGGCCAGGGCCAGGCCGTGGGGGCTGCAGCCACCGTGGCCGGAGGTCATGAACACGGTGGTCGCCTCGCGCCACAGGCGCAGTTCCTCACGGCGGCTGGGCAGGCGTTGCGGTTGCAGGGCAGCCATGGCCATCAGCAGGCAGGCCGGGCCACAGGTGAAGTCGGTGGTCTGGGCGTAGTAGGGCACCGGGCGTGTCTCGCCCGTCGGGTGCTGGAGGATGCGCTTCTCGTAGCGCAGGGCACTGGCGTGGTCCTCGTAGTAGTCGTCCACCTGGGCTAAGCGCCGGTAGCCATGGCGCTCGTACAGGGCGATGGCGGTGGGGTTGTCGGTGCGCACTTCCAGGCGCAGGTAGGCGCGTTCGTGGTCCAGGGCGCAACGCTCTGCCTGTTCCAGCAGGCGCGCGCCAAGCCCCTGGCCGCGTGCCTGTGCGGCGATGGCGATGGAGTACAGGCGCGCCAAAGAGGTACCGCGATGGAACAGCAGCAACGCATAGCCCATCAATTGGCCGTCACGTTGCGCCACCAGCAGGCTGGCGTTGGCGTGGGAGAGCATCCAGCGGAAGCTGCGCGGGGTGAGCCGGTCCAGGGCGAAGCACTGGTTCTCCAGTGCCAGCAGGGCCGGCAAGTCTTCGACAGTTGCCAGGCGAAATTCGATCTGCATAGGGCCGCCGTAAAAGTTGCGTAATGAAACGGGACATTCGAAAAACTTCGTGCTTAATAGAAACCGTGTCTACCCAACACAGGGCTTCCAACATGTCATCGTTTCAGGAACCTTTACCGGCGTGGTCCGGGGAAAGTTCAAACTCAAGTGCAACTGGCGTTATTTATCCACTGCAACTGGACAACAAGTCAAGTCAGCTGGTGATCATCGTGGAGCGGCGTGATGACTGGGCTTCGTACCTGCCAAGCGAAGATGTCGTGACGGCCCAGGAATACCTGGAGCAGTCTCGCGAGACAGACAGCGGCAAGCGCGTGCAAGTCATAAACTTATGTCGTAACTATAAGTATCTAGGCCACGGTTATTATTGTTCGTTGTTGGCCGAGGCGCGCGGTCATAAAGTCATTCCCTCGGTCAGAAGTATCAGCGAGTTGACCCGAAAGTCGTTATACGGATTGGCCCTCGACGAGATGGCGCGCAGCCTGGAAAGCGCCTTGGCCAATCACCCCTACGGCGAAACCGAAGGCTTCACCCTGACCCTGTATTTCGGCCGTACCGACCTGGAACCGCTGCAGGACATTGCCCGCCAGCTGTTCGAAAGTTTCCCTTGCCCGATCCTGCTGGTGGAATTTCGCAAGACCAGCACCTGGCACATCGCCGGGGTCAAGGCCGGCGCGCTGCACAAACTGCGTGAAGACCAGCAGGACCCGTTCGCCAACGCCCTCGATGGCTTCAGCCGCAGGATCTGGCGCCAGCCGCGTTCGCGCCGGGTGGCACGCTACGACCTGGCGATCCTCCACGACCCCGACGAAGCGCTGCCGCCGTCCAACCCCAAGGCACTGGAGCGCTTCATCCGTGCCGGGCACCAATTGGGGGTCGATGTCGAGCTGATCGGCAAGAAGGACTATGCCCGCCTGGCCGAATACGACGCCCTGCTGATCCGCGAGACCACCAGCGTCGACAACCACACCTACCGCTTCGCCAAGAAGGCCGAGAGCGAAGGGCTGGTGGTGATGGACGACCCGGCGTCGATCCTGCGCTGCACCAACAAGGTCTACCTGACCGACCTGTTGCGCAGCCATCGCCTGGCCATGCCGGCCAGCGAGATCCTCTACCGTGACAACCCCCAGGCACTGGAAGGCATCGGCGAACGGCTGGGCTTTCCGCTGGTGCTGAAGATTCCCGACGGTTGTTTCTCCCGGGGCGTGATCAAGGTGAAGGACCACGCCGAACTCCAGGCCGCCACCGCCGAACTGTTCGAGCACTCGGTGCTGCTGCTGGCCCAGGAGTACCTCTACACCGAATATGACTGGCGCATCGGTGTGCTCAACCGCAAGCCGATCTTCGCCTGCCAGTACTTCATGTCCAAGGGCCACTGGCAGATCTTCAACCACCAGGCCCAGCGCGACGAGGTCAACGGCGAATGCCGCACCCTGGCCGTGCACGAAGCGCCGCGGGCGGTGGTGGAGCTGGCAGTGGAGGCAGCCAACCTGATCGGCGATGGCCTGTACGGCGTGGACCTCAAGCAGGTCGGTGACCGAGTGGTGGTGATCGAGGTCAACGACAACCCCAACCTCGATGCGGGCATCGAAGACGCCTACCTGCACGACGACCTCTACACCCTGGTGCTGGAGGAATTCATCCGCCGCCTGGAGCAGAAGCGCCGGGGGCAAGCCTGGTAACGAGGTGCTGGCATGATCGAAAGCTACAGCCTGGCCCACGGCCAGTTGCGCAAGCGCGAAGGGCTCGATTGCGAGGTGCTGCTGTTCGTCGAACCGGACAGCGCCGAGCGCGAACTGTTGCAGGCCTGGTTCCACCTGGACGCCCACGCCCTGGCCTCGGCGCTGGACCCGGACGAAGTGTCGCGCCTGGAGCTGCACCGCGATGGCCTGTTCCTGATCTGGAAGCGCCCGGAGAGCTACACCGGCGGCGACAGTTTCGCCTTCCAGGTATCGTCGTTCGGCATGCTGATGGTCGACGGCCACCTGGTGCTGATCGCCCCGGATGACTCATTGCTCGACGGCCTCGGGCAACGCCACGCGCTGCACGATCCGATGGATGTGCTGCTGGCCATCCTGCTGGACAACCTGCACCACTACCTGGGGCATCTGAAGGTGATCAAGATGGTCGCCCGCGAACTGCAGCAGCGTTTCGAGCAGTCGCTGGAAAACCACCACCTGATGCAGATGTTCAACCTCAGCGAGAGCCTGATCCACTACATCAACGCCATCCACAGCAACGGTGCGGTGCTCTCGCGCCTGCGCGCCCACGGCGAGAAGCGCCACTTCAACCCCGAGGTGCTGGCGCTGATCGACGACCTGGTGATCGAGAACAACCAGTGCCACAAGCAGGCCGAGATCTACTCGACGGTGTTCGCCGGCCTGATGGACGCCCGCGGCAACCTGGCCAACAACGCGATGAACGAGACCCTGCGCAAGCTCACCCTGATCAACGTGGTGTTCCTGCCGCTGAACCTGATCGCCAGCATTGGTGGCATGTCCGAGTTCAGCATGATGACCGCGGGCGTGCCGTGGTGGCTGGCCTATGCGTTGCTGGTGCTGGCGATGATGCTGCTTGGCGTGCTCATGGTGCTGGCGCTCAAGCGCCTGGCCCGTTCGGGAAGACACCGCAGCCCTGTAGGAGCGGGCTTGTCCCGCGACAGCGCCAGGCCGGGCAACGATGTCGTCTCCCATGATCGCAATCGCGGGACAAGCCCGCTCCTACAGGAGGTCCCATGAGCAACCTGCAGATCGGCCTGATGATCGTCTCCGCGATCCTGACGTTCGCGGTGGTGAATTTCTACTGGGATTACCGCCGCGACCGAGATTGACGCTCCCAGGCATGTCGAGGGGCTTGACTGACGCGGATAGGCACGTGGTGTCGTGATCGAACCGTTGTCTGACGTTTTCGAGCATTTTGCTCGTGCCGCGCCCGGCTTAAAGTGAAGCCCGCATCCCCACGGTGCGTTGCCCCGGGCGCGTGAGAAGGCCGTAACAGAGCGTGCGCAACGTACTCCACCGTTCATCGAGGAGCCCTTTCGCCCGCCTGCCCGTCCCTTCCATGTGTCAGCAAAAAGAGAACAACACCAATGAACACCGTGGGATCCGATGGCAACCTTGCCCAAGGTTTCAAGCCGCGTCACGTCACCATGCTGTCCATCGCCGGCATCATCGGCGCCGGGCTATTCGTCGGCTCCGGGCACGCCATCGCGGCGGCCGGGCCAGCTACCATAATCTCTTACTTCGTGGCCGGGACCCTGGTGGTGCTGGTCATGCGCATGCTCGGCGAAATGGCCGTGGCGCACCCCGACACCGGCTCGTTCTCCACCTACGCCGAGCAAGCCATCGGCCGCTGGGCCGGCTACACCATCGGCTGGCTGTACTGGTGGTTCTGGGTACTGGTGATCCCCATCGAGGCGCTGGCCGCCGGGCATGTGCTCAACGCCTGGTTCCCCCAGGTGGACAGCTGGATCTTCGCCCTGGCCTCGGTGCTGCTGCTGGCCTGCACCAACTTGTTCAGCGTGGCCAAGTACGGTGAGTTCGAGTTCTGGTTCGCCATCCTCAAGGTCACCGCCATCCTCGGTTTCATCGGCCTGGGCTTCGCCGCGTTGATGGGCTGGTTGCCCAACCGCGAGGTCAGTGGCCTGAGCACGCTGATGGCGGAGCAGGGCGGCTTTGCGCCCAAGGGCTGGTCGGCGGTGGTGGGGGCGTTCATCACCGTGATGTTCAGCTTTATCGGCACCGAGGCGGTGACCATCGCCGCCTCCGAGTCCAGCGACCCGTCGCGCAACATCGCCAAGGCCACCCGCTCGGTGATCTGGCGCATCAGCACCTTCTACATCCTGTCGATCTTCGTGATCATCTCGGTGGTGCCGTGGAACGACCCGCAGCTGGCGGTGGTGGGTTCGTACCAGCGCGCGCTGGAAATCATGAACATCCCCAACGCCGCGCTGATGGTCGACTTCGTGGTGCTGATCGCGGTGACCAGCTGCATGAACTCGTCGATCTACATCGCCTCGCGGATGATGTACTCGCTGGCCAAGCGCGGCGATGCGCCGGCATTGTTGAACAAGACGTCGAAGGTCGGCGTGCCGCGCGCGGCGGTGTTCGGCAGCACCCTGATCGGCGCGGGTATCGCCATCCTCAACTACTTCGCGCCAAAGGGCGTGTTCGAGTTTCTGCTGGCCAGCTCCGGGGCCATCGCCTTGCTGGTGTACCTGGTGATCGCCATCTCGCAACTGCGCATGCGTGCAAGGCTGGAGCGGGAGAATGCCAACCTGAAGTTCCGCATGTGGCTGTTCCCCTGGCTGACCTGGGCGGTGATCGTGTTCATCAGTTGCGCCCTGGGGGTGATGCTGTTCACCGAGGAGCACCGGGCCGAGGTGACGGCGACGCTGAGCCTGGCGATCGTCATCTCGTTCCTGGGCATCGTCACCACCCGGGGCCAGGCGCGCCGGGCGGTGGGGGCGCGGTCGCTGGGCTAAATTGAAGTCCATTCGCCGGCAAGCCGGCTCCTACAGGCGATGCGGTCACCTGTAGGAGCCGGCTTTGCCGGCGAAAGGGCCCGTACAGTCAGCACAACGGCACCCAAAGGAAGGGATGGAGCCCATTCGTACGGCCTCCACCGACCGGCCCGGATCTTCATCCGCGTGATATATCCGTGCCATCATTTTTTGCCTTACACTCCCGCCACTAGCTCGCAAGGGAGTGCGCAACATGCTTCGCGGTTTCCGTTTGGCTTTGACCCTGGGTCTGTTGTACCTGCCGCTGGCGCAGGCCGGCGAAACGCCCGCCGATCCCTTGCTCGACGCCCCCTCCACCACCAACAGTGGGCAGAACCCCCGTGGCGTGCTGCGTGCCCGCGACCAGGCCGTGCTCTCCAGCGAACTGGCCGGGCGCATCGTCGAGATGCCCTACGCCGACGGCCAGGACTTCAAGCAGGGCAGCACCCTGGCGCGCTTCGACTGCAGCGCCTATCAAGCCCAGCTAAACGCCGCCCAGGCCGCCGTGCGCGCCGCCAGTGAAGAACTCAGGCACAACCGCCAGCTGGCCGCGCTGAAGTCGGTCGGCCAGTTCGAAGTGTCGCTGGCCGAGGCCAAGCAGGCCCAGGCCCAGGCCGAAGCCCAGGTGTACCAGGTGCAGATCAAGCGCTGCGTGGTCAGCGCGCCGTTCGACGGGCGGGTGGTGCAGCGCCGGGCCCAGCCCCATGAAAGCGTGCCCAGCGGCTCGCCGTTGATCGAGGTGGTGGACAACCGCTCGCTGGAAATCCACCTGTTGGTGCCCTCACGCTGGTTGGGGCGGCTCAAGCCCGGCCAGCCGTTCGAGTTCGTCCCCGATGAAACCGGCAAGCCCCTGCAAGCCCAGGTCAAGCGCGTGGGCGCGCGGATCGACGAGGGCAGCCAGACCCTGCAACTGATCGGCGAGCTGCCCCGCGACAGCCAGGGGCTGCTGGCCGGCATGAGCGGTACCGCCCACTTCCCGGAACAGCCATGACCGTCGCGGCGGGCGTGGCCGAACACGCCTTCGCGCTGTTCCTCGGTTTGCAGCGCCAGGCGCGCCAGGCCGCCAGCAGCGAGCAACTGGCCTACGCCATGGTCAACGATGGCCAGGCGCTGTTCGGTTTTCGCCATGCCGCCCTGCTGATCGCCGGCAAGGTCCAGGCACTGACTGGCATCAGCGTGGTGGAACCCCATGCGCCGTTCGTGGCGTTCGTCGAGCGCGCTGCCCACACCTTGCAGGCCGCCGGGGTGGCGGGCCAGCCCGGCGCCGTCGACCCCGCTCGGCTGGATGCCCAGACCGTGGCCGACTGGCAGTCGCTGTCGGCTGCCCATGCCTATTGGCTGCCACTGATTGATCGCCAGGGTGAGGTGTTCGGCGGTCTGTGGCTGGCCCGTGATCAGGCGTTCAACCCTGCCGAGCAAGCCCTGCTGAATCAACTGGGGGATACCTACGCCCATGCCTGGCTGGCCTTGCGCCCGGCCCGGCCCTGGCGCCTGCGCTGGCCAAGGCGGCGCTTGCTGGCGGTGGCGGGGGCGTTGCTGCTGGTGTTGCTGGTGCCGGTGCGCCAATCGGTGCTGGCGCCGGCCGAAGTGGTGCCGCGCGCGGGGCGTGTCGTTGCCGCGCCGCTGGATGGGGTGATCGCCGAGTTCCTGGTCAAGCCCAACCAGACGGTCGCCATGGGGGATGTGTTGGTGCGCTTCGACGCCACCACCCTCAAGGCCCAGGCCGATGTCGCCGAGCGCGCGCTCGGTGTGGCGGAGGCCGAGCTCAAGGCCAGTACCCAACGGGCGTTCAGCGACGCCGAATCCAACGCCCGGCTCGACTTGCTGGCCGCCCGCGTGGAGCAGAAACGCGCCGAGCTCGATTACGCCCGCCAGTTGCTGGGGCGCAGCGAGATCCGCGCCGAACGCGCCGGGATCGCCGTGTTCGCCGATGCCGAGCGCTGGATGGGCAAGCCGGTACAGACAGGCGAGCGGTTGATGCAATTGGCCGATCCGCAGATGGCCGAGTTGCGCATGGAGCTGCCGGTGGGCGACGCCATCGCCTTGCAGCCTGGCGCTGAAGTGGCGCTGTTTCTCGACAGCGACCCGCTGCACCGCCACGCCGCCCGTCTGGAGCGCGCCGCCTATGAAGCCCAGGCCACCGCCGCTGGGCAACTGGCCTACCGCCTCGATGCGGGTTTCGATGACACGCCGCCGCGCATCGGCCTGCGTGGCACTGCCAAGCTGTACGGCGAACGCGCGCCGCTGGTCTATTACCTGCTGCGCCGGCCGTTGGCTGCGTTGCGCCAGGGGCTGGGGCTGTGAGCCTGCCGCCGCTGCGGGCCGACCTGCAACTGTCGGCGGCGGCGCCCGGCCATGACGGTGCGCCGCAGTGGACCCTGGCCGACCCGTTGCGTGGGCGTTACTTCAAGCTGGGCGCCGCCGCCGTGCGGCTGTTGCAGCACTGGCGGCTGGGCGACCCGCAACGGGTGCTGGCCGCCGCCAATGCCGAGCCTGGCCAGGCCGTCGATGGGCAGGCCCTGGAGGAGCTGCTGTTGTTCCTCGGCCAGCATGACCTGATCAGCGCCGAGGATGGCCGCCAGCGCGACAGCTACGCGACCAAGGCCGCTGCCACTCGACAGAGCTTGTGGACACGCGTGTTGCACCAGTACCTGTTTTTTCGCATTCCCCTGTGGCGCCCGGACGCTTTTCTCAACCGCGCCTGGCCGCTGCTCGAACGCCATGGTGGCTGGCTGCTGCGCATCGCCCTGCCACTGATACTGGTGTTGGGCGTGTTCCTGGTGATCCGCGACTGGTCGCGCTTCATCGCCACCTTTCCGCACCTGTTCAGCCTGGGCGGCATCCTCGCCTTCGGCGTGGCACTGGGGTTCGCCAAGCTGTGCCACGAGTTCGGCCATGCCTTCATGGCCAAGCGCGCCGGTTGCCGGGTGCAGAGCATGGGCCTGGCGTTCATGGTGCTGCTGCCGATGTTCTACACCGATGTCAGCGATGCCTGGCGGGTTCGGGACCGTCGTTCGCGGCTGTTGATCGATGCTGGCGGGGTGTTCGCCGAGCTGGTGCTGGCGGTATTGGCACTGCTGGCCTGGTCGCTGCTGCCTGATGGCCCGGCGCGCACGGCGGCGTTCATGCTGGCCAGTGCCACCTGGATCACCACGTTGCTGGTCAACCTCAACCCCTTCATGCGCTTCGACGGCTACTTCCTGGTCAGCGATCTCTGGGGTGTCGAGAACTTGCAGCAGCGCGCCTTCGCCTTGTGCCGCTGGCGCCTGCGTGAAGCGTTGTTCGGTTATGGCGAGCCGGCCCCGGAAGCCTGGCCGCCGGTCATGCGCCGCCGCCTGCTGGTATGGGGCTATGGTGCCTGGCTGTGGCGCGCGGTGCTGTTCTTCGGTATCGCCCTGGCGGTGTATCACCTGTTCTTCAAGGTGCTGGGCATCTTCCTGATGTTGGTGGAGCTGGTGTGGTTCATCGGGCTGCCAGTGTGGAAGGAGCTGCAGCAGTGGTGGCTGCGCCGTGGCCAGGCGGCGCCGGGCAAGACCTTGCGGGTCGCAGGCGGGCTGGCGCTGCTGCTGGCCGTGCTGGTGGTGCCCTGGCGCGGCGCGGTGGACGTGCCGGCGATGCTCGAGGCGTCCCGCGTCAGCGCCTTGCACGCGCCGGTGGCGGCACGGGTGAAAAGCCTGCTGGTGCGCGAAGGGCAGCGGGTTGGGCAGGGGGCTCTGCTGCTGGAACTGGAGTCGCCCGACCTGGCGTCGCGCCAGTCCATCGTGCGCCGCGAGATCGACATCCTGCAGTTGCTGTTGCGCCGCCAGGCCGGGCGTAGCGAGACGGCGGGCGATGCCGGTGTGCTCGAACAGCAGTTGGCTGAAGCCGTGGCCGAATACCGTGGCCTGGCGGCCCAGCGTGAGCGCTTGCAGCTGCGCGCGCCGCGCAGTGGGGTATTGCGCGACCTGCCGCCGGACCTGGTGCCTGGCCAGTGGGTCAGCCCGGCCCAGACCCTGGGGCGGATTGTCGAGCCGGGGGTGCGCCTGCGGGGCTACCTGGCCGAGGTCGACCTGTGGCGGGTGGCGGCTGGCAGCGAAGGGCGTTTTATCGCCGATGACCCGGCGCGGCCGGCAGTGCCGGTGCGGGTGGAGCAGGTGGATGCCACCGGGGTGACGGTGCTGGAGCTGGAAGCGTTGGCCTCCGACCGCCATGGGCCGGTGGCCGTGCGGCGTGATGGCCAGCAGCGCGCGGAGCCGGTGCAGGCCCAGTACGGTGTGCGCTTGAGTCCGTTGGCCGAGGTGGCGGATGTGGGCCAGCCGGTGCGTGGGGTGGTGGTGCTCGAGGGGGCCCGGGAGTCGCTGCTGGGGGCCGCCTGGCGGCGGTTGGCGGCGCTGGGGGTGCGTGAAAGTGGTTTCTGAAGGTTGAGGGCGCTGGGGCCGCCGTGCGCCCCTTTCGCGGCACAAGGCCGCTCCTACAGAAAAGCACGGTCACCTGTAGGAGCGGCCTTGTGCCGCGAAAGGGCTGCGCAGCGGCCCCAACGATGTCAAAGGTCTATCACCATTGCTCTGACAGGGCCGGATCCCTGGCGGCGTTTCCAACGAGGAACACCCATGACCAAAATCCCGCTACCGCTATGTTCCCGCCTCCCCCTGGCAATAGACCTGCCAGCGCTGCTACCCGCCCTTGCCCTGGTCCCCAGCGAAGCCTGGCAGACGCATTTCAACCACAGCTACCACGAAGGCGATTGGAGTGGGGTGGCGCTGGTCACCGCCGAGGATGCGCCGCTACCGCTGGCCCCAGGCCAGGGCGCTCCAAAGAGCCTGACCTGGTGGCAGGGCGAAACAGCCTGGCAAACAGTGCTGGCGCCATTCCAGGCCTCGCTGCGCGCCGCCCGCCTGCTGCGCCTGGGCGAAGGCGCCAGGATCCATGAACACCGCGACCCCGACCTGGGCCGCCCCGGCGGCTGCCTGCGCCTGCACGTCCCGCTGCTCAGCCCGCCCAGCGTTGAATTCCTGGTGGACGGCCAGCAGGTGCCGATGCACCCAGGCGAGTGCTGGTTCATCGACCTGTCGCGGCCCCATCGCGTCAACAACCCTGGCCCCGGCGAACGTATCCACCTGGTGCTTGACTGCACAGCCGACCCTTGGCTGCTGGCACTGATCGAGGAAGGCCTGGCGCGCACGCCAACCTTGCAGCCGGGCAGGGCGGGGCAGGCATTCGAACGGTTTCGCCAGCAGGTGGCCGAGTCGCCGGCATTGGCCGCACGCCTACAGGCACTGGAGGACCCTCGGGCATTCGTCGCAGAGATTGTGCGATTGGGCGCCGAGCACGGGCAGATATTTTCCGACGCAGAAGTCCTGGGCGCCATGCGCCGGGGCAAGCAGGCATGGAGCGATCAATGGCGAGCATGAACACCCCGCTGGACTTCCAGGGCTGGCTGCCCATCCGCCTCTGGCAAGGTGACGCCGGCTGGCGGGTGGACTGGTGCTGGTTCGGCGAGCGGCGCCTGACCCGGCCGTTCTTGCGCGACGATGTCGACCTGGCGCTGCGCCTGCCGTTCAACCAGGCCATGCGCCGCGAAACCGATGTCCAGGCACTGCTCGACTGGCATGCCCGCAGCCCGGGCCTGAGCCCCTCAGCCCTGGTGTTCCACGCCTCGCGCTGCGGTTCGACCCTGGTCGCCCAGTTGCTGGCCAGCCAGGCCCGCAACATCGTGCTGTCCGAGCCCCCGCCGCTGGACAACCTGCTGCGCGCCGCACGCCAGGACCCGGCCGCAGCGGCCTGGCAAGCCGACGCCTTGCGCGCCCTCTGCTCGGCCTACGGCCAGCGCCGTCGGGGGGATGAGCGGCAACTGCTGATCAAGCTCGACGCCTGGAACATCTTTGACGCGCCACTGCTGACGGCGCTGTATCCCGACGTGCCCCGGGTGTTCCTCTACCGCGACCCGCTGGAAATCGTCGTCTCGCAACTGCGCCAGGCGGGCATGCACCGGGTGCCTGGGCTGCTCGGCGCTTCGGGCCTCGACAGCCTGCTGCCCGCCCCCCAGGCCATGGACACGGTGGAATACACCTGCCGGATGATTGGCGAAATTCTCACGGCTGGCCTAGCGTTGTGCGAACGCCACGGCGCCATCGCCGTGAACTACAGCGAGTTGCCCGACGCAGTCTGGAGCCGCCTTGGGCCACTGTTCGGCATCCAGCCGGGCGATGTGGCGGCCCTGCGCGCCGTCGCGGCCTTCGACGCCAAGCAGCCGGCCATGAACTTCAGTGCCGACAGCCAGCGCAAGCGCGAGGAGGCCAGCGACGAAATACGCGCTGCGGTCGCCCGTTGGGCCCAGGCGCCCTACATCGCGTTGGAATCCATACGGTTGCGAAACGTCTAGGAAATGGCGTCAAACTACCTCGAACGGGTGTTTGAGAAAAAAGTTGAAAAGACCCTGTTCGGGTAGTGGCTATTTGCCTTGCTCTTCGGCTACGCTGCTGCAGATTGTGTAGGACAATTCACTTGGATGTGCGCCCCTCACCATGGGGTAACCTTACGCAGGGAAGCCATACCCGATGTCCATCCCCGAGGTGTACCTCCGTCCCATCGTGGACGCCGACCGCCCGTTCCTGCGCACACTCTATGGCACCACCCGTGCCGCCGAAATGGCCCTGCTGCCGTGGCCGCAGAGCGCCATCGAGGCTTTCCTCGATCAACAGTTCCAAGCCCAGCACGAGCATTACCAGGCCCACTTCGCCGGTGCCGACTTCTTCGTCATCGAAGTGGCGGGCGAGCCCATCGGCCGCGCCTACCTGCACTGGGCCGACGACCACGTACAGTTCATCGACATGGCCCTGCTGCCTGCCTGGTGCGGCCGCGGCATCGGCAGCCGGCTGCTTGGCCAGTGGCTGGCGCGAGCCGATGCCGATGGGCTCAGCGCCGGCCTGCATGTCACCCCCCACAACCCGGCCTTGCAGCTCTACCAGCGCTGCGGGTTCGAGGTGGTCGGCGAAACCGGCCTGTCCCTGAAGATGCGCCGAGCGGCGCTCACCCCTGCCATTCGTGCCTGAAGGATCAGCCCCATGCATGCCATGCCCACGTTCGACGCACTGCAACAGGCCACCGGCAGCCACTTCCAGCTGTGGGTCAGCGACGACCAGGCGCTCGAGGCGCAGTTGCTGGCCGTGACCGAGGGCCAGGCCATGTCGCCGCGCCACCAGCGCTATGCGGCGGAGTTCGCCTTGCCGGCCGGTACGGTACTGCCGCAGGCGGTGTTCCGCCTGTCGCCACCGGGCGAGGAGGGGTGGCTGTTGATGATGACCCCGGTGGGGCCCGATAGCGCTGGGCGGCTGGTGCTGGAAGCGATTTTCCATGTCGACCGGCCGCTCTGAAGGGGCCTGTCACGCGAATCTGTTTCAGCGGGCCATGGGGCCCGCCTTTGTAGCGTTGTCATAGGAGAGCAGCAAATGAGTGAGCCGTTCCTGGGTCAGATCACATTGTTCGCAGGCAACTTCGCACCTCGGGGCTGGGCCCTGTGCAATGGGCAGATTCTGCCCATCCAGCAGAACACGGCGTTGTTCGCGATCCTGGGCACCACCTACGGAGGGAATGGCCAGAGCACCTTCGGCTTGCCTGACCTGCGTGGCCGTGCCCCCGTCCATGCGGGGCAAGGGACGGGGACGGCCAATATCCTGCTGGGCGAGACGGGAGGGACGACATCGACCACCCTGACGCTGTCGAACATGGTGCCGCAGACCTTGAACATCCCTGCCGCGACGGTCTCGGTCGCCATCCCGGCCACCACCGGCACCGCCGAACTGGATACGCCTTCGACCGGTGCGGTGCTGGCCAAGTCGGTCGACACCACAGGCTCGGGGCCTGAGATCAAGATCTACACCGCCACGGCCACCAACACCACGCTCAAGCCGTTCAATATCACGGTCCCTGCCAGCACGGTGCCGGTCCTGGGGAGCAACCTGCCGTTCACGAACCAGAGCCCTTACCTGGGCATCAACTTCATCATCGCGCTCGAAGGGGTGTTCCCGTCCCGTAACTGAGGCCGGGCAACCAGCAGGCAGGGCAGCGGGGCGCACATCGGCGCCCCGTCGTCCGTTCAGGATTTCTCAACCAAGACAGACCGCCCTCATTCGCAAGGACGGCAAGCACAACCAGCCCCAGGGCTGAGCGAGGGCATCATGGCATTCTGGAAACGCGGCAAGGACACCCACACACCCAACGTTTCCACGAGCCGGCCCAGCCTCATCCAGGCCCTGGAGCCGCGCATGATGTTCGACGCCTCGGTGGGCGTGGTCGCCGACCAGGGCGCCCAGGCGGTCGAAGCCGCCGCGGCCGCCAGCGTGGCCAAGGACACCAGCGCCGCCAGCGACGCGGCCGGCAGCCGCGACAGCGCCACCCACGAACCGGTGCACGAGGCGGCACCGGCCAGCGCGCCGGTCACGGCGGCCTCGGGCACCAACCACGAAGTGGTGTTCATCGATTCCGCCGTCAGCGACTACCAGAAACTCATCGCCGGCCTGCCCGCCGGGGTCGAAGTGGTGGTGCTGGACAACGGCAAGGACGGTTTCAAGCAGATCGCCGACTACCTCAACGGCCGCAGCGACGTCACCTCGGTCGACATCATCAGCCACGGCGACCAGGGCTATGTCTACCTGGCCGGCAACGCCATCTGGGCCAACCAGCTGGCCAGCCATGGCGCGGACCTGGCGCGCATCGGCGCCAGCCTGGCGCCGGGTGGCGACATCCGCTTCTTCGCCTGCAACACCGGCGCCGGCAGCGACGGCCAGTTGTTCGTCAACGAAGTGGCGCGGCTCAGCGGCGCCGACGTAGGGGCCTCGTCCGATTCCACCGGCAACCGCGCCGGCGAGGACTGGGCACTGGAGACCGTCTCTGGCGTGGTGGCCAGCGGCGTGGGCGTGCAGCGCGGCGACCTGTCGGCGTTCAGCACATCGCTGGCGACCATCACCGTCACCAGCAAGAACGCTTCGCTCATCGCCGATGGCGATGGCGGGGTGACCCTGGCCGAAGCCATCCAGGCCGCGAACACCGACACCTCGGTGGACGGCTCCGCCGCGGGCAGCGGCAATGACATCATCGTGTTCCACCAGAACCTGAAGGGCGAGACCATCCGCTGGACGTCGGCCACGGCGCTGGCGGTGACCAGCAACATCACCATCAACGGCGATGTCGACGGCGATGGCAAAGGCGACATCATCTTGAGCGGCGACGCCAACGACAACGGCGTCCGCGATGTCCTCGAAGCCTCGGGCCTGCAAAGCAACGGCGGTGGCGTGCTGACCGTGCGCAACCTGGATTTCCGCCATTTCTCCAGCAACATCGCCGGCGGCGCGATCCGTGCCGCCGGCGGTTCGATCACCGTCGAGGACTCCAACTTCGAAAGCAACGCCGGTACGGTGATCAACTCGGCGACCACGGTGGGCTCCACGGTAGTGGTGCGCAACACCACGATCCACGACAACAGCGCCACCATTGTCGGCGGCAGCGCCATGTCGACCCTGGTGCGCCTGGGCGGCGCCAACAACCATGTGCTGGAAAACGTCGCCATCTACAACAACACCGGCAGCTACGGCGCCACCGGCACGGTGGCGGCCGGCTCGATCATCGTGCTCAGCAACAGCGGCGGCACGGTGCGCATCACCAACAGCACCGTGGCCAACAACGTGTTCCTCAACACCAGCACCGGCAGCATCACCTCGGGCGGCCTCGGCTGGGCCAGCGGCCAGGCCGGCACGGTGACGGTGCAGAACAGCATCTTCACCGGCAACACCGTGAACGGCACCCAGCTCGATGCGGCCACCAATGGTGGTGTAGGCGGCGGCTACACCAGCACCACCAACCTGATCGGCACCTCGGTGAACTTCGTCAACACCGCCACTGGCGACTACCGGTTGGCCAGCAGCGCCAGCAACGCCATCGACCAGGGCACCCTCGCTGGCGCGCCGCTCACCGACCTGCGCGGCTTCGACCGGCCCCGTGGCGGCGGCGTCGATATCGGCGCCTACGAGGTGCTGTACTCGGCGCCCCCGGTGGTCGACCTGGACACCGGCACCGGCGGCAACGACAGCACGGTCAACTTCACCGGCAGCCCGGTGGCCATCGTGCCGAACATCAGCCTCACCCAGACCGACGGCGACACCCAGGTCAGCGGCGCGACCCTCACCCTGGGCGGCGTGCTCGACGGCGGCAACGAAACCCTGTCCCTCAGCGCCGGGCAGATCGCCACGGCGGCCAGCTATGGCATCACCATCAGCGGCTCGGGCACCACGGTGCTGTCGCTCAGCGGCGTGGCCACCCTGGCCCAGTACCGCTCGATCCTCGCCGTGGTGGCCTACGGCAACAGCACCGGGGCCTACACCAGCGGCACCCGCAGCGTGACGGTGAGCGTCAACGACGACATGGGCAGCACCACCCGCACCGCTTCGGTGGTGGTGCAGCCGCTCAACGTCGCGCCGGTAATCGCCAACCTCAACGGCGACAGCCAGACCTACTCCCAGGGCGCAGGCCCCGTGGTGCTCGACAGCGGCAGCAATGCCACGGTCACCGACAGCGATTCTGCCGACTTCGCCGGCGGCAACCTGACCGTGGCGGTCAGCGCCAACGGCGTGGCTGGCGAGGACGTGCTGGGCATTCGTCACCAAGGCAACGGCGCCGGGCAGGTTGGCGTGGTCGGCGGCACGGTGAGCTACGGCGGCGTGGCCATCGGCACCTACACCGGGGGCACGGGCGGCGCCAACCTGGTGCTGACGTTCAACAGCAATGCCACGGCCGCGGCAGTCCAGGCCGTGGTGCGCAACCTCACCTATGACAACAGCAACGCCGGCAACAGCATCGGCCAGGCCACCCGCACCCTGTCGGTCACGGTCAACGATGGCGACGGCGGCACCTCGAGCGCGGCGTCGGTGTCGGTGGCCATCCACGAAACCGTCCCGCCCACCGCCACCATCACCCTCAGCGATACGGCCCTGAAGGTGGGCGAGACCTCGACGGTGACCATCACCTTCAGCGAAGTGGTGAGCGGCTTCACCAATGCCGACCTGACCGTGGCCAACGGCACCCTGAGCGCGGTGGCCAGCAGCGACGGCGGCAAGACCTGGACCGCCACCTTCACCCCGACCAACAACATCACCAACGCCAGCAACGTCATCACCCTGAACAACGCCGGCGTCACCGACCTGGCCGGCAACGCCGGCGCCGGCACCACCAGCTCGGCCAACTACAGCATCGACACGGTGCGCCCGACGGCGACCATCGTGGTCACCGACAGCAACCTGGCCGTCGGCGAAACCTCGCTGGTGACCATCACCTTCAGCGAGGCCGTGACGGGGTTCACCAACGCCGACTTGAGCGTCGCCAACGGCACCCTGAGCGCAGTGTCCAGCAGCGACGGCGGCATCACCTGGACGGCGACCTTCACCCCGACCAGCAACATCACCGACAGCACCAACCTGATCACCCTGGACAACACCGGCGTGACCGACCTGGCCGGCAACGCCGGCACCGGCACCACCAACTCGAACAACTACGCCATCGACACCCAGCGCCCGACCGCGACCATCGTGGTGGCCGACAGCAACCTGAAGCTCGGTGAGACGTCGCTGGTGACCATCACCTTCAGCGAAGCGGTGACCGGTTTCACCAATGCCGACCTGACCGTGGCCAACGGCACCCTGAGCGCGGTGTCCAGCAGCGATGGCGGCATCACCTGGACGGCGACCTTCACCCCGACCAGCGCCATCACCGACGCGACCAACGTCATCACCCTGGACAACACCGGGGTGAGCGATGCCGTCGGCAACGCGGGTTCCGGCAGCACCAACTCGAACAACTACGCCATCGACACCGTGCGCCCGACCGCCACCGTCGTGGTGGCCAACAGCAGCCTGGCCATCGGCCAGACGTCGCTGGTGACCATCACCTTCAGCGAGGCGGTGAGCGGCTTTACCAATGCCGACCTGACCATCGCCAACGGTACCTTGAGCGCGGTGTCCAGCAGCGACGGCGGGACCACCTGGACCGCGACCTTCACGCCCGCGAACAACATCACCGACACCAGCAACCTGATCACCCTGGACAACACCGGCGTGACCGACCTCGCCGGCAACGCCGGCAGCGGCACCACCGATTCGAACAACTACGCCATCGATACCGTGCGCCCGACCGCGACCATCGTGCTGGCCGACAGCAACCTGACCGTGGGTGAAACCACCACGGTGACCATCACCTTCAGCGAAGCGGTGAGCGGCTTCACCCTGGCCGACCTGACCGCGCCCAACGGTGCCCTGAGCGGGCTGAGCAGCAGCGACGGCGGCATCACCTGGACGGCCACCTTTACCCCGACGATCAATGTGCAGGACGCCACCAACGTCATCACCCTGAGCAACACCGGGGTGGCCGACCTGGCCGGCAACGCCGGCGCCGGCACCACCAACTCCGCCAACTACACGGTCAGCACCCTGCAGCCCACGGCGACGGTGGTGGTGAGCAACCCGGCCCTGCGCGTGGGTGACACCAGCCTGGTGACCTTCACCTTCAGCGAAGCGGTGACCGGTTTCACCAACGCCGACCTGACCGTGGCCAACGGCAGCCTGAGCGCGGTGTCCAGCGCCGATGGCGGTATCACCTGGACCGCCACCTTCACCCCATCGAACAACATCACCGACAGCAGCAACCTGATCACCCTCGACAACAGTGGTGTGGTCGGCGCGAGCAGCGGCAATGCCGGCTCCGGCACCACCAGCTCGAACAACTACGCCATCGACACCCAGCGCCCGACCGCCACCCTCGTGGTGGCCGACAGCAACCTGGCCATCGGCCAGACGTCGCTGGTGACCATCACCTTCAGCGAGGCGGTGAGCGGCTTCACCAACGCCGACCTGACGATCGCCAATGGCACCCTGAGCGCCGTGAGCAGCAGCGACGGCGGCATCACCTGGACCGCAACCCTGACCCCGGCCGCCGGCATCACCGACACCAGCAACCTGATCACCCTGGACAACAGCGGCGTGGTCGATGCCGCCGGCAACGCTGGCACCGGCACCACCGATTCGAACAACTACGCCGTCGACAGCCAGCGCCCGACTGCCACCATCGTGATCGCCGACCCCAACCTGACCGTCGGCGAGACCACCACGGTGACCTTCACCTTCAGCGAGGCGGTGACCGGCTTCACCAACGCCGACCTGACGGTGGCCAATGGCACCCTGAGTGCCGTGAGCAGCAGTGACGGCGGCATCACCTGGACCGCGATCTTCACCCCGACCATCGGGGTGCGGGACCTCAGCAACGTGATCAGCCTGAACAACACTGGGTTCAGCGACCTGGCCGGCAACGCCGGGGTAGGTACCACCTCGTCGGCCAACTACACGGTCGACACCGTTGCCCCCACGGCCACCGTCGTGGTCGCCGACACGGCCTTGCGGGTGGGGGAAACATCACTGGTGACCATCACCTTCAGCGAGGCGGTGACCGGCTTCACCAATGCCGACCTGACGGTGGCCAACGGCACCCTGAGCGCGGTGAGCAGCAGCGACGGCGGCATCACCTGGACCGCCACCTTCACCCCCACCGGCAACATCACCGACAGCAGCAACCAGATCACCCTCGACAACAGCGGCGTGGTCAGTGCGAGCAGCGGCAATGCCGGGGTCGGCACCACGCTCTCGAACAACTACGCCATCGACACCCAACGCCCGACCGCGACCATCGTGGTGGCTGACAGCAGCCTGGCGGTGGGCGAGACATCGCTGGTGACCATCACCTTCAGCGAGGCAGTGACCGGCTTCACCACCGCCGACCTGAGCGTGGCCAATGGTTCCCTGAGCGGGCTGAGCAGCAGCGACGGTGGCGTGACCTGGACCGCGACCCTGACCCCGACCGCAGGCGTCACTGACACCAGCAACCTGATCACCCTGGACAACACCGGCGTGGTCGATGCCGCAGGCAACGCCGGTGCCGGCAGCACCGACTCGAACAATTACGCCATCGACAGCCAGCGCCCGACCGCCACCCTCGTGATGGCCGACAGCAACCTGACTGCGGGTGAAACCACGACGGTGACCATCACCTTCAGCGAAGCGGTGACCGGTTTCGACAATGCCGACCTCAGCGTGGCCAACGGCACCTTGAGCAACGTGACCAGCAGCGATGGCGGCATCACCTGGACCGCCACCTTCACCCCGAGCAGCGGTGTGCGGGATGCCAGCAACCTGATCGTCCTGAACAACACCGGCGTCGCCGACCTTGCCGGCAACGCCGGGGCTGGCACCACCGCATCGGCCAACTACACGATCGACACTGTCGTCCCCACGGCCACCGTCGTGGTCGCCGACACCGCCCTGCGCGCAGGCCAGTCGAGCCTGGTGACCATCACCTTCAGCGAAGCCGTGAGCGGCTTCACCCTCGCCGACCTGACCGTCGCCAATGGCACCTTGAACGGGCTGGGCAGCGCGGATGGCGGCATCACCTGGACCGCGACCCTCACGCCTACCGGCAATGTCGAGGACACCAGCAACCTGATCACCCTGGACAACACCGGCGTGGTCGGCGCGGCCTCCGGCAACGCCGGGGTGGGCAGCACCGATTCCAACAACTACGCCATCGACAGCCGCGTCCCCAGCGTGACCAGTGTCGGCGGGCCGGTGGGCGTCTCGTACAACGCCGGCGACACCCTGGTGTTCGTGGTCAACGCCAGCGAGGCGGTGCAGGTGGCCGGCTCGCCGCGCCTGGCCCTGGACATCGGCGGGCACACGGTGTTCGCCGACCTGGTGGCGGGGGCGGGCACCACCACCCTGGTGTTCCAGTACACCGTCCAGCCCGGCGACAACGACAGCGACGGCATCAGCGTGACCGGGCTCAGCGCCAACGGCGCGACCCTGACCGACGCCGCCGGCAACGCCATGGACCTGACCCTCAACGGCGTGGCCGACACTCACCAGGTGCTGGTCGACACCCAGGCGCCGACGGCGGTCGGCATCGTCACCCTCGACCCGTCGCCGAGCAACGCCCAGAGCGTGCGCTTCACGGTGACCTTCAGCGAACGGGTCAACGGGGTCGACCTGAGCGACTTCAACCTGGTCGCCAGCGGCTCGGCCAGCGGCACCTTGACCGGCCTGCAGGCCCTGGGCAATGGCGTGTACGTGGTCACCGTCGGTGGCGTCAGCGGCACCGGCACCCTCGGGCTGAACCTGAAAGCCAGCGCCACGGGCATCACCGACGTGGCCGGCAATGCGCTGGTCGGCGGCCTTGCCGGCGCCGTATACAGCATCGACCGCGACGCACCCACGGTGGGCAGCGTCAGCGTGCCGGTGGGCGTGCCCTACAACACCGGCGATGTGCTCACCTTTGTGGTCAACACCAGCGAAGCCGTGATAGTCGACGGCGTGCCGCGCCTGGCCCTGGATGTCGGCGGGCGCACCGTGTACGCCGACTTCGTGGCCGGCTCCGGCACCCCGACGCTGGTGTTCCAGTACCAGGTCCAGGCCGGCGACAACGACAGCGACGGCATCCAGGTACAGGGCCTGTCGGCCAACGGCGCCACCCTGCGCGACGCCGCCGGCAATGCGCTGACACCGGGCCTGAACAATGTCGGCGACACCCGCGGCGTGACCGTCGACAGCACGCCGCCGACGGTGGCCTCGATCATCGCCAACCCCTCGCCAACGCCCGGCAGCCAGTCGTTCACCGTGACCTTCAGCGAGAACGTCAATGGCGTCGACCTCAATGACTTCCAGCTGGTGAGCAACGGCAACGCCACCGGCACCTTGCAGTCGCTGACGCGCCTCGACGGCCGCACCTGGCAGGTCAACGTCAGCGGTGTGGCCGGCGCCGGCAGCCTGGCCCTGGCGCTCAAGGCCAGCGGCACCGGCATCACCGACAACGCCGGCAATGCCCTGGTCGGGGGCTTCACCGGGCAAGGCGTAGCCCTGCAGTCCAATGACGGCGATCCGGAATTCCGCGCCTATCCACCGGCACAACCGGGGCAGGTCAGCCCAGGCACGCCAGTGCTGGTGGCACCGGTGCCGGTGACGGCGCCGTACCAGTCGCCGTTGCTGCCACAGCCGCTGTTCGAGGTGCAGAGCGCAGGCGCTGGCCTGCCGCCGTTGGGCAATATCTTCATCAAGGACGGTGCATTGGCGCCCAGCTACCTGGCCCAAGTGTTCGCCGGCCAGCAGGGCGGCAGTGGCATCGGCAACGGTTCGGGGGCCGGCTTCCTGGGCTTCGGTGGCGGCGACGCCAACGTGTTCGGCGCCAGCAGCCTGGCCAATCTGTTCGACAAGACGCTACCGGATGAAGGCGGCCCGTCCGACCTGGCCGGCAGCAAGCTGCTCTCGGCCGCTGGCAAGGGGTTGAGCGGGGCGCCGACCCTGGGGCAGCAGTTGCAAGCCTTCCGGGAGGGGGAACAGCGCCAGGCCAGGCAACTGGCCCAGGCGCTGGGGCAGGTCGAGGTACCCGCGCCGCAGGCATGAGCCAGCGGATGCGAGCAAACCATTAGAAGAAAAGCAGTGCCGTACCAAGGGGGCGGACAGGGATGAGCAAAGCATCGAGGTTTTTCGCAGTAAGCATGCTGGCGCTGGCAGTGACGGGGTGCGCAGTCAAGACCCAGCCCATCGACCGCAGCGTCAGCGAACAGCGGGCAAGGGCCGACCTTGCCAACATGTTCAAGGGCCAGGAGGCGCTGCAAGGCCCGCTGACCCTGCACCAGGCCATGGCCCGGGCGGTGAAGTACAACCTGGAGGCACGCCTGAAGGTCATGGAAGAGGCCCTGGCCCAGCGCCAGGTCGACCTGGCCACCTTCGACATGCTGCCACGCATGGCGCTGTCGGCCGGTTACGCCGGGCGTAGCAACGTCAGCGCCTCGAGCAGCCGCAGCGTGCTGACCAACACCCAGTCCCTGGAACCTTCGACCTCCCAGGACCGCGACCGCGACGTCGCCGACCTGACCATGGTGTGGAACGTGCTCGACTTTGGTGTCAGCTACGTCAGCGCCAAGCAGCAGGGCGACCAGCGCCTGATCGTCCAGGAGCGCCGGCGCAAGGTGGTGCAGACCATCATCCAGGACGTGCGCTCGGCCTACTGGCGCGCGGTGGCCGCCGAACGCCTGCTCAAGCAGATCGACACCCTGATGGCCCGGGTCGAGCAGGCCCGCGACAACAGCCAGCGCCTGGGCGACCAGCGCATCGGCGACCCGATCCAGGCGCTCAGCTACCAGCGCGCGCTGATCGAAGCCACCCGCCAGCTGGAAGAACAACGCCGCGCCCTGTCCCTGGCCAAGACCGAGCTGGGCGCGCTGATCAACCTGCCGCCCGGCACCGAACTGACCCTGGCTGCTACCGACGACTACAGCGTGCCCGAGCTCAAGGTCGGGCTGGAGACGCTGGAGCAGCACGCCCTGGCCACCCGCCCCGAGCTGCGCGAGCAGGACTACCAGGCACGCATCAGCGCCGCCGAAGTGCGCAAGTCGATGCTGCGCATGCTGCCGGGCCTCGAGTTCTCGGCGGGCGGGCACTACGACAGCAACAGCTTCCTGATCAACCAGCACTGGGCCGACTACGGCGTGAAGGTGACCTGGAACCTGTTCAACGTGCTCTCGGGCCCGGCCTCCATCGACGTGGCCAAGGCCGGCGAACAGGTGGTCGAGGCGCGCCGCCAGGCCATGTCCATGGCCATCCTCGCCCAGCTGTACGTGGCCAACGCCAACTACAACGAAGCCCGCCGCCAGTTCGCCACCAGCCAGCAACTGGTGGCGCTGGACGAACAGATTGTCGAGCAGCTGCGCAACCGCCACCAGGCGCAAGGCATCGGTGAGCTGGAGCTGATCCAAGGTGAACTGAACGCCCTGCAAGCCGACTTGCGCCGCGACCTGGCCTACGCCGAGCTACGCAACAGCTACGGCCAGGTGTTCGCCAGCGCCGGCCTCGACCCGCTGCCACAGACCCTGCCCTCCAACGAACTGAGCGACATTGCCCAGGCACTGGGCAACAACGAAGCCCGCTGGCAACGCGGCGACATCACCCCCGGTTCCTGAACCGGCCAGGCGAGTGGCGCCCGCCTCAAGGCCGGCGCCACCCCCAATGCCGGCGCCACCCCTGTAGGAGCCGGCTTTGCCGGCGAATAGGCCAGTACAGCCACCACACCTCTAAACGCCGATCACGTTACAACGACCGACACACCACCCGCCCCAACACATACTCCAGCAACTGCCCCACCGCCACCGGCAACGCCACCCGCCCAGTCTCCACCACCAACTCCGGCCCATCCGGCGCCTCATACGGCGCATCGATCCCGGTAAACCCCGGCAATTCCCCCGCCCGCGCCCGGCGATACAACCCCTTGGGGTCCCGCGCCTCGCAAACGGCCAGGTCCGCCTTCACATGCACCTCATGAAACCCCACCCCACAGGCCCGACGCGCTGCCGCGCGGCCCTCGCGGTACGGCGAGATCAACGCCGCGATGCAGATCAGCCCGGCATCGGCGAACAGCGCCGCCACCTCGCCCGTGCGGCGGATGTTCTCGTGACGGTCTTGTGGAGAAAAGCCAAGGTCGGCGTTCAGGCCCGTGCGCAACACATCGCCATCGAGCACATAACAGGCATGCCCTAGCTCGGTGAGCTGCCTGGCCAGCCCCTCGGCCAATGATGATTTACCCGCGCCGGAAAGCCCGGTGAGCCAGATGACCGCGCCACGTTGCTCGCTTCCTGCGTTGTGCACCTTGGAAACCTCCGAAGGGGAGAGGGCTTGAGTGTAGTGCGCTCAACGGGCGGGAAACAGCAGGTGGACAAGCTCCGGATCCGCCAGCATCCGCCCCGCGTCATGGCCGATGCCCGGCAGCACGAACTGCCGGTGCTCGACCGGCGTCGTCCATTGCCGCGCCAGGAATGCTTCGTAGCGCAGGTAGGCAAGCTGCCGCTCGACGCGATCGCTCCCTTGAGCCTCGGCGCCGCAACTGTGATCCATCACCCGGCTTTCGGGATGCCTGTCGCGCGCGCCGACCAGATAAGTGACATCACGCCCTGCATAGCGCTGCCACACCTGCCGGGCATCCCGCCCCTGGGCGGTGAAGTACGGCGGCGCACCTTCCAGGCCATAGCGATAACGGTCGTAGTCTGCGCACTGGCCGGCCGGCAGCGGCGCGAAACCCTCGCCTTGCGGGCGGTTGGCATCCAGGTACAGGTAGCTGGACGGGCTGGCGACGAGGTAGCGCACGCGCAGTGCGCCCGGGGCGCCCTTGCCCAGCAACGTATAGCGCTGCAGCAACTGGCCACCGGCCGAGTGCCCGAACAGCACGACCTCTTTCAGGCGTGGGAAACGCTCGCGATCCGCGAGATAGGCCAACAGGTCGTCGAGCACGGTGAACGCCGCGATACCCTCGCGCCCTCCGGTCGACGCCGTGCCGTGCATCCACTTGTCCTTCGGCCACAACGGCTGGGTGTCGGTTGCTTGCGGATCGCTGGCGGTCAGAAAGTTGGGCGCCATGAGCAGCGTGTCGCGCTGCCCGAGCCCGGCATTGCCCAGCAGCGATAGCCCGCTGCGGTAGTAGTCGCCGGCATCGCGCCGCACGCCATGCAGCACGATCACCGCGCGCTCAACTGAAAGTTGCGAATCGAGTGCCGCATTGGCGTAGACCGTAAAGTCGTAGGGCTCGCCTTGGCCCAGCTTTACCCGCTGCGGTGCGTCACCGGCCCAGGCGGGCAAGGCCAGCCAGACGAGGAGGGCGAGCAACAACCGCCAGCCAAAACGGGTTTCATTCGACACCTCGGCGCACTCCCTCGATGTAGCGCATCACAGCCGGCGACTTCTCGAAGCGCCGATGCACCAGGCTCAACCACGAACTCGCCTGGCTATCGGCAATGTTTCGGTAGTTGACCTGCGGCAGGCTGATCCGCTGCACCACCGACGCCGGCACCACCGCCACGCCCTGGCCCAGCGACACCAGGGTGAGCACCGCCACCAGGCTGCCCGGCTGCGGCCCCAGGCGCGGCGCGAAGCCGCCTTGCTGGGCGATGGCCAGTGTGCCGGAGATCTGCTCCGGCAGGATGAAGGTTTCGTCAGCCAGGCGCGCGGCGTGAATCGTCTTCAGCTCGTTGAGCCGCGAGCCGGCCGGCAGCGCCAGCACGAAGCCTTCTTCATGCAATGCGATGGCCGCCAGGGAATCCGGCAGCTCCATGGGCGAGCGCAGGTAGGCCAGGTCGAGCTGTCCCTCATCGACCAAGGCCGCCAATGCAAGCATCGGCACTTCACGAATGTTCAGGCACACCTCGGGGTAGCCCTCGGCAAACTGGCTCACCTGCTGTTGCAGGATGCCCGAGTAGGCCGCGGAGGCCACATACCCCAGCTCGATCCGCCCACTCTCACCCCGCCCGGCCCGCCGCGCCCCCAGCTGCGCGGCATCGAACTGCCGCACCGCGTGCTCGGCCTCCACACGCAAAGCCTCCCCGGCCGCCGTCAGTTGCACCTCACGCTGGCTGCGCTGGAACAGCAACACCCCCAGTTCGGCCTCCATGTCCTGGATCTGCCGCGTCAGCGTCGGCGGGGCGATGCCCAACTGCTCGGCGGCACGGGTGAAATGGCCGTGCTGGGCCACGGCGAGGAAGTAGCGAAAGTGACGAATCTCCATGGGGCCTCGTTAGCCAACGGCTAATGACGCCGAACGCCCAAGCTAACAAGCTCGGCCTCCGGCAGCGGTATGGTGAAGACAACACTACAAGGCTGGCACCGTGACCGCAAAGCCGCCCCTACACAAAACCCGTAGGCGCCGGCTTGCCGGCGAAAGGCTTCACACCGCCCACGCAGACCAGCCATCCAGCGGAGCCTTGCCATGTCCACCCCCAGCGCCTCGGCGCGTTTCACCCTGTTCACCGCTTCGGCCGTGTGCGCCCTGATCATCCTCGACACCAACATCGTCGCCGTCAGCCTGCCGAGCATCGCCCGCGACCTGTCCGGCTCTTTCGCCGACATCGAATGGGTAGTCAGCGCCTACCTGCTCGCCTTCGCCGCCTGCCTGCTGCCCGCCGGCAGCCTCGCCGACCGCTTTGGCCGCCGCCGCATGCTGCTGCTCGGCCTCGCCCTGTTCGGCGCCGCCTCGCTGGCCTGCGGCGCCGCGCCGGACCTGCTATTCCTCAACCTCGCCCGTGCGGCAAAAGGCGTCGGTGCGGCGCTGCTGCTCACCGCCGCATTGGCCGCCATCGGGCACCGCTTCCACGAGCCCGAAGAGCGCTTGCGTGCCTGGGCCTTCTGGGGCGCCTGCATGGGTGCGACCATTACCTTTGCGCCGCTGCTCGGCGGCCTGATCGCCAGCACGCTCGGGTGGCGGTGGATCTTCTACATCAACCTGCCGCTGGTGGCGGTGCTGGCGCTGATGGTGCTGCGTAGCGTGGAAGAGTCCCGCGACACTGCCGCCGCCCGGCTCGATCCCTTCGGCAGCCTTACCTTTGCCGGCAGCCTGGGTTACTTGATCTGGGCGCTGATCGACGCCAACCGCGTTGGGTGGGACAGTGCGCCTACCTTGGGGCGGTTGGTGATCGCGGCGTTCCTGTTCGGGGTGTTCGTGATGGTCGAGCGCAGCCAGGCGCGGCCGATGATCGACCTGGCGCTGATGCGCAGCGGGCGGTTTATTGGGGCCTTGCTGGGGATGTTTGCCTATGCCGCTTGTGCGCAGGTGATGATGACCTTGTTGCCGCTGTACCTGCAGAACGGCTTGCAGCTTTCCGCGCTGGCGGCGGGGGCGGGGATGTTGCCGTTTGCGCTGGCGATGTTGCTGGCACCGCGGGTGGGGATGCGCTTGGCCACGCGGTTGAGTGCGGCGCAGGTGTTTGCGTTGGGGTTGGTGTTGGTGGGGGTGGGGAACCTGGCTTGCGCTTGGGCGGTTGGTCACGGTGGGTATGGCGCCTTTGCCCTGGCCAGCCTGGTGCTTGGTGCGGGGGCAGGGCTGCTGAATGGGGATACGCAGAAGAACATCATGGCGTGCGTGCCGCGTGAGCGGACGGGGATGGCTTCGGGGTTGAGTACGACCACGCGGTTTACGGCGATTGTGTTGGCGATTGGTGTGCTTGGGGGGATTTTGGCGGGGCGGAGTGCGCAGCTGTTGCGTGAGGCGATGGCTGGGGTGGCGCCTGAGGCATTGGGGAAGGTGGGGGAGATGGCTACGCGGGTGGCGGCGGGGGATTTGCAGGCGGCTTTGGGGGGGCTGGAGCCGGGGTTGCGTGGGGTGGTGGGACCGTTGGCGCAGCAGGCTTTTGTGGGTGGGTTTGAGACGGTGTTGCAGGTTGCGGGGGGGATGGCGTTGGTGTTTGCGGTGGTGGTTGGGGGGCTGCTGGGGAGGCCGTTGCCGCAGGCTCAGGGACAGATCGTTCGGGTATGAAAAAGGCCTAGGGTTTCCCAAGTGCTTTTCATGGATTTGGTGGGCCGGGGGGATTTGAAATAGATTCATATCTATCTGAAAACTAAAAATAAATATATTTTATGAAAAAGAGCTGGAATACCATTTGGAATAC
>NZ_JAMSHW010000004.1:0-313209 GCF_023757525.1 Pseudomonas sp. MWU13-3659 | reverse complement strand
TGCGCATAATGTATATTATGTTAAATCATGTGTTATGTCAGACATGCCTATTTCAATATAATCGATGCCTATCACCGCGGCGCCGCTCAGCCACAGGAAGATCAACGCATTGCCTACCGACTTCTGCAGGCCGGCCAGGTGGCTGGCATCGTGCCCTGCCGCCGCGCGGCCATTGAACAGGCCCTTGGCCATCGTCACGTCGCTGGCGAACACCAGGCCAATGACAATGCAACACGCCAATAAATGAACATACACAACCGACAAACGTACCAGCTCCATGGATTCTTTTTGCCCGAACAGGCTAATAATTGTATTGATCTCCACGACTACGTCTCCACTTCATACATACTCGATTAACTTGCCGCAGGCAAATCCGGTATGCTGCCGCCCTCACCGAACACGGACATCGGCCAGCCTGCACCATGGAACTGCATTTCAGCGTGACCCCCGCCCACACCGAAACCCGCCTGGCCGCAAAACTGGCCCTGGAGACGCGCAAGCATGACGCGCTGATCGCGCGGGTCGAGACCTGGCAGAACCGCCAGCGCGCCTGGCTTCGACGGCTATTTCCGTTCCTCGCGCGCCTGTTGGCCCCACGCGAACCGCGCAAGCCCTTGCAACGCTTGAACCACCGCCTGATCGCATTCCAATTGCGCCAGGCCCTCAAGGCCAGCGAAGGGCATTACTGCCTGGCCTTCGACGATCAGGGCTTGAGCTTGAGCCGCGCCAAGGGCGCCAAAGCCAAGCTGGCCTGGGGGCAGGTCACCCACCTGCGCGAAACCCCGGACTTCTACGCCGTAAGCTGTGCCCGGCTGGAGCGCAAAGGCAAGGCCTTGTACATCGCCCGGCACAGCGAGCTGATGCCGCAAGCGCTTTACCAGCAAGGCTTGCAGGCGTTTCTGAGCCAATGCCCGGTGCCGCCGACAAGCCGCTGAATGCTCCACTCACCCCCGACGCACCACTGATGGAACACCCATGCACGTTTCAGCTCCCTCCCCCCGCCCCGCCCGCGCACTGGCCATTCTCGGCACCGGTCACAGCCTGCCGTCACGGGTGCTCACCAGTGCCGAACTGGACACCCCGCTGGGCCTGGCGCCCTGCAGCGTGGCGCGGATCAGCGGGGTGCACCAACGCCATGTCGCCGGCCCCGCCGACAACGCCGCAAGCCTGGGCGCGAGTGCCGCGCACCAGGCCCTGCAGGCAGCCGGCGTAGGGCTGGACGAGCTGGACCTGATCGTCTGTGCCAACGCCACCCAGGACCAGGGCATGCCGTGCAACGCCGCCTTGCTGCAGCGTGAACTGGGCCTGGGGCACAGCGGCATACCGGCGCTGGACATCAACGCCAGTTGCCTGGGTTTCATTGCCGCGCTCGACACCTTGTCGTGGCCGATCCAGGCCGGGCAGTACCGGCGGGTGCTGCTGGTGTGCGCCGATATCGCCTCGTGCGGGCTCGACTGGCAGCAGGTGGAGGTCAGCGGCATCTTTGGCGACGGCGCAGCGGCCGTGGTGCTGGGCCCGGGGGACGGCGGCGGCAAGGTGCTTGCTTCACGCCTGAAGACCTACGCCGAAGGCGCCGAGCTGTGCCAGATACCGGCCGGCGGTTCGCGCTTTCACCCAAGGCGCATCGACCAGCCGTTCGAGCCGCTGACCAGTTTCAGCATGCACGGCAAGCGGGTGTTCCGCCTGGCTGCGCAGCACCTGCCGGCGCTGCTGGACGACCTGCTGGCCCAGGCCGGGCTTGGCCTTGCGCAGATCGACTGGGTCATCCCCCACCAGGCCAGCCAGCAGGCCATGGCGCATGCGGCCAGGCGCCTGGGGGTGGCCCCGGGCAAAGTCATCGATATCTTTGCCCGGCATGGCAACCAGGTGGCGGCCTCGCTGCCCACTGCACTGGACATCGCCGTGCGCGACGGGCGCATCCAGCGCGGGCAACGGTTGATGCTGATCGGCACCGGCGCGGGCTTGTCCCTCGGCGGTGCGATCCTGGAGTTCTGATGAAAGTCCTGGTTACCGGTGGCACCGGGTTCATTGGCCGGCATCTGGTCTGGCACCTGGCCGCCCAGGGTTGGCAGGTGCTGTTCAGCGGGCGCAACGCCCAGGCCGCTGCCGAGGTCATCGACCACAGCCCCGCGCAGGTGAGCTGGCTGGCATTGGCCCACGGCAGCGCCCAGGCGGCGGGCCAACTGACCGAGGCCAGCCAAGGCTGCGACGCCATCGTGCACTGCGCGGCGCTGTCCTCGCCGTGGGGCTCGGCGCAAGCGTTTCGCGACGCCAACCTCGAGGCAACCGCCGAGGTGATCCAGGCCTGCCAGGCCAACGGTATCGCCCGGCTGGTGCACCTTTCCACGCCGAGCCTGTACTTCGACTACCGCGACCGCCTGGGCATCCGCGAAGACCAGCCGTTGCCAGCGCCGGTCAACCAGTATGCGCGCACCAAGGCGCAGGCCGAGGCCCTGCTGGCCCTGGCCGAGCTGCCGGCATGCGTGATCCTGCGGCCACGGGCGGTGTTCGGGCCGTGGGACGCAACGCTGATGCCGCGCCTGCTGCGGGTGATGCGCCGCGGGGCGATACCGCTGATGCGCGGCGGCCAGGCGCAACTGGACCTGACCTGCGTCGACAACCTGGTGCATGCGGTATGGCTGGCACTCACCCGCCCCCTGCCGCGCCCGCTGTGCGTGTACAACCTGAGCAACGGCACGCCGCTGCCGTTCAACGCGCTGCTTGCACAGATGGCCGAACAGTTCCAGCTGCCGCTGCGCACCCGCAGGCTGCCCTGGCCGCTGGTGCACGCCGTGGCCCACCTGCTGGAGCTCAAGGCGCGCCTGGGCGATGGCCGCGAACCGTTGATCACCCGCTACGGCGCCGGGGTACTGGCCTTCAGCCAGACTCTGGACATCGGCGCCATCGAGCGCGAGCTGGGTTACCGCCAGGTGCTCAGCCAGGCCGAGGGCATCGCCCGCTATGCCCAGTGGTGGCGGGCCCGGCAAGGTGGCGCGCAATGAGCCGCAGCGTGCAGTTGCGCATTCTGCGCGCCGGCTGGTGCCAGCACCTGGCGTGCATGGCCGACCGCGGCGGGCGCCTGGCGCCGGCGCAGTTCCCGGCGCTGTGCGGGCTGATCCGCCACCCCGAGCACGGCTGGATTCTCTACGACACCGGCTACGCCGAGCATTTCTTCCACGCTACCCGCCAATTGCCCGAGCGCCTGTACCGCAGCGCAGTGCCGGTGCAACTGCCAGCGGCGCAACAGCTTTCGGCGCAGTTGCATGCCTTGGGGCTGAGTGTTGCGGATATCCGCTACGTGATCATTTCGCATTTTCACGCCGACCACATCGCCGGGCTGCGCGACTTCAGCAATGCCCGCTTCATTGCCCTGGAGGCCGACTACCGGCACCTCGAAGGCCTGCGCGGGCAGCGCTGGCGCGCCACCCTGGGCGGCCACCTGCCCGGGCTGCTGCCAGAGGATTTCAGTGCCCGCCTGCAACTGGCCGATGCCAGTGCGCGCTGCACGCTGCCGGGCTGGATGGCACCGTTCGAGCACGGCCTGGACCTGTTCGGTGACGCCAGCCTGATCGGCGTGCCGCTGCCGGGGCACAGCACCGGGCAGCTGGGGTTGTTCATCCCCGACGCCCAGGGCCGGCCGGCGTTCCTGGTGGCCGATGCCTGCTGGTCGGCCCCGGCCTGCCGCGCCGGGCGCCTGCCGGCGGCGCCGGCGCTGTGGTTCGCCAGCGCCGAGCGCCGGCAGTACACCCGCACCTACCACGCTTTGGGCCAACTGCTGTGCCGGGAACCGGCGCTGGCGGTGCTGCCGTCCCATTGCACCCAGGCCTGGGAGGCCTTCATTAATGAGCGGTGAACGCCTGATGGGCACCTTGCGCAGCCTCGGCGCCTTCATCGTCAGCCGCTATGCCCTGCGCTTTCGCCGGCGTGACCGGCTGGAAGCCTGGCAGGCCCGATGCCTGGCCGGCTTCATGGCCAGGGTGATGCCCCGCAGCCAGCGCTTCGAGGGGGTTCGCCACGCCAACTTGCAGGCCTTGCCGCTGATGGACAAAAGCACCCTGATGGGCGATTTCGCCGGGTTCAACACCCGCGCCCTGAGCCTTGAGCAGGTGCTGCCGGTGGCCCTTGAAGCGGAACGCTCGCGCGACTTCAGCCCGACCCTGGGCGATATCACCGTGGGCCTTTCCAGCGGCACTTCGGGGGCGCAGGGGGTGTTTCTGGTCAGCAGCGAGGAACGCCAGCGCTGGGCCGGCATTCTTCTGGCCCGCACCCTGCCGCGGGCATTGCTGCCACGGCTGCTGTGCCCGTGGCTGGCACCGTTGCGGGTGGCGTTCTTCCTGCGCGCCAACAGCCGCCTGTACACCACCCTGGCCAGCCGGCGCATCGACTTCGCCTTCCACGACCTCACCCTGGGCCTTGAGGCTTCGCTGGCGCGCCTGGCGCAACACAACCCCGACGTGCTGGTGGCGCCGGCCACGGTGTTGCGCGGGCTGGCCCAGGCCGCCTTGGCCGGGCGCCTGGCGCTGGCCCCCAGGCACATCCTGTCGGTGGCCGAAGTGCTGGAAAGCCCCGACGCCGACCTGGTCGAGCAAGCCTTCGGCCGGCGCCCACAGCAGATCTACCAGGCCAGCGAGGGTTTTCTCGGCTACACCTGCGAGGCCGGCACGCTGCACCTGAACGAAAGCCACCTGCACATCGAACCGCAATGGCTGGACGCTGCGCGCACTCGCTTTCAGCCGATCATCACCGACTTCTCCCGGCGCACCCAACTGATCGTGCGCTACCGCCTCAACGACATCCTGCGGGTTGCCAATGCACCCTGCCGTTGTGGCCGCGCCGAGCGGGCCATCGCCGCCGTGGAAGGCCGCGCCGACGAGGTGCTCTGGCTGCCGCGCAGTGACGGCCGGCAACTGGCGCCGCTGTACCCCGATGTGCTGCGCCGCAGCCTGCTGATGCTGGGGCCGGCGCTTGAGGAGTACCAGGTTCGCCAGCACGGGCTCGACTGGCAGGTGGATGTGCTCGGCGCAGGCGACCACACCCAGCTTTGCCAACGCCTGGCCACAGCCCTGGCCGAGCTTTGCCAGGCCCATGGCCTGCAGCCGCCACGCCTGAGCTTCGGCCACTGGCAGGCGCCCCCACCTCACAGCAAGCGCCGCCGCCTGCTGATGCTGCAACTGCCCGAGGGTTTGCCATGCGTGTATTGATTCTGGGGGCACGCGCACCGGCGTGCCTGGAGTGGGCCCGCGCCTTTGCCGAGGCCGGCTGGTCGGTCAACGTGGCAGACTCGCTGGCCCAGCCACTGAGCCGCTTCAGCCACGCGGTCGAGCACTTCGTGCGCCTGCCCGAGCCCCGCCAAGACCCCGAGGCGTGGCTTGAGGCGCTGGCCGATGTGGTGCACAAGCGGCACATCGACCTGTTGCTGCCCACCTGTGAAGAGGTGTTCTACCTGGCCCACGGCCTGGAGCGCCTGCGCCCGCTGTGCCGGGTGTTCACCAGCGACTTCGCGCTGCTGCACCGCCTGCACCACAAGGGCGACTTCGCCGCCATGACCCAGGGCTGGGCGGTGGCCGCACCGCCCACCCGCGTGCTGCACGACGTCCAGGCACTGCAGGCGCTGGCCGGCGAGCGCGACAGCCTGGTGTTCAAGCCGGCCTACTCGCGCTTCGCCTCGCACACGCTGATCCGCCCGGGCGCTGCGCAACTGGCCCGGCTCAAGCCCAGCGCCCAGGCGCCCTGGGTGGCCCAGCAGTTCGTCGCCGGGCAGGAATACTGCAGCTTCAGCGTGCTGGTGGGCGGCAAGCTTACCGCCCACGCCAGTTACCAGCCGCGCTACCGGGTCGGGCGCGGGTCGGGCATCTATTTTCACAGCTGCGCACCGGCGCCGATCGCCGCCTTCGTCGAGCAGTTTGGCCAGGCCACCGGCTACACCGGGCAAGTGGGCTTCGATTTCATCGAGGACCAGCAAGACCGCTTCCATGTACTCGAATGCAACCCCAGGGCCACCAGCGGCGTGCACCTGTTCGACGACCAGCGCCGGCAACTGGTGGCGGCGCTGGATGCACCCCAGGCGCCAACCCTGCACGCCACCCTGCAACCGCGCATGATCGCCCTGGCGATGCTGCTGCTGGCTGCGCCGCGGCGGGCACTGAAGCCTGGCTTCTGGCACGACTACCGCCAGGCCCGGGATGTGATCGTGCAGGGCGCCGACCGTGGCCCGCTGACGGCCCAGGTGCTGAGCCTGGCCGAGATCATCGGCCGCGCCGCGAGCCGGCGCTGCGGCCTGCTGGCCGCCTCCACCGCCGATATCGAGTGAAACGGCCAGCCGCTCGGGGCGCCGCGCCCATGAAGCTGTTGATGCCTGAGCAATTGACGCAACAGCCGCCCACACCCGACGACAGCAGCGCCCGGCAGTACGTGCGCAGCTGCGCCGGTGGCGCATTGATCGGCAATGTCAGCACCGCCCTGGCGCTGCTCGATACCGGCAGCCAGCAGTTCCCGGTGAGCATCAACCACGGCAACGACCCGGCAGGCAACTGCTACGTGGTGTCGCCGCAGACCGCCTACAGCGGCTATGCCCGCGAAGAGCTGCAGCGCCTGCGCCGCCCGTGGCTGGCCTGGCCGCTCAAATACCTGACCCAAGCTGTCGATAAGCTGCTGAGCGCGGCGCAGGTAGACCGGCTGGTGCAGGTGAACAACTGGCTGCTGTCCACCAACCTGTACCCACCGGACTGGGACGGCGCCGACCTGCCGGCGATCACCGCGCTGCTGCGGCGCACCTTCCCCGACCATGGCTTTGGCTTTCGTTCGCTGAACGACTTCAGCAACCCCGCCCTGCGCCTGCGCCTGCAAAAGCTGGGCTACCTGGCCATCCCCAGCCGCCAGGTGTACCTGTTCGACGGCCGGGCCGGCGACCAGTCGGCCTTCCTGCGCCACCACAACACCCGCCTGGACGCCACCTTGCTGCGGCGCAGCCCGTATACCGTGGTGCCGGGCGAAGCCTTGGCCGACGCCGACTTCACGCGCATCGAGCAGCTTTACAACCTGCTGTACCTGGAAAAATACAGCACCCTCAACCCGCACTACAGCGCAGCCTGGCTGCAACGCGGGCACCGTGAAGGCTGGTTGCAGCTGCGCGCCCTGCGCAGCCCCGAGGGGCGCATCGACGGCGCCCTGGGCTGGTTCGCCAACAGCGCGCTGCTGAGCACGCCGATCGTCGGCTACGACACCGCCCTGCCCCAGCGCGCCGGCCTGTACCGGCAGCTGACCCGGCTGTGCCTGCAAGAGGCGGTTAACCGCCGCCAGGTGCTCAACTTCAGCTCTGGCGCCGCGGCGTTCAAACGCCTGCGTGGCGGCCAGCCGCAGATCGAGTACAGCCTGGTGTACGTGGCCCACCTGCCGTTCGGCCGGCGCCTGGTGTGGCGGGTACTGGCGGTGCTGCTGCAACGCCTCGGCGTGCCCCTGATGAGGAAGCTCAAACTGTGAACATTCAAGCAGGCTGGTGGCCCGTCGCCCTGAACCGGCAACTGCGCCGCCAGCCCCTGGCCTGCACCCTGCACGGCGTGCCGCTGGTGCTGTTCCGAGGCGCCACCGGCGCCCCTGCGGTGCTGCCCGACCGCTGCCCGCACCGCTTCGCCGCACTGAGCGCCGGCCGCGTGTGTGACGGGCAGATCCAGTGCCCCTACCACGGTTGGCGCTTCGACCCGCAAGGCCGCTTAAGCCACCTGCCCGGGCGTGAGCAGCAGGCCTGCAGCCAGCCGTTGCTGCAAGCCCTGCACAGCTGCGAAGCCCACGGGCTGGTGTGGGCGAGCCTTGACGCCGAGCCCCCGGCAGCAGCGCCGGTGGCGCCCGCCGAGCAGGCCCAGGCGCTGGACCTGTTCTGGATGAGCGACCAGGTGCGCTGCACCTTGCAGGACGCCGCCGAGAACTTCCTCGACGGCTTTCACACCCCGTTCGTGCATGCCGGCTGGATTCGCCACGACCGCAAACGCCAGCGCATCAGCACCTGGGTGCACCGGCTGGAGGATGGCGTCGAGGCGCAGTACAGCGATGAAAGTACCCAGTCAGGGCTGATTTCGCGCCTGCTCGAAGGCGAGCGCGGCTTGAGCATGGGCCGTTTCCGTTTACCGGGGCTGGCCGAAATCGAGTACCGCGACCGCCAGGGGCGTCTGAACCTGCTGGTCAGCGCCTGGCTGAGCCCCGCCGCCGAGGGCGAACTGCGGCTGTTCGCGCGCATCGCCACCGCCCGTGGGCGGGCCCCGGCCTGGCTCAAGCGCGGGGTGCTGCAGGCGCTGTTCAAGGTGATCCTCAAGCAGGACCGGGCGATTCTGGAAAACCTCAGCGCCAACCGCCAGCGCTTCGCCGCGCTGGCGCTGCGCCAGGCACCGCTGGACAGCCCCCAGGATTTGCTTGGGCCGTGGATCAGGCAGTTGCTCGAGCATGGCGAGCTGCAAGGGTTCGAAGAGCGGCGTGAGACGTTCTTGCTGTAACGGTGTGGCAACTTGAAGTCTGGCGCGCTCCCTGTAGGAGCGGCCTCGTGCCGCGAAAGGGCCGCAAAGCGGCCCCGGCAATTCTGCAGGACGGCGCAGCCCTATCGCGACACAAGGCCTCCTCAATCAATCCGATGGAAACGGCCGAGCTGATTGATCCTGCCCGGGCGTGCTCCAAAAGCTGCTTCAGGGTCGATTCACATCCTGCAGCTTGGTGGGAAGCCTCATGGTGCTCTTCGAGCAAGGTCTTGAGTCGTCGGCACTCGGCTTCCGCTTCCTTATGCATGTCTTGAGGCGACTTTGCGCCGACCCTTCGTGTCGTCACAACGACCTCGAGCTGCTCACCACTGGCATCAAGCGTCATGTCGAACACATGTCCAAAGTAGTTCTTGATGCCGTGCTGAACCAGGTAATGGCCGGCGGTCTCAGCCAGGAGCTCCGAAGGGTTGAGCGACTTGTAGCGATTGAGCTCCTCCTTGAGGGCAGTAATCTCCGCCTGGGATGAAATTACTTCATCAACCATTACCAGTCCCTCGTCATTGACCTAATCGATTAGAAGCCCAGCGCCAGCTGGGTTCACAGCCGAGAGTAATGATTGCTGACTCCTGGGCAAGCCAAAATGAAGGCACCAAATCTGGGGGCAGTGGCCTCGCTACTACTGAATCGGTTTGCGATGCCGCTCGACCTGCCGCGGCGAACCATGCTTGGCAATGAACGCATACATCGCATCCTGGATCGGGCGCTCAAGATCAAAGTCGCCATAACGGGAAATCAGTGCCGGCCAGGCAGCTTTTACGAGACCGTGTCGTCGATAAGGCGGGGCCAGCCAGATCCAATGCAGCTCCCAGGAAACTTCATCCTCGGCATAAAAGCCACAGGCGCCGGCGATGGCTCCGTCATCGCTTATGAACAAGTGGCCACGCCATTCTGGAGGCCCGGCTTTGGATGCGGAGCCCTCCCACTGTACTCGGTCGTAACCAAATTCGAAGCGAAATGCCCGGGCCCGCTTCAGCACCTCCTCGTGCATCCACAGAGGGCTATCTGAATCCACCAGAAGGCTGCCCTCCTCTACAGGCATCAGCGAAATGTCCGACGCCTGTGGTTGCGGGGCTTGTGATGCACGGGGTTTGCAATTCCTTATCCATACCAATCCTCCTGCGGCCCCGCGAATGGCGCGGGGCCTGATCGGTGAACATCAAAAACGAGCATCAGCTCGCCAGATCAATGCCGGGACTGCACGCGACCCAGCGCCACCTCCACCAGGGCTGGGGCGCTGTCGATTTCGTGCATGTCGGCAAAGGCAGTGGTTCAGTTCAGGCGCAGGCGGCGGATATCCCGCTGGGGCGGCTCGCCAAACAGCCGGGCGTATTCACGGCTGAACTGCGAGGCGCTTTCGTAGCCGACCCGCGCGGCGGTCACGCTGGCATCGAGGTTCTGCGTGAGCATCAGCTGGCGGGCTTCCTGCAGACGCAGTTGCTTCTGGTACTGCAGCGGGCTGGAGCCTGTGATCGTGCGAAAGTGCTGGCGGAATGTCGAAGGGCTCATGTGGCAACTGGCGGCCAGTTGCTCGATGTTCAGCGGCTCGGCGAAGTGGCGCTTGAGCCAGTTGATGGCGCCGGCGATTTGCTGGCTGGGCGCGCCCTGGTTGATCAGGTGGCGCAGCTGCGCGCCATGGGGCCCGGGTCAGCAGGCGGTAGGCGATCTCGCGCTGGATCAGCGGGGCCAGGTACGGCAGCAGCACCGGGTCGGACAGCAACTGCACCAGGCGTAGCACGGCATCCAGCAACCCCTCGGTCACGGGCTCCACGGCCAGCGAGCAGAAACCGCAGTCGCGGGTGGGCGATGGCAGGCGCAGCTCGGTGGCCAGGTGCAGGATCTCCTGGGGCGCCAGGTGCAGCATCAAGCCAAGAAACGGCTCGGTGTGGCTGCCCTCCACCACCGTGGACACCACGGGCAGGTCGACGGCGCTCAGCAATGACTGGCCCGGCCCGAAACGCAGGACCTGCTCGCCAAGCACGACCTGTTTCTGACCCTGGGCGGTGATCCCCAACCCCAGGCCGTAGATGCAGTGCATGGGTTGGGTGACGGCGCGGCGGCGGTGCAGGGTCAGGCCGGGTATGGCCGTCTCGTAGTCGCCGTCCGAGGGCGCGATGCGGGCGATGGCCTGGGCCAGTGCGCGGCTGTCGGCAAAAGACGGCCGCAACGGTTCGAAAGGCGCGTTCATGGGCTAACTCGCTAGACGGGCGAACCAGCGCAGGGAGCGCTGGTCAGCCGAGGGCATCACTGCAGATGCTTGCGCAGGAAAGGTACGGCTTGCGCCATGGCCAACGCGACGGGTTCGGGCTTGTCGTACAGGTCGTAGTGCGACCAGCCTTCGGCCACGTAGATCTGCTTGTCGGTGGAGGCCGCCCGGCCATAGATTTCCCAGCCATCGCGGTACGCGCCGAAAGCGCCTGGCTTGTCGCCGATGACCACCAGCAGCGGCTGGGTCAGCAGCGATTCGGCGTTGAGGAAGGCATCCCAGCCGAACGCCGCGCTGTTGAACGAGAACAGGCCGCTGGTGGCACCGTTGGGCTGCTGCCCGCGCGGCGTCTTGTAGTAGTCGGTCGCTTCGAGCACGTCGATATCGGTGATGCCCGCCTGGCGCCCCTCCTCGACCGAGTTCGGCAGGTAGTTGATCACGTTGCGCGCGCCACCCTGGGCTTCGGCGATGCGCTGGGCGGCCATGGCCTGCAGCGCCGCAACCGGCTGGAAATTGCTGAAGCCTTCGCGGATCAGGCGGCCGAAGTTGACCCCGGTGATCGAGACCAGTGCCTTGATGCGGTGGTCGGTGATGGCGGCATGCACGGTGTAGGCACCACCGCCACAGATGCCGATGGCACCGATGCGTGCCGGGTCGACGTAGGGCAGCGTCACCAGGTAGTCGATGGCGTAGCGGATGTCGGACACGCGGATCGACGGGTCTTCCATGAAGCGCGGCTCACCGCCGCTGGCGCCCTGGAAGCTGGCGTCGAAGGCGATCACCACGAAGCCCTCCCTGGCCAGGCCTGCGCCATAGACATTGCCCGAGGTCTGCTCCTTGCAGCTGCCGATCGGATGAGTGCTGACGATGGCCGGGTACTGTTTGGCAGGGTCGAAGCCTGGCGGCAGGTACAGGTCTGCAGCGGTCTCCCAGCCCAGGTTCTGGTAACGGACGTGCTTGATGGTGATATCGCTCATGGGTTTCTCCAGATAGATCGTATGCACAGGGCGTAGCGAGTGATCAGAGGTTGGCCTGGAAGAACGGCACAAGGTGTTCCATGGCCGTAGACCCCAGGACCGTCGTACAGGTCCATGTGCGCCAGGCCGTCCAGTACCACCAGCTCTTTCTTACCCTGCGCCTTGGCGTGCAGCTCCTGGCTGTGCCACAGCGAACCGGCCTCGCTGCCGGCGATGACCAGCGTGGGCTGGGTCAGCAACTGCTCGACCAGGTCGAAGGCATCGAAGGCGACCCAGGCGCCCAGGCCGTTCATCAGCATCTTGTTCTGCGCGTTGGGGTGCTGGGCGCGGGGCGTCAGGTAGTAGTCGGCGGCTTCCTGCAGGTCGCGGGGCGCGCTGGTGTCGCCCAGTTGCGGCACATAAGGCGCGTAGACCGGCGCGGCACCGGCCGCTTCAGCCGTGCGCTGGCCGGCCAGAGCGTCGAGCACCGGCAGCAGGTCGTTGATCGAGCCCTTGCCCTCCCAGCCTTTGCGGGTGGCGGTGCCGACGTTGACCGCGCTGGCGGTGGCCAGCGCCTTGATGCGGCGGTCTACCGAAGCCGCCTTGGCCGCGAAGCCGCCACCGGCGCAGATCCCCAGTACACCGATGCGCTGGGCGTCGACGAAGCCAAGGGTGGTCAGGTAGTCGACGGCGCTGTACACATCGGCCACGCGGTTCATTGGCTCATCGAGGAAGTGCGGCTCGCCGCCGCTGGCACCCTGGTAGGAGGCATCGAAGGCCAGGGTGACGAAGCCCTGTTCGGCCAGCAAACGGGCATAGGTGCCAGCGGTCTGCTCCTTGACGCCGCCACCTGGGTGGACGGTGATGATCGCAGGGTACTGCTGGCTTTTATCGAATGCGCTCGGCAGGTAAAGGTGGCCGGCCATCACGATGTTGCGGTTGTTGAACTGGACGTCTTGCATGGTGTTGCCTCCACGAGGGTTTGCCGTTCGTTGGAGGCCAGTATAGGAATGTGGTGGCGGGGATTTTTGCCTAATCCAACTCCTTGCTTGCACGTTTCAAGGAGAGTTGAAAGTAACAAGGACCAGCAACCGTCCCCGCCAGACCGCGTACAACAATAATTTTAGTGCCATCAATATGCTGAAAGACTTACGCCAACGCCCTCGACACATTGCCTATTACGCAGGGCTACGATGGTCCAGTAGCGCCTGTGAGATCATCGCGGATGAATCCGCTCCTACATGTACCGAACCTGTCAGGCCAGGCATGGTCACGTTGCAATAGGTGTAGGAGCGGATTCATCCGCGATGCGCCGCCCGCGCGGCGCTCGATCTGATAGGCGCTATAAGGGTTGCGGCGAACACCTTGCAGCCCTTGGTCAACTGGCCAGCCCCGCCTGGCGAGGGCCGACTCCCAGGTCGAGTAGGCATCGCGCCCCAGCATCAGGCGCACTGGCGGTTATGCGAGGCATTCAACCTTGCTGGCGCATGCGCCGCACATCCCGCTGCGGCGGTGCGCCAAAGGCTCGGCTGTACTCGCGACTGAACTGCGAGGCACTCTCGTAGCCCACCCGTCCCGCGGCCTGGCCTGCGTCCATGTGCTGGTTGAGCATCAATTGCCGGGCCTCCTGCAAGCGCAGTTGCTTGTGGAACTGCAACGGGCTGACGCCGGTCAGTTCGCGGAAATGCTGGCGGAAGGTCGAGGGGCTCATATGCACCCGCTCGGCCAGGTCGTCGATACGCATCGGCTCGGCCAGGTGCTGCTTCAGCCAGGCGACCACCTTGGCGATCTGCTGCATCGGCGAGCCGGCGGTAACCAGGTGACGTAGGGCGACACCCTGCTCGCCGACCAGCAGCCTGACGATGATCTCCTGCTGTACCAGCGGGGCGAGATGGTCGAACAACGCAGGCTCGTCCAGCAACCCGAGCAAGCGCTCCAGCGCACGCACCACGCCGCTGTCGAGTTCGGCGATGACGATGGCCTGGTGAGTGCCGGCCTTCGGTGGCGCTGGCAGTTGCAGGTCTTCAACCGTGCGCATGACCTGGCTGGGGTCGAGGGTCAGCATCAGCCCCAGGAAGGGCTTGGCAGGTGACGCCAGCGCGACTTGGGACACCACGGGCTGGTCGATGCTGGTCAACATGCCCTGCCCCGCCTGGTAATGCAGCACGGCGCGCTGCTGCATGACCTGCTTGCTGCCCTGCGCCACCACGCCCAGGCCCAAACCGTAGATGCAGGGCATCGGCTCGGTGGGTGAGGCGCGACGGTGCAGGCTCAGGGCCGGTAGCCGGGTGACCAGGTCCCCTGCGCTTGGGACGTGCCGGGCGATCAAGGCGCTCAAGCCTGGAAGGCCTGACTCAACGTCGTCGCGGGGGGACTCGAGGCGGGTCATGCGTTTCTCCATCGGCATTGCCTTCATGCTCCGGGCAATGATGAAGGTTATTGCACCAATCGACCACTGTGCCGACTTCCCCCCGGCTCATGCCTTATTGGGTAAGGCGGCCCCCAGGTACGGCCGCACAAGCCACACTCTGCACTGCTGTTGTTCACCCACTAAATGTTTGCCCCGCGGAACTTCAGGCAACTGGTCCGAAAATCCGAGAATCTTTGCAGTGCGATGACTGACGGCCCAGTCACAACTGAACACAGACCTTCCTGTGTTCGACCAGAGGTAAGCCATCATGGCTAACAATCAAGACAAGGGCGGCGACCGTAACGCCGATACCAACGTGGGCAACGCCGGCCAGCAAGGGGGCCACGGCTCGGCAGGCGACATGACCGATCGGCAGAGAGGCGGTCAGCAGAGCGGCCAGCGCCCTGAAGACAAGACCGACAAGGATTGGGCACAGTCTCAGGACACCGGGCGGCAAGGTGGGCAATCGATGGAGCAGCCTGACGACAGGGATAACCTTTCCGATACGGGAAAAGTCGGTGGTCAACAACGCGACCAAGACCAGGGCATGGATAAGGAACGTTAATTACGACGGGAGTCCAACCAGGGCGACAGCGTTCGCCCTGGGGATCGTATTGAACAATTCCGGTACTGGCGGGATACAAGGCCGCGAACTCTCTGACGAGGTAACAGCCCATGATCGACCCCAACCACCCGGACCCTTATATCGATGAAGTGCCGCACGATCCCGGCGAAAAGATATCCCGGCCTTCAATGAGCAGTTGATCAAGGCACTGGCGGGTTGAATGTTGTTGATCCACGTCTTGGCCCGGTCGTGCCAATTACAATGGGGAGCGCGCTTTGAGCCCCCGGTAACACCGCACGCGGCCGGGGAAATAACTGCCCATAATGATTCAGAGTTTCTTTCAGCCCCCTCCCCGCCTTTTTTTGAACTCCGCGCAGCACCGCCGCCTCACAATCTTGAGACCCGCGAACCCTCCCGGAGCCCGCCATGGCCAAGCCCCTGCAGGAGTACCAGCGCAAGCGCGACTTCAATGCCACGCCCGAGCCAGCCGGCAAGCGCGCCTGCCCCCGCTCGGCCCATGCGCTGCAGTACTGCATCCAGAAGCACGATGCCAGTCACCTGCACTACGACTTCCGCCTGGAACTCGACGGCACCCTCAAGAGCTGGGCGATCCCCAAAGGGCCCTCCCTTGATCCCAAGGTCCGACGCCTGGCGGTGCATGTGGAGGATCACCCGCTGGATTACGCCAACTTCGAAGGGCACATCCCCGAAGGCCATTACGGCGCCGGCGATGTCATCGTCTGGGACCGGGGTGTCTGGGAACCCGAAGGCGACCCGCGCGAAGCCTATGCCAAGGGCAAACTGCGCTTTCGCCTGCAGGGCGAGAAACTATCGGGGGTCTGGAACCTGTTCCGCACCCACCTGGCCGGCAAGAAAGAGCAATGGATGCTGGTCAAATCCCATGACGGACAAGCACGCAGTGAAACCGACTACAGCGTCGTCGAGGCCCTGCCGGACAGCGTGCTGAGCGAGCGCACCCTGCCGCCACGGCGCCCGGCCAAGGCACCCGCCGCCAGGCGCAAGGCCGGCCGCAAGCCCCTGCCGGAGCTGCTGCAGCCGCAACTGGCCACGTTGGTCGACTCCCCGCCCAGCGGCGACTGGCGCTACGAAGTCAAGTTCGATGGCTACCGGGTCCTGGCGCGCATCGACGGTGACGACGTGCGCCTGTTCACCCGCAATGGCCACGACTGGAGCGCGAAGATGCCCCGTCAGGTCAAGGCGCTCAGGGCACTGGGGCTCGACGCGGCATGGCTGGACGGCGAAATGGTGGTGCTCGGCGATAACGGTGTGGCCGACTTCCAGGCCTTGCAGAACGCCTTCGACACCGAGCACGACGAACGCATCACCTATTACCTGTTCGACTTGCCCTGGCTGGGAGACGAGGACTTGCGCGAGCTGCCGCTGCTGGCGCGTCGCGCCACCCTGGCCAAGCTGCTGGAAGACAACGCTTCGCCGCTGCTGAGGTATTCCGCCGACTTCACGGAGCCAGTCGACTCGCTGCTCGACAGCGCCTGCCGTCTGGAGCTCGAGGGGCTGATCGGCAAACGATCCGACAGCCCCTACATCGGCCGGCGCAGCAGCGACTGGATCAAGCTCAAGTGCAAGCAGCGCCAGGAATTCGTGATCGTCGGCTACACCGACCCCAAGGGCAGCCGTCATGGCTTCGGCGCCCTGCTGCTGGCCCTGCACGATCACGACAGCGGCCAGTTGCGCTACGCCGGCAAGGTCGGCACCGGCTTCAGCGCCGCCACGCTGGACAGCATTCTCGCCCGCTTGAAGCCGTTGCAGACCGCCAAGCCTCCCTTGGCCAGCCCCCCCACCGGGGCCGAAGCCCGCGGCGTGCACTGGCTCAAGCCGCAACTGCTGGCGGAAGTCGCCTATGCCCAGATGACCCGCGAAGGCATCCTGCGCCACGCGGTGTTCCATGGCCTGCGCGACGACAAACCCGCCTCCGCCATCGACCTGGAACGAGCGATGCCCATCAAGCGCGCAGTACAGGCTCAACCCGAGGGCCTGGGCAGCTTGCGCCTGACCCACCCCGACCGCGTGATCGACGCAACCACCGGTACCACTAAACGCGAGGTCGCACAGTACTACGCCCAGGTTGCCGACTGGCTGCTGCCACAGCTCAAGAATCGGCCTGTAGCCCTGGTCCGGGCGCCGGACGGCCTGGGCGGCGAACTGTTCTTCCAGAAAAACGCCGGCCAGCTGCATATCCCCCACATGCTCAGCTACAGCAAGGCTCAGGCCGGCCAGGCGGCCATGGTGCTCAACCGCGCCGACAGCCTGCTGGGCGCGGTGCAGATGAATATGCTCGAACTGCACACCTGGAATGCTACCGACAAGGACTTCGACAGGCCCGACCGTTTCGTCCTCGACCTCGACCCTGATCCGGCGCTGCCGTGGAAAGCCATGCTCGAGGCCACCCAGCTGACCCTCACCCTGCTCGACGAGCTGCGCCTGAAGGTGTTTCTCAAGACCAGCGGCGGCAAGGGCATGCACCTCGTCGTGCCCTTGACCCGGCGCGCCGGCTGGGACGAGGTGAAGGACTTCAGCCATGCCTTGGTCGAGCACATGGCCGGGCTGTTCCCCGATCGCCTCAGTGCCGTGTCCGGGCCGAAGAACCGGGTCGGGCGGATCTTCATCGACTACCTGCGCAACGGCAGGGGTGCCACCACCGTCGCTGCCTACTCGCTGCGCGCCCGTGAGGGCCTGCCGGTGTCCGTGCCGATCTGGCGCGAGGAACTGACCCAGCTCAAAGGCGCCAACCAATGGAACATGGGCAATCTACTGACGCGGCTTGCCGAGGTGGACGACCCGTGGGCCGAAATGGCCGGAACCCGCCAATCGATCACCGTGCGCATGCGCAAGCAGCTGGGGATCGACTGATGGAACGCGTGGTGGATCTGCTGCAATGGCCCGCCATGCTGCTGACCGTCGCGGCAGCATGGTGTATCGGCTCGCGCCTCCCGCGCCGAAGACGCATCGGCTTCTGCTGCTTCATCGGCAGCAATGTGTTGTGGGTGGCCTGGGGCTGGCAGGTGCAGGCCTGGGCGCTGATCATCCTGCAGTTCTGCCTGTGCGCCATGAACCTGCGTGGCTGGAGGAAGAATACCCAAGGAGCGCCTGGCCCATGAGCATCGCCCAGGACTTTGACCTGACCCGCCTCGACCGCCTGTTGCGCCGTTTCGGCGCGCGACCGCTGACCATTAACCTCGACACCCTGCTGCCGGAATTACTGCATGCGCTGCACGCCGATCACCTCGACCTGCTGCCCCTGCCGGGCCAGGGCCGCACCCTCGAACGCTGGCGGGCCCTGGCGCGGGTCGCCGGTTACGATCTCAGCCTGGCCAAACTCTATGAAGGTCATACCGACGCCCTGGCGATCCTCGCCGAATGCGGCGCCGTCCACCATACCGGCGAAGGGATCTGGGGCGTGTGGGCGGCGGAGCCACCGGATGCCCGCACCCGCATCGTCGCCCGGGACGGCGAGCAGGTCCGCCTGCAAGGCCGCAAGGCCTGGTGTTCCGGGGCGTTGCAGATCGACCGCGCGCTGCTGACCGCCTGGGCTGACGACCAGCCGCAGTTGGTGGCCATCGAGCTGCCCCACCCCAGCCAGTGTGTCCAGGCCGACCACTGGCAGGCCGTTGGCATGGCCGCGACCACCAGTGTCGCCATCGCGTTCGACGACTCGCCGGGGCTGGCCATCGGCGAGCCCGGCCAGTACCTGGCCCGCCCAGGCTTCTGGCACGGTGGCGCGGGCATCGCCGCCTGTTGGTACGGCGCGGCCGAAGCCCTAGCGGACTACCTGCGCGACCACTGCCGCAAACCCCGGCCCGACCCGCACGCCGATGCCCACCTGGGCGCTGTCGATGCCGCCCTGCTCGGGGCCCGCGCCGCCCTGCGTGAATGCGCCGCATGGATCGACCGGCACCCTCAGGACGATGCCAGTTTCGAGGTACGTCGCACCCGCGCCCAGGTCGAGCAGGCGGTCGAATTGGTCATCCAGCATGTCGGCCGGGCGCTGGGCGCCACGCCGTTCTGCCGCAGCAGCCATTTCGCCCGGCTCAGCGCCGACCTGCCGGTGTACCTGCGGCAAAGTCACGCTGAGCGCGACCTGGCCGAGCTGGGCCGGCAACTGTCCGCCAGGCCAACAGGCGCATGGCAGCTATGAGCCAGAACCTGATACAGGCCGCCACCGGCACACCATGGAGCGCCTGGCAGCAGTCCGCGCATCTGGCCCGTGCCACCTGGCTGACGCCCGCTCGGCTGTGCCCGCCCGGCAGGCGGCTGGTGCTGTTGGCCCCGCACCCGGACGATGAAATCCTCATGGCCGGCGGCCTGTTGGCCAGCTTCCACGGCCGGGAACAGGACCTGGTGCTGATTTCCGCCACCAACGGCGAGGCCAGCCATCCGCATTCCAGCCAATGGACAGAGCACCGTCTGCGCCATCAGCGCCCTTTGGAGAGCCGCCATGCCCTGCAAACGCTGGAGTTGGACCTCAACCGGATCGAGTGGCGACGACTCAACCTCAAGGACGGCGCCCTGCCCCGCGATGAAGCCTTCCTGGTCACGCACCTGGAGCAGTTGCTCCAGCCCGATGACCTGCTGCTGACCACCTGGCGCGGCGATGGGCACTGCGATCATGAAGCGGCCGGCCGCGCCTGCGCCAGGGCGGCCCAGGCGCGCCGCGCGCAGCTGGCCGAGGTGCCGGTGTGGGCCTGGCACTGGGCCGCTCCCGACGATCCGCGCCTGCCCTGGTCCCGTGCCCATCGCCTGCCGCTCGACGAAGCGCGCCTGGCGCGCAAGCGTGAGGCCCTGGCCGCCCATGCCAGCCAGTTGCAGCCTGATGGCGATCATCCGCCGGTACTGCCCGAACAGCTGCAGGCCTGCTTGCTGCAACCCTTCGAACTGGTCTTCCTGTCAATGGAGTCGCCATGAGCCTCGACGCGCAGTATTTCGCCGACCTGTATGTCGGCAACGATGACCCGTGGGCCTTTCGTACTCGCTGGTACGAACGACGCAAGCGCGACCTGGCCCTGGCCAGCCTGCCTCGCCAGGGCTACGAACGCGTGTTCGAGCCGGGCTGCGCCAACGGTGAACTGAGCGTCCTGCTGGCCGAGCGCTGCGCCGACCTGGTGTGTCGGGACATCGACGCCACCGCCGTGGCCCTGGCCCGTCAGCGGCTGGCGGGCGTGAGCCATGCCCGCGTCGAACAGGGGCACCTGCCGGGCGACTGGCCGGGCGGACAGTTCGACCTGATCGTGCTGAGCGAGATCGGCTACTACCTGGCCCCCACCGAGTGGCTGCAGGTGATCGAGCAATCGGTGGCCTGCCTGAGCCATGACGGCGGCCTGTTGGCCTGTCACTGGGCACGCCGACGCGGTCTGCGGCACCGTGCACATCGAGCGCTGGCAGCCCTGGCAGGGCGCCGCCCTGCGCCGGTTGTACCGTAGCCGATACCAGGCTCAGGAGGGGCATCGGCATATCCACGGCGCCAACCTGGGCGTGTGCGCCAAGGCCTATGAGCGCGTCGGCGGCTTCCAGCCATTGCCGGCCCACGAAGATGTACAACTGGTGCTGGCCCTCGAGGCCAGTGGCGCGCAGATCGTCTGGACCGCGGCGCACAGCGTGGCCACCAGCAGTCGCCGGGACAGCCGGGTTCGCCAGGGCTTCGGGGATTACCTGAGGGGACTGGAGGGGCAATTGCCATCATGACAGGGCAATACACTATGACGCTTTGCGCGGTCGCTTGGCCGCCGGTTTCTTCGCCTTGGCCTTGCCACCAAGGCTGCGCTTGAGCAGTTCGGTAAGGTCGATGATGTCCGCGCCCTTCTCTGCTGGCGCACCCTCGCCTTTGTCCACGGTCTCGATCTTGCCCTTGCTGGCCTTCTCTTGCACCAGGTCGAGGATGGTCTGGCGAAACGCGTCATGGTACTCGTCGGGTGTCCATGGCCCGCTCATGTCTTGCACCAGCTTCCTGGCCATGTCCAGTTCACGCTTGTCCAGCTTGCTGTCGGTCACGCTCTTGTCCAGTTCCAGCGACTCCAGGCCACGCACCTCCTCGGGCCAGCGCAGGGTGATCATCACCAGCGCATCCTCCAGGGGGCGCAGCAGGGCCAGGTGCTGGCGGGTGTGCAGGACGACTGTGGCCAGGGCCACCTTGCCAGTGCTATGCAAGGTCTCGCGCAGCAAGGCGTACACTTTGCCGCCACGCCGGTCGGGGCTCAGGTAATAAGGGGTGTCGAACTGTTGCAGCGGGATCTCCCCGGCCTCGACGAACGAGAAGATATCGATGGTCTGGGTCGCCCCAGGCCGCGCCTTGCGAATTTCCTCCTCGCTGATCACCACATAGCGGCCCTTCTCGTACTCCACGCCTTTGACGATGTGCTCCTTGTCGATCTCCTTGCCGGTCACCTTGTTCACCCGCTTGTAGCCCACCGGCTCCATGCTGCGCTTGTCGAGCCAGTCGAAATCCACGCGCTCGGTACGCACGGCGGTGTTGAGGGAGACGGGGATGTGCACGAGGCCGAAGCTGATCGCGCCTTTCCAGATTGCCCGGGCCATGGTCGGCTCCTACGCGTCGAACGGTTGGCCAGGCTGGCTATAGCGCAGCGCGCCGCAGCGTTCGCAGCACTGGCAGTGAAGCCCGGCGATTTCCCGGGCCAGCAAGCTACGCCACTGGCAGCCGCGCAGCAGGCAGACGAGTTTCATCAGCCACCTCCCTGGCCCGCCTATATTTGGGGCTCTTACAAGGACTGACTGCGCGGCGCGGCCAAGGTTTATTCGACTTTGCCCTATGGCAGTGGATTCCCCCCTGTGACGCCGAACACCTCCCCGGTGATGTAGCTCGACTCCTGGCTGGCCAGCAGCACGTACAACGGGGCGCACTCGACGGGCTGGCCCGGGCGCTTCGTCGGTGTATGCCCACCGAAGTCGGGGATCTTTTCCGGCACCAGGCGCTCGGGATTAAGGTGGACTGACATCTGGTTCACCTGCCGCCCTGAGGACTGCTGCGAATCGCTTCCAAGGCATTGAACAACCCCATACCGGCAAGCATCGCGGCCACAAATAGCCAGGCTTGCCAGTACCCGCCAACGAGCAACACCAGCGCCGGGCCCGGACACACGCCGGCAAGTCCCCAACCGACGCCGAAGACCAGGCTCCCGCCGACGAGTCGACGGTCGATATCGCGCCTGGCAGGCAGCTGCATCGTTCCCCCCAGCAAGGCCGAGGTCCGTCGCCGCGCCCAGGTCATAGGCAACAGCGCGGCACCTATGGCACCTACCATGACCAGCGCCAGCGATGGGTCCCACTGCCCGGCAAGGTCGAGAAAACCCAGCACCTTGGCGGGGTTCGTCATCCCGGACAGCAATAACCCCATACCGAACAGCACCCCCGCGATGAAACCGCTGATCCGTTTCATTTCACGTTCCCGCCAGAAGGTGCCGAACTACGAAGACCGTGGCAAAACCAGCCGCCATGAAGCACAGCGTCGCCACCGCCGAACGGGGCGACAGGCGCGACAGGCCACAAACACCATGGCCACTGGTGCAGCCACCGCCATAGCGGGTACCCAGGCCTACCAGCAGTCCCGCAACCATCAGCGACCAGGGCGCCGTACTGAAATGAACCTGGGGCATTGCCAAGAACACTTGCCATAAAAGTGGCGCGGCAGTAAGCCCCAGCAAAAAGCACACTTTTTCGTCGCGCCCTTCTCCACCACTTTGCAGCAGCGAGCCGAGCAAACCGCTGATACCCGCGATGCGCCCGTTCGCCACGGCGAACAGCCCAGCGGCCAAACCGATCAGTGCCCCGCCTGCCAATGCCGACCACGGCGTGAAGACAGCCATATCAACGAGCATCTCAGCGCTCCATTTTCGAACTACAGACAAGAACAAATTTTATCTTAGCGGATGTGCTCTAGATGAATACGGCCCCAGAATGAGACGGTGCGAATTGATAGTGGAATTGACCTGTACTTGGCTTTTATCAAGTCGAGCTGCCGACGGCGGCGTAATTTGCCAATGTCTATTGGCCTGCCATGGAAAAGAATCGTGAACCGCCCCGCTCCCTCAGGCGTTCGCCTGTATGACGAACAAGATCTCGATAGCGTGCTGCGTACCATGGCGCATCAGGCCCTGGCGTTCATGCCATGTGCCGCCTTTCGAAGCGGATTTCTGCGTGGAAGTGATTCGCCACGGCCGCGCCGTGACACCGCCTGATTCGACTCGATGAAGTAGCGTTGCCCGTAGGGAAGGTCATCGAAGCTGCCGCTCAGCCAATCTTGATAAATATCAAGGCCATCAAGCCCCACTGCGTCACCCTTGGCCTGAACCGGTGGGCCTTCATCGAGGCTGCCATTGCCGTGGAGGCCATCATGAACGCTTACCCGCGACTGCTACTGATCTGCCATCCAGACCTGCACCCCTCGCCTGCGTTGACGCGTGCTCAGGCGCTGGCCAGCACCGCAGGCGCCACCTTGCACCTGGTGGTGCTCAGCCAGCTGCCCTCACGCCTGGCCACACTGGACCAGGTGCTGCGCAGCAATGCCCGCAAGCAGGACGCCGAGCACCGCAAGGCTTGGCTCGCCGACCAGGTGAAGGCGCTGGGCGAACTGGGCATTACCGCCTACGCCGAGACACTGGACGATGAAGACCCGCTCAAGGACTTGATCCGGTTGGCCCAACTGCACCGGGTGGAGATGGTGATCAAGGACATCAAGCACGAAACCGCCTTGAGCCGTGCCTTGCTCACACCCTTGGACTGGCAATTGCTGCGCCGTTGCCCGATCCCGCTGCACCTGGTGGCCCTGGCTGAAACCGCGCTGCCAGCGCGCATACTCGTCGCCGTCGATCTGATCGAGCACGACCCTGTGATCGACAAGCTCAACGGCCAAATCCTGCAATCGGCACAGGCACTGGCACAACGATGCAAGGCACAACTGCATCTGCTGCAGGCCTATGAACCCAGCGCCAGCTTCGTTGCCTATGCCGCCGCCCCCGTGGCCTGGACTGACAAGCTGGTCGAGGAAATGTCCGGTCGCGCGCGCGAGCGCATGGCGACGTTCGGCGGCCACTACGGCATCAAGCCAGATCACCTGCACCTGGTGCGAGGCGCTGCCCGTAACGTGGTCAGCGAATACGCGAACCAGCATGGCTTCGATGTGGTGGTGATGGGCACGCTCTACCACGGGGGAGTGAGCAAGGTCGTCGGAAGTACGACCGAGCAAACCCTGTACAAGGTTCACTCCAGCATTCTGGCCATCCACGGTTGAACGGTTGCTGTGAACGACCTCGGGAGCGCCGGGCATGAATGACACACCGCCGATGCTGTTCGCCTTGCAAGGCAGCCAGGCCTATGGAAATGCCGTCGCGCAACGCCTGGGCTGGAAACTGTCGGCCCATGAAGAGCGCGACTACGAGGACGGCGAGCACAAATGCTGGCCTGGCGAATCGGTCGACGGGAGATCGGTCATCGTCTTTCACTCGCTCTTTGGTGACGCGCACCACAGCGCTCACGACAAGCTGTGCCGCTTGTTGTTCTTCTGTGCTGCGCTCAAGGACGCCGGCGCCAACCGGGTGACCGCAGTCACGCCTTACCTGTGTTATGGCCGCAAGGACCGCAAGGTGGAGTTTCAGGACGCTACCATCACCCGGTATGTAGCGCGGCTGATGGAAAGCTGCGGCGTCGACCGCATAGTGGCGCTGGACGTGCACAACCCCAGCGCTTTTGACAACGCCTACCGGATCCCGAGTTGGAATCTGCAATGCACCCAGTTGTTCGCCCAACAGCTGGCCCCGTTGCTCGGCGAGCAGTCGGTCACGGTCGTCTCGCCGGATGTCGGTGGCATCAAGCGCGCCGAGCGGTTTCGCCTGGTCTTGGCGGACTTGCTGGGGCGCCCGGTATCGGTGGCCATGATGGAAAAGCACCGCCAGCAGGCGGGCCTGAGCGGCGACCATCTGGTCGGTAACGTGGCTGGCCGCACCGCCATCGTCTTCGACGACCTGATCAGCACGGGGCAGACGCTGCTACGCGCGGCCCAAGCCTGCCGGCAGGCTGGAGTCAGCCGCATGCTGGCCGCTGCTACCCACGGCCTGTTCACCACCGGTGGTGAGCTGTTCGACAGCGGTGCGTTCGAACGGGTACTGGTGGCCGACAGCATCGCGCCCTTTCGCCTGCCCTTGCGCTGCATGGCGCAGCTGGAGATTGTCGATACCAGCACCTTGGTCGCTGATTTGCTTGCATACAGGGGCTCTGGCCCGTGACCCCGGCGCATGGACTTACACCACCAGGATATGGAATTGGCGAGCTGGGTAGCACCACTGAGGATTTTCTCCCGCGCTGCGGAGCAAAACAGGATTTTGCCATGGGACATGGTATGCCCTCCCGTTCAGGCCAGAGCAGAAAACAACGGTTGCTGTCGTTTGGCCTGCTGGAGCAAACGCTGGACCTGTTCCTGGGCCTGGGTCGCTCTGCGCAGCGCCTCGTTGGCGGTCTGCTCCACCAGGTCGATGCGGTAGCACACCTGGTCGGCCCGCAACCGAGCGGTAGCCGCGTTGTTTTCGGCTGACTCCAGGCGCGCGTCATATTGCTCAGCGTGCCAAGGGGTACAGCCCAAAGCCGATGCCAGCAGCAGGCTGAACAGTCCGGCAAGCAGATAGCGTTGCATATTGGTGCCCTCGTACATGTCTTGGACACCCCCAGTATCGACATCGCCACTTACCGCAGCCTGACATTTATCAAGCTCGCCCAGCGTGCGATCAGGCCGTCAAGCGCAGCACAGAGGTTCAGGCCGAAGGTCTGCGCGTCACCGTAAATCAGTCAGTGGCCTGCCGCCATCGCTTGTCGGTTTGACCCTGATCAAAGTCCCGCTCTGGCGGACGCTTAGCCTGAAACAGCACGGTCAATCCACACAAGATCGAGGCAACTATGGAGCGGGACGACAGCAAAAGTGTCCGCTTGCTGGAAACCTTACCCGGCCCGGGCATTCAGCAATGCCTGCGCCTGGCACTGTGCGGCGCACAATTGAGCGAGGCGATGCCAGGCCAGTACTGCCTGCTGGCCAACCGTAGCGAGCGCTGGGCATGCAACTACGTCAGCCTGCCTGGGGTGGACGGTCGGTTCATGGTGGCTACCCACAGCGCACACCCCTTGGGGCAGCCAGGCGAACTACTGGGGTATTCAGGCCCCCTCGGCAGCGCCTGGCCAGTGCCCTTGCAGAGCGCACGGCTGCTGGCGATCACCCGTGGCGAAGGGGTATTGGCGTTGCTGTGCATGCTCGATGAGATCCACTGCTGGCTGCCTTGGGTACAGGTGCGCTTACTGCACGACGGCTTGCCGCTGGAGCTCCTGCCCTCTGAATGCCGACCGATGCTTCGCGGGCAAACGACGGCGCCGCGCAACTGCCTCAGCGGGTGGATGCAACTGACACATCAACTGCAGGCGTTCAGACCAGACACGGTCTACTGCTGCGCGCCGGTGCAGATAGCCCGGCAAGCGGCGCGCATCTGTTGGCAAAAAGGAGTCGCACCACAGCGCATCTGGCTGCGCACTGACCATATGCCTCGGCCAAACTCGATGGATCAATGTTCTCTGGGTGGGCCGGTTCAACGCTACAACAGGGTTTTGGCAGCGCTCAAGTGGGTTCCTCCACCTGGCTAAGTTTCAATAAGCCTTGAAAGTCGACCAGCCGGACTTCCCGCCCGCCGCACTGCACCAACCCTGCCTGGGTGAAGCGGCTGAACAGCCGGCTGACGGTTTCCAGGGTAAGGTCCAGGTAGTTGGCGATATCGCCACGGGACATCGGCAGGTTGAAGACGTCCGCGCGCAGGCCGCGTTCGTGATAACGCGCCGACATGCCGAGCAGGAAGATCGCAAGCCGCTGCTCGGCTCGCCCGTGACAGCAACGCAAGTGCTCGTCCTTGCCTTGGATTCCCATGCTCAGCATATGCAACAGTTGGTAGCGCAAACCGGGGATCTGCCCAGACAGCTCGACGAGCTGATCCAACCTGATGGAGCACACCAGCGAAACCTCCATCGCCACTGCATAGCTCCGGTAATACTTTGCACCGATGGCGTCCAGCCCCAGCATCTCCCCTGGCAAAACGAAACCGGTGACCCGCTCGTTGCCGTCGGTAGCGAGCAGGAAACTCTTGATGGCCCCTGAGCGCAGAGCGAACACATGCTCCATTGGCTCATCGGCCTTGAACAGATACTCGCCCTTCTTCAAAGGGCGGTTACGGCGCACGATTCGCTCCAGCTTGTCCACCTCGTCGGCACTGAGACTGGCGGGCAGGCAAAGCCGACTCAACGAACACGCAAGGCACTTCACCTGGGGCCTTGCCCCCGTATCCAGTGAGCTTGACATGGACATGCCTCCGCTGTTCCGCGCGCGGGTATCCATACAAATTAGCCGGTTCGACCAGGCCTCTCAGAGCACTCCGACCAAGGGTCACGCCACTTGCAGCGCTGCTTGCCCCGTCGCTCGCGAGCTGGGAACGCCCGGCCTGGAAAGCTGTTCGTGGTCGCCCCTGCGAGCGGCGAAAACCCCGACGAACGGGCATTGAATGCCCATGTCATTGAGGAGCCTGGACGATCCGCTGTGGGTCCCCGCCTGACCAATGACAGCGGCTGGCGACCGGGGAATTGACAACGATCAAGTGCGCGCAGGGCCGAGCGTCGAAACTGAACCTCCCTAGTTCGTTCCCCACACACGAGGATTACTTCAATGGCACCCACAGAACCTTCCCGCCAATACGCCGCCCCCTCGTTTCCCAAGCCTGAGGGCGAGCATTGGATCGAAGCGCTCGACAATGGCACCCATGTACTGATCAGGCCGCTGCAAGCCAAGGACCGGGAGCGGGAAAGGGCCTTCATCGAACGGCTGTCACCGCAATCGCGGCACTTTCGCTTCCTGTGCCAGATCAAGGAGCCTGGCGAGGCGATGCTCGACCAGTTGATGGCGGTCGACCAGGACCGACAAGCCGCTTACGTCGCCCTCGCCCATGTGGACGGCGAGCTGCAAGAAGTGGGCATTTCCCGTTACGCCTCCATTACCGGCAAGGATGAATGCGAATGCGCCGTGACGGTGCTCGACAGCTGGCAGCACCATGGGCTGGGTCGCCTGTTGCTCAAGCACCTGACTGATCATGCCAGGGCCAAAGGCCTGCGGCAGATGTACTCGATCGACTCAGCCGCCAACCAGGCAATGCACGGCCTGGCCAAGGCGGCGGGGTTCACCACCAGCACCGACCCGGATGACCCGACGCAAGTCATCCATCGCTACAACCTGACCTGAAGCGCCGTTGCGCCAGCACCGGGGGCAGCCACCGCGCTGCCCCACCCGCTTTTCGCCTCACGACCTCCGTTCGGCGTCTGTGACATGGGAACCTCCCGTGCACGACGTGCGCCTGTCGTTTAGATCGCTATCAGGCACTCCCGCCATTCAAGGCGCCGTCGCCGGGGCTGCTTCAGGCAGCAAGTCGAACTGCTCGAGGCAACGCTGCTCGTCGTCCGCCGTCAACGCCTTGTATGCGCTCACTTCCCGCATCGGCGTTTCGAACAAGGCCAGGCGAATCAACCCATTTCGATCAAGGAATGTTTGCGCCATGCAGGTACACACCGGCTTGCCGAGCAATGCCGTGAGCTGCTCATCCTCGGATGAGGCCACCTGAGCCTGCAGGTTGGCGGCACAACGTTCCACGATACTGTCCACCGAGCGCCCCGCCAGCCAAAGGGTACCGCCGCCCAGCAACGCCAGGAACAGTAACAGGCCCAAGAGGACGTTCGACTCCTGGATGATCGAGCGCAGAAAGGCAAGCCGAGCCTGCCAGCCCGTGGACTGACCATTGAAAATGGCCTTGCCGACCGTGCGCTTAACGCCACGCTGCACAACCCACCCCAACGCCAAGCACAAGGCCAGCAAGGCCAACAGCACGAGTGGGTGTTGCATGGGCAGGCGCCAGCTCGGGCTCAACCACTGATAGGCGAAGGCCACGACGAGCAACGCGAGAATGACCACGATCCACCCCAGGCTACCCCGTGGTCGATGCATCCAGGCCCGCAGTTTCGCCCTTGCTTGTGTTTCCATGACAGCCTCCCGGCCCAGGCTAGCGCACTGGGTCAATGGCAACGGTTTCCTGGTACTCGGGTACGTACACCTGCCAACCGAGCTCGATGCTGATTCGCCGCCGCAACGTATCGGCGGCGTGCGGCTCGCCATGGATGACGTAGGTCTGGCGTGGTGGGCGGGCGAAGCCACGCAACCACTCCATGATCTCGTCGGCATCGGCATGCGCTGAGAGGTTCTCCATGGCATGCACCTGGGCCCGGATGGGCACGTCTTCGCCATGCAGGCGGACACTGCGCGCACCGCCGACGATGTCGGCGCCGCGGGTACCACCGGCCTGGAAACCCGAGAACAGGATGCTGTTACGTGGGTTGGGGGCCAACGTTTTGAGATGGTGCAGAACCCGTCCACCGGTCGCCATGCCGCTGGCGGCGATGATGACCGCAGGTTCACGCAGTTGATCCAGATGCCGGGATTCATCGACCGTACGGATGATCTGGGTGCTCTTGCACATTGCGGCGCACTCCGCCGGCGTCAAGCGATGCTCGCTTCTGAACTGTTGGTACAGGGTGGTTGCGTCTGTGGCCATCGGGCTGTTGAGATAGACCGGGATGTCGGGTATCAGGCCATCGCGCTTGAGTTTGTAGAGGTAATACATCAGCAACTGGGCACGGCCAACGGCGAATGATGGCACCAGGGTAATGCCGTGGCGCAGGAGGGTCTGGTTGATGACCTGGGCCAGAAATTGCTCGGTTGATTCGGTTGGATGCTGGCGATCGCCATAGGTGGACTCCACCAGCAGCACGTCTGCCGTCCTGATCAGCTCCGGCGCGCGCATGATCGGGTCTTGTGGCCGGCCCAGGTCGCCGGAGAAGACCAAGGTCTGGTCATCGACCTTGATCTGAACCGTCGCCGCACCAAGGATATGCCCTGCCATGCGCAACATCAGTTCCATGCCCGGCGCTATCAGGGTTGGCTGATGCAACGCCACAGGGCGCAATAGCGTCAAGGCGCGCTTTGCATCCTGTTCGGTATATAGCGGGCGTGCCGGCGAATGCTTGGAGTAGCCGTGCCGGTTGGCATGCTCGGCCTGCTCTTCCTGCAGCCTTGCACTGTCGAGCAACAGGATCTCGGCCAAGGCACAGGTGGCCGGCGTTGCGTAGACCGGGCCGGTATAGCCTTCGCGCGCAAGCACCGGAAGATAACCGCTGTGGTCGAGATGGGCATGGGTCAACACCACGGCATCGAGCGCGCGCAGTGCCGCCGGCAGCGGGTCCCAGTTGCGCAGGCGCAGTTGCTTGTAGCCTTGGAACAACCCGCAGTCGATCAGCACCCGTCTGCCATCGTAGGTCAACAGGAACTTGCTGCCGGTCACGGTCCCGGTACCACCGAAGAATGTCAGTTGCATGGCTAGGGCTCCAGGGTGTCGGCCGTTTGAGGGTGAACCGCCAGAACGCTGCACGGCGGGTGGCTGACGATGCGTTCGGTGGTGTCACCGAGCAGCTTGTCCAGGCCCTTGGGCTGCACGACGCCCATGACCACCGCGTCGATGTCTAGTGCGGCAACCTGCTCGCGAATCACCTGCACCGGGCCGCCTTCCAGGAAGTGGCGGCGATCCGGCGCGACCCCCTCGGCGTCCGCCAAGGTGTCGAACGGTTCCTTGAGCGCATCGCGCATCTCTTCAATCCAGGCCTGGGTGACGTTGATGTCCGAGGCGAACACGCCAGCCAGGTTGTAGGCCGAGAGCAGGTGCAACTGTGCATCGCATTGCAGTGCCAGCGCCTGTGCGGCACGGATCAGCCCACGGTTGAAGCTGGCCTGGACCTCGGGGGTTTCGCTGAAGGAGGTGTCCACGGCGACCAGCACACGCCGGGGCAGCGACGCCGAGGCCGTCGGTACGAAATGCGTGATGCCCTTCAAGCCTCGCATCAGCGCACAATCCAGAGGCGTGCTGAACAGGCGCGCCAGCGCTGGCGTCGCCTCGCTGTCCTTGATGACCATATCGGGCTGCAGTTCGCTGATGTAATCGATGGCCTGGCTGCGGATGTCCTCTGCCTGCAGGCTGTCGACCGTCAGGGCGATACCGCTGCCACGGTGACGCTCGACCAACCCCGCCAGCTGCACCCGGTAGTGGTCGAACTGGCACTGGATAGCGGCCTCGTTCAATCGCTCTTCACGCAGCAGGTGCTCCTGTTTCGGTTCGAACAAACCCAATACATGCACACTGGCGCCACTGACATGCGCCAGGGCCAACGCCCTGCGCAGCGCGGGGGAATGCGGGTCGACCTCGGTGAGCAGCACCAGCAATTGTCGATATTGACCCATGGTGAACCTCCAGGCTTGCGCGGCTGGCGTGATGATGTAGGCGATTGTCCGCAGGCAAGTCGGTTCGCGCTTGATGCAGATCAGAAAACCCACCCGGCGAACCTGAACTTGACGATTGTCAGAACCGGCGCCTCCCGGCACGGTACAACAGCTCTGGCAAGCATCGACCAGATGGAGGCGCCATGAGCAAGCAGCAGACTGACCCGCCAAACGCGGGCGAGCATTGGATCGAAAAGCTTTCGGACGGTTCTGCCGTACTGATCCGCCCGCTGCGCGAGGAAGATCATGAAAGGGACCGCCGTTTTGTCAGCACTATCGCTTACGAGGCGCGTCGTTTCCGCCTCATCGCCGGACTCAGCAGCGGCTTGCCGAGCTTGGATGCCCGTTGCATGCCAGTAGAACATCATCAACGCGAGGCCTATGTTGCCTTGATCCATGCAGATGGCCAGTTACGCCAGATTGGGGTCTGCCGCTATGCCGGTGTTCCAGGCAGCCGCCTCTGCGAATGCGCCGTGGCGGTGCATGAAGCATGGCAACGCAAGGGGTTGGGTCGGTTGCTGATGCAGCACCTGATCACAGCCGCGAGGCGCAATGGCTTTCACTGCATGATCTCCAGAGACCTGGCGAACAACTACGGCATGCATCGGCTGACCAAAGGCCTGGGGTTCAGCTCCCGCTACCTGGGTGGCGATGTCAGCGAAATCATTCACGAACTTGACCTTCGCAACTAAAAACAAGGCCCTTTCGGGCCTTGTCTCTCAGCCTTGGGAATGCTCCGGTGAAATCACCAGCACGCTGCTGGACAACCGGTGCAATACCCGTTCGGCAGTGCTACCGATGAACCAGCCAATGCCGTGATGGTGGTAACTGCCCATGACCAGAACATCGATATCATTGTGCTCCATGAACAACGCCAGCACCTTGGCGGGGTCTCCCATGCGCAGATGGCGGTGTTCGGCGGCGATACCATTGCGCTCGGCAAGCGCCTGGAAGGCAGCGCTTTGCGCCTCATGCAGTGTCTGGGCGAGGCTGGAGTCAAACAGGAACGAATGCTCGCGGCTGCCGCCTGCGTCCAGGTACATGGAGCCGACGTCGTAGGCATACAGCAACTCGACCTGGGCATTGCACTGTAATGCCAGTTTCAGTGCCTCGCTGATGATCTGGTCGTTGAACCCCTCGAACTGGTCCTCAGGGCGGGACAGGTCCACGGCGGCCAGAATCTTGCGTGGCAGCGCATGGCTGGCCTGATTCACCAGGTGCAGAGGAATGCGGGTTTCCCGCAGCAGCTGGATGTCGAGCGAGGTGAACATCGCCCGCATCCACCAGGGTTCATGCTCGAACGCCTTGATCAGCATGGCAAACGGCTGCTCGCGCAAGTGCACCAGGATCTCGTCCAGCGGATGTTGCACCCACACCACTTCGGTGGTGACCGTCACACCGTTGCGGCGCATCGACAACGCTTGGGTTTCAAGCCATTCACGGTGCTGCTGCACGTAGCCTTCACGCATCACCGCCAGCGCCTGATCATTGACCAGGCCCGCCGTGGCCAGGCCTTCGAGGTAGTCGAAGGCCACAATGTGCAAGGCCATGCCCTTGGCCTTGGCCAGCGCAGCCGCGCGGTCGTAAACCGGGGTGCGACGCATCAGAGGCGAAGCGATCAGCAAGAGTCTTTGCGGGTTGTCCATGGCGCACCTCAGCGATTGGCAAGTGTCCCTGGATCATCCATCAGCCGAGCTTCGTGGATTTGATGTTTATCAACTGAACCACTGCGCGGACGAACGGCAACAAAGATTCAAGTCCCATGACGAGCAGGCGCGGACCTGACCGTCAGAATGCTGCACGGCGCATGGCTGACCAGCCGCTCGGTGGTATCGCCGATCAGCTTGGCCCAATGCCTGGCCTGCACGACGCCGACCACCACCACATCGATCTTCAGCGCGGCAATGTGGGACTTGATGACGCGCAAGGGCGCACCCTCGCTGAAATGCCGATGCGTATGGGCGATGCCATGTGCATCGGCCAGCGCATCGAACGGCAACTGCAGCGACTCGCGCACTTCGTCCGCCCAAGGGCCGGCAAGATCAGGGTTGGCCGCCATGGCGAGGGGCAGGTCGTAGGCCGACAGCAGGTGCAACTGCCCTTTGCATTGAGCCGCCAGCTGCTGGCCTGCCGCGACCAGAACGTGGTTGAGCGCGTCGTTTTGTGGTGACGGGTTGGCAACATCCACTGCCACCAGGATGCTGCGTGGAATGGCCGGGGCATTCGCCGGCACCAACAACAACGGCACCTCGCTCGCATGCAACAGCACTTGGTCTGGCGAGGTACGGGCGATCTGATCGAACAAGGAACAGCCCGGGCAGTCTTTGATCACCAGATCAGGTGCATAGCGGGCAATGCGGGTCGGCAGCAGATCACGTAGATTGAAGGCTTCCACGGCCTCGAAACTTGGCCGAGCCCCGATTACTGGCTGTTCATCGAGCAGCGCCTTGAGCTCGGTGCTGAAGTGCAAGAAAGAAAGCGAAGGCAGCGAGGCTTCCTGCATTCCATGACGCAGGCTCAGTTCACCCGGCTCATGCATGCCCAGCACGTGCAAAGTCGCACCCGATGCCGCAGCCAATGCCAGGGCCCGGGACAGCGCGGCACTGGCTTGGACCTCGGTCATGATAAGCAGAATCCGGCGATACGGGTTCATCGAGCACCTCCCCGGCGCGGCTGTTGGGTTGCATGCGCTTGTGATTATCGAATCAGGTGCTGCTTCGTTCTTGATAATTATCAAGGCTCCCAGGCGCGTGAGCCGGCTCGGTCCGTTCACCGAGTTTGACCTTTATCAATCGCAACACCCGGTGCAAGGGTAGAAACAAAGCAGTGTTGCAGCGTTGGGAGGAACAGGCATGAACAAGGATCAGCCCTGGAAGTTATATTTCCTGGCCGTCGGGCTGTCCGTGCTGGCCGCGGTGCAGTTTGGCCTGTTCAACACGCCCGCGGTGCAGGCCATCCCTTACAGCCAGTTCCTGCAATTGCTGGAGCAGCAGAAGGTCAGCGACCTGCGCATCGAGCATGACCGCATCCTGGGCCGGCTGCAGGAACCCATCGACGGCCATTCGGTGTTTTCCACGGTGCGTATCGACCCGGCGCTGAGCGAGCAGTTGGGGCGCTCGGGCGTGGCATTTACCGGTATCGCCGAAAACAGCACGGTGGCCACGGTGGTGGGCTGGTTCATGCCACTGCTGATGATGCTGGTGCTGTGGTATTTCCTGTTCCATGGCCTGAGTGGGAAACAAGGCCTGGGCGGGTTGATGGGCGTGGGAAAATCACGCGCCCGCGTCTATGTCGAGCATGACACCAAGGTGACCTTTGCCGATGTGGCCGGTATCGACGACGTCAAGGATGAGCTTACCGAAATCGTGTCCTTCCTGAAAAACAAGGCATGGTACGCGCGCCTGGGCGCTCATGTGCCCAAGGGCACCTTGCTGGTTGGCCCACCCGGCACCGGCAAGACCCTGGTCGCCAAAGCCATCGCTGGGGAAGCGGCGGTGCCCTTTTTCTCGATTTCCGGCTCGGAGTTCGTGGAGATGTTCGTGGGGGTGGGCGCCGCGCGGGTTCGTGACTTGTTCGACCAGGCCCGCCAGGCAGCGCCTTGCATCATCTTCATCGATGAACTGGACGCCCTTGGCAAGATGCGCGGCATCGGTAGTTTTGGTGGCAATGACGAAAAAGAACAAACCCTCAACCAACTGCTGGCGGAACTGGACGGCTTCGACCCGCGCGAAGGCGTGGTGCTGCTGGCCGCCACCAACCGGCCCGAAGTACTGGACCCGGCGCTGCTACGCGCGGGGCGCTTTGACCGGCAGATCCTCATCGACCGGCCCGACCGCAAGGGCCGCCTGGCGATCCTGAAGGTGCACCTGCACAAGATCATCTACAAGAACGATCTGGACTGCGAGCGCATTGCGCAGATCACGCCGGGCCTGACCGGTGCCGACCTGGCCAACCTGGTCAACGAGGCAGCCATCGTCGCCACTCGGCGTGCCAGCCAATGGGTGGAACTGCAGGACTTCACCGCCGCGATCGAGCGCCTGGTGGCCGGTGTCGAGCGCAAAGGCAGTGTGTTGCGCAGCGACGAGCGCCAGGTGGTGGCGTACCACGAAATGGGGCATGCCCTGGCCGCCAGCAGCTTGCCGGCCATGGACCTGGTGCACAAAGTGTCGATCATTCCCCGTGCCGCAGGCTCGCTAGGGTACACCCTGCAACGGCCGACCGATGACCGCTTCCTGATCAGCGCGCAGATGCTGCGCGACCGCATTGTCGTGCTGATGGCCGGGCGTGCCGCCGAAAGCCTGGCGTTCGGCCAGGTTTCCACGGGCGCCGCCGACGATCTGGGGCGTGCCACCGACATCGCCCGGCAGTTGATCACCCGCTTCGGCATGAGCCCGGAGCTGGGCCAGGCGGTGTTGGAGCGCCAGCCAACCGGTTATCTGGGCGAATCCGTGTTGCGTCAGGAGCGAAGGGACTACTCTGAACAGACCGCGCGCGAGGTCGACCTTGGTATTCGCAGCTTGCTGGAAGAGGCCTATGGCCGCGCACGGATACTGCTCGAGCAGCGCCGCGACGACCTGGATGCGGGGGCGCGCCTGTTGTTGGCCAAGGAAACGATCACTCCCGAAGAGTTTCCGGCGCTATTGCCGCAAGCCAATCAACCTGCCAGCTATGCGTTGATCGACACCACGAAGTGAACCGCCAGTCATGGCAAGAGTACCGGCGATGCTTACCGTCACGCTGATCAACATGCTGGTCGTGATCCTGGTGGTGATCATTCACTACGAGTGCCTGCTGCGCCTGAATGACTGGCTACCCCGCCTCAAGCTCTGGAGCCGGTTTCGCATCGTGGCGGGCGTATTCGGCGCCCTGCTGGCCCATGCCCTGGAGGTCTGGTGCTTTGCCCTGGCCTACTACCTGATGGTCCATGCCGAGGGCTGGGGCACGCTCAGCGGCAATTTCGACGGCAGTTTACTGGACTGCGTGTACTTTTCCTTCACCACCTACACCACCATCGGCTTCGGTGATGTCGCCCCTAGCGGGCACCTCAAGTACCTCACGGGCCTGCAGGGTTTGACCGGCCTGGTGCTGATTACCTGGACCGCTTCATTCCTGTTCCTGGAAATGCAGAAGTACTGGAAAGCCAAATAGCGGCCGGTTCGGCGCATCCCCCAACCACGCCTTGCACGCATGATGTTTACCAACGGGAGCCCCCTTCGGACAAATGGCATTGCCCTTGGCGCAGGAACTTGACGCGGATCAATGCTTAGAGACTTCGCTGGCGCACCTTATCCCCATAGCAACACCCATTTCAGGCTCTGCAGGTGTGTCGCGGCGCTCATGAAGGCAGCCGTATTCGTCGACACGTGATGAAAGTGGCGATCACGCCCTGAGTTTCACCTGCGCTACCGGCATGGATGCTTTCATTGTGCATTGTTGACCTACCCATGCTTTGGAGGCGCTGATGAACGTCTACGTCGAGAGGAACACTGAGCGGGAACGCTGGTGGGTGCATATGGATGACTGGCGGGTGAGTTTCAACACGGCTGCCGAAGCCGAGCAGTTTGTAGAGCGGCTCACAACCCGCCTCAATGCCCCCCACTCGCTTGACCGGCTGGCTGCAGGGTTGCCCCACACTGGCATAAGGGCCCAAGGCGGCCTCCGAAGTGCGAAGGAGGCCTGAAAATGTCCAGCCAGCTGAAGGTCACGCAGCTCGACTCGCCCAAGCCATCACGCTCGGCAAACCCCATTCACCTGAAGCCGTCGGCGGCCCTGTGCCGGGATTGCCGGGTCAGCGGCCTGTGCCTGCCCACCGGCCTGCCCATTCACGACAACAGCTGCCTGGGCGCATTGATAGGTCCACGCCTGCGCATTCGAAAGGGCGCCGCGCTGTTCAATGCCAACGATCCGCTGACCCTGCTCTATGCCGTACGCTGCGGCAGTTTCAAGACCAGCCTGAACACCGCCGAGGGCCAAGGGGTGGTGATCAACTTCTGGATGCCAGGTGACGTGCTCGGCCTCGATGCCATTGCCACAGAGCACCATGTCTGCGACGCCATTGCCCTGGAAGACAGCGAAGTCTGCCCCGTCCCCTATCACCGCTTGCAAGCCCTGGCCCGCGACTTTCCGTTCCTGCAACAAAGCCTGAATCGCTTGATGAGCCGGGAGATCGTGCGTGAACACAAGCGCGTGCTGATGCTGTGCAATCTTACTGCGGAACAGCGCTTGGCGGGCTTCCTGGTGGAGCTGTCCGGGCGCTTCGTCAGCCGCGGCTACTCCGCCCACGGCTTCATGTTGCGGATGTCCCGGGAAGACATGGCCTCGTACCTGGGCTTGCGCTTGGAGACCGTGTGCCGGTCCGTCGCCCACCTGCGCGCGCTGGGTATCGTCGACCTCCATGGCAGGCTGGTGGAAATTCTCGACATGCCTGCACTGATGGCGCTCCAGCAAGGCGGCAGTGAATGGGAGGCCAAGGTCACCCTGAAGGCGCCATGCTCGACGCCGTGAATGTTGGCCACGGTGCCGTGGCGTTGGGCATCGGCATGCTGGTGGGGCTTGAGCGCGAGCGCAGGAAGGGCCGTAACGAAAACCAGGCTGCCGCTGGGCTGCGCACCTTTGCCATCACCACGTTGCTGGGCTACCTCAGCATGGTGTTGGCAGGTGTGGTGCTGGTCGCGGTGGCGAGTCTCGGCCTGGTACTGATGCTGTGCACGCATTACCGCGACCATGCCGACAACGATCCTGACATTACCAGTGAAATTGCGCTGCTTCTGGTGCTGACACTGGGCGCGCTGAGCCTGAAGGAACCTGAGCTTGCCGCAGCTGCCGGCGTTGTACTGACCGTGCTGTTGGCGCTGCGACGCGAATTGCACCATTTCGTGCTGCAGCAGTTGAGCGAGCAAGAACTGCGCGATGGTTTGCTGCTGTCAACGGTGGCATTGGTGGTGCTGCCGTTGACCCCGGACCAGTTTCTAGGCCCTTACAACGTGCTCAACCCGCGCACGATTTGTAACCTGGTGGTCTTGCTGATGGCCGTGGGCGCTTTGGGGCACATAGCCATGCGCCTGATGGGGCCTCGGTACGGATTACCCTTGAGCGCGATCGCCTCAGGCTTTGCCTCAGGCTCTGCCACCATTGCCGTGCTTGCACACCGCGCTCGCCAGCAAAGCGCCGCTGCCAGGCCATTTGCCGGGGCTGCCGTGTTGTCCAATCTCGCCACTCTCACGCAATTTGCCCTCGTGCTGAGCATCGTTGACCGTCGCTTGCTCGAACCTTTTTGGCCATCAATCTGGCTCGGTGTGCTGGTCACGCTCGTCTATGGCGTGTTTCTACTGGCACCTTGGCGTACGGCTCATGGCGGGGCGACGGCGACTCCGGGGGCTGGCGCGTTCAGTCTGTGGACAGCGCTGGCCGTCACCGCTGCCATAACCGGCATCTCATTGCTCTCGGCATTTCTGCTTCAGCACCTGGGCCACAACGGCGTGAGCGTCGCGGCGTTCGTCAGCGGCTTGGCCGATGTGCATGCCGCCACTGCCTCGATCGCCTCGCTGGTCATCGCTGGAAAGCTCGGTACTGATGATCTGGTGATAGCGGGATTACTCGCATTGACCGCGAACACGTTGACCAAATGCGGCCTGGCGTTGAGTAACGGCGGTTTCAGCTTCGCGCGATACCTCATTCCCGGTCAGTTGGTCATTCTTGGGGCGGTATGGCTGGGATTACTCTTGTAGATATTCAGGCGCTAGCCAGCGCCCGACTGAGCGCCTGCAAGGTGCTTCGCGGCCGCTGGGCTCAATCCATTGGCAGCAGCAAGGTGGCGGCCAACCCCCCGCCGGCTCGATTAGCCAGGCGTACCTGCCCGCCAAGACGATCGACAATGGTCGCAACGATCGACAGCCCAAGGCCCGCACCATTTGGGTTATTGCGGCTGTAGAAACGTTCGAACACGCGGGAAAGGCTTGCCTCATCGATACCCGGCCCCTCGTCCTCTACCACCAGCTCGAAAGCATTGTCCAGACGCCGGAGTGACACCGTTATACGGCCTGCAGGCGGTGAATGCTCAACCGCGTTGGACACCAGGTTCTGGATTGCGATGCCCAGGGTGCCGGCATTGATCGCCAGGTGATGGTCACCCTCGTCGATGTCCAGCGAGGGCTCCAGGCCACGGGCAAGTATCCACGGTGCCAGGTCGGCCAGGGTGTCGGTGACCACTTCAGCCAGATCGACAAGGGTACTGCCGCGCTGCCCCAGTCGTGGCTCGACGCGGGCCAGGGTCAGCAACTGGTTGACCACCCGGGTCAGCCGGTCGACCCCGTCCATCAGGAACCCCAACGCTTTTTGCCGCTCCATGTCGTTGCTGGCAGCCAGGGCGTTTTGTGCATGCAGGCGCAGGACGGCCAGCGGCGTGCGCATTTCGTGAGCGGCATCGGCAATGAACCGGTGCTCACGCCGTAGCAGGTCGTCGATCTGTGCCAACAGGCGATTGATGGCGGCCTGCATCGGCTCAAGTTCCGAGGGAAGCGGCACCAGCTGCAAAGGCTCAAGGGAGTCGGCGTGGCGCCCGCGGATGACATTGGCCATGTTCTGCAACGGCCGCAGCCCCCAACCAATCGCGGCCCAGACCAGCAGCGCCAACGCCAGGCTGCCGAGCAGAAACGGAAACAGGGTATGGCGAACAATGCGGTCGATCAGGTCGTAGCGCACATCATCCCGTTCGCCGACCCAGATCATCCAGTGCTTTTCCGGCACCGGCAGGACGAAACCACGCCATTGTTTGCCGGCGCTGGTGAAATCGTAGAAGCCTGGCGTCGTCGGTAGCGGGTCGAGTGTCGGCGCACTGGGTGTATGCACCAGGAGCGCCCCGCCATCCTGCCAGACCTGAAACGCCAGCTTGCTTTCGTAGGGGTGCCCCACCTGATGTCGCCCTGCCCTCCCCAAGGCTTCGTTGAAGGCCTGGTACAGCGCCTCGCGCGAGCCGTCCTGTACCGGCAGGCTCATGACGCCCTGTAGCAGGCGGGCATTCTGGGCAAGGTGGGCGTCATACACCTCGTTAATTTCGTGGCGGCTGTCGTGGTAGTTGTAAAGCACCAGCAGGCCTGTGCCGAGCAGCAGCAACAGCATCACGCGCCACAGTGTGCGTTGGCGCAGCGAGCTCATGCCTTGGCCTCTACCAGGTAGCCGATGCCGCGCACCGTGCGGATCAAGCCGTTGAACAGCTTCTTGCGCAGGTGGTAGATGTTCACCTCCAGCGTATTGCTCTCGGGCTCCTCGTCCCAGCCATACAGCAGCTGGGTCAGGCGCTCACGGGTGAATACCTTGCCAGGTTGCGCCAACAACTCGTGCAACAGCCTGTACTCCTTCGGGGTCAGCACGATCTCCATGCCGTTGTAGTGCACTTGCTGGGTAGCGGGGTCGAGACTGACCCCGGCATGTTCGATCAGCACCTTGGCGCGTCCCGCGCTGCGCCGCAGCAAGGCGCGCAAGCGTGCCTTGAGCTCGTTGAGATCGAAGGGCTTCACCAAGTAATCGTCGGCGCCGGCATCGAGGCCGCTGATGCGGTCGTCCAGCGCGTCCCGTGCGGTTAAAATCAGCACCGGCAGGCTATCGCCGCCAGCACGTACCCGCCGTAGCAGTTCGATGCCGTCCATGCGCGGCAACCCAAGGTCCAGAATCACCAGATCGAAGGTTTCATGCTGCAGCGCATGCAAGCCGCTGACACCGTCGCGCAGCCAGTCGAGGGTGTAGCCCTCCTGGCGCAAGCCGTCACAGATCCCTTCACCCAGTGCGATGTCGTCCTCAACCAGCAGCAGCCGCATGTTCAGTCCTGTTTGTCCTTGATCGCCTTGAGTAAAGCATCGATATCGGTGCGCCGACCCTGGTCTGCCAGTTCACGCCCTGGCCGCGGTGGGGCTTGCAGGGCTTTGTGCAACGCCGCGGTAGCCTCCGGGTAGCGCTTTTGCCGGTACAGATGATCGGCCCAGAAATAGTTGCTGTCGATACCGTTGGGGTTGATCTGCAGGGCCTTGCGCAGCAGAGCGTCAGCCTTGTCGGCGTCGCCGAAACCGATTGGCCAGCCGGGAACCTGGTCGTACAGCGTGCCCAGGCTGGTGTAGGCCGAACCCTGCAGCGCGTTGGGGTCCAGTTTCATGGCCTGCTCCAGGCTGGCTTTCGCCGCCTTGACCTTGCCCAGTGCTCCAAGGCCACCGGTGGCCCCCGCCCAACTGCTGTTGATGATGCCCTCCCAGATCAACGGCTCAGGTGTGCCGGGGTACTGATGAACGAATGCAGCCGCGTCGCCTGACAGCTTTTCAAAGGCGTCGGCACGTTTATCCTTGGGCAGTTGATACTGGATCTGCGCCCAGCGCTGCTGCAGCTCGCTCAGGTGCTGAGTGCCTGCCGGGTCCAATGCCCAGGTGCAGGGGGCGAATGCCAGCAAGCTGGTAATGAGCAGGCGTTTCATTTGATCGACTCCTTGGAGTGGCTGCCGATGTAGCGGCGAATGACAGGCAGTTGCTTGCGCAGTGCGCGGTCGACCACGCCCGGCAACATGCCGTTGATCCGCACGAAGAGTTTTTCCGGCCAGCCGAGATAAAGCTCGCTGCGCTCGGATTGCACCGCCTCGAGCACTGCGCGGGCGACATCCGCCGGGTCGTCCATGCCGACTTTCAGTGCTTGGTTGAGCGCTGTCGCGGCGGTGCTGTTCATGGCGGTGCGGGTGGCGCGGGGGGCGGCATACAGAACATTGACCGTGGTGTCGGCCAGCTCGCGCCGCAGCGCTTCGGAGAAACCGCGCAGGGCGAACTTGCTGGCGCAATAGGTGGCATAGCCTGGGTAGCCGATCGAGCCATAGGTGGAGCCGACATTGACCACCAGTGCCCTGGGCTGAGCACGCAGCAGCGGCAGGCAGGCGCGTGTCAGTTGCAAAGGAGCCTTCAGGTTGATGTCCAGCAGCTCGTCGAGCGCGTGCTCGTCCAACTGGTCGAGCAAGGCGAAGCGATTCACGCCGGCCGCGTTGATCAGCACGTTGACATTGCCCATCTCGCGGGCTCGGCTCACGACCTGTTCGCGCCCCGCCTGGCTGCGCAAGTCGGCTTCCTGCCAACGCAGGCGATCCGGGTAGCGATTCATCAAGCCTGCCAGCTTGCCCATGTGCCGACTGACAGCCAGTACCTGGGCACCGGCAGCGCACAACTGTTCGGCCAGTTCCAGGCCGATGCCACCACTGGCACCGGTGAGGATCACCACGGACTCAGGCAAGCGCATGATGCACCTCTAGCTGGCCCGCGCGCGGCAAGCCTTGGAACATTTCGGTGTACAAGTGGTAGACGACCTTTGCCGCATGGATGACGGCCTGCTGGTCTGCGCCATCGTCGAGGCGGTCCATCAGTTGCTTGTAGGTCACCATGTGGTCCTGGTCGAGCGCACCATGGGAGCTCAGGTAGCTGAACGCCTTGTCAGGCAGGTTCAGTGTGGTTTTGATCGTGCCCGCCGCTTGGGTGGCCAGGGCGATGCTGGTGCCTTCGAGCACGTTGACCATGCCGAAGAGCCCGACCGGGTTGCCGCGGGCGATCAGATCGTAGAGGTAGGCGACCATTAGCTCGATCGACCGCGCCGGCCGACCATCGCGCACCGCCTCCCAATCACCCCCACAGGCGTTGATATCGTTGAGGATCCACTGCTCGTGGCCGTACTCCTCATCGATGTACTCGCACACCGCGCCGCGCAGCCACTCCAGGCGCGACGGCAAGCGCGCGCCACAGGCCATCATCAGCGGAACCGTGTGGCGGACATGGTGGTAGGCCTGGGTCAGGAAGGCAACGTAACTGTCCAGGCTGACCTGGCCGGCCAAGGCTTCACGGATCACCGGTACGGCGAACAACGCCTGACGCTCTTGGGCCGTTTGAAGTTGCAGGGTGTCGAAAAAGGACATGGGGAACCTCACAACGAGATGTCGGATAACAGGGTTTGGTAGAGCTGCAAGATCGCCTCGCGTCGCGGGCGGCCGTTGGCGGTCAGGGTTTCGTCACGGGTGCTGAAGGGAGCCGGCAAGCGCCGCCAGGTATGTACCCGGGCGTAATCAGGCAGCTGCGCGTTGCACTGCTGCACGGCCTGCTCGATGGTCTCGTTGCTGGTGGCAGGGTCAAGAGGCCAAAGCAGTGCCAGGTTGTGCGCCAAGGCTTCGCCATGCACGAATGCCTGGGCGATGACGCCGCTCTGGGTGAGTTCGGCTTCTACCCACTCCGGGTTGACGTTGCGCCCGAAGCTGGTGATGAACTGGTGTTTCTTGCGTCCATCGAGGTACAGGTAGCCCTCTTCGTCGAGGTGACCGAGATCGCCCGTCGCCCACCACCCGTCCGTGACAGGCGTGTCTTCCAGGTAACCCAGCAACGTCGAGCCGGCCACCAGTACCTCGCCGTCCTCGGCAATGCGTACTTGCACATGGGGCAATGGTTTCCCGACGCTTCCACGGCGTATGGCCCCCGGGCGATTCAAGGCCACCACCGAAGCACACTCGGACAAACCGTAGCCTTCGAACACAGGCAGACCGAGCGCCTCGGCCCGTGCCAGCAGGCTGGGCGCCACCCGGGCACCGCCCACCGCCACGAAACGCAACGGGCCAACGCGCATCAACCCGCGCTCGATGGCCGTGACCAGCCCCATCAACAGTTGCGGCACGAGGATCAGGCTCTGGGCGCCGCTGAGGGCAATCGCGGCCAGCAAACGCTTGAAATCCACCTGGCTGGCGCCGACCATGCCCAGTTGTTGCTGCGGGTAAAGCTGTACGCAGGCACCCGCCATCAGCGCGGCGTATACGCCCAGGTTCTCCAGCAATACCCCCACAGGCAGTACCACCAGGTACTGCTGTGGCTCGGTGGGCCGGCTGGCGATCTCCAGTTCACGTGCCACACGCAGCATGGCTTCAGCGCTCAGGCATACACCTTTAGGGTTCCCGGTACTGCCAGAGGTGTAAGTGATCTTGGCCGTACCCTCTGGCAATCGAGGGCCAGTCGGCCTCTCGCGCACCCAGAACTCACCTTCCTGGGCAAATCCCATCCGCGCCAACTGCGCTGCCCACTGCGCCGAGCACAGCACGGTCGATGCACCGCTCTGGGCAATACAGTGATCGAACTGCGCCGCGCTGAAGAACGACGGCACGATCACGCAGGGGCGTTCAGCGAACAGGGCGGCCAAATCCCAGAACAACAGCTCAGGGCCGTTGTCCAGGGCCAGTACCAAAGTACCTGCCGGTTGCCGACGCAGGACATGGGTCCGCAGGCCTATCTCACCGAGCAATTGCTGATAGGTGTAGCGCCGAGTCTGCCCCTGCACCGCCACGGCTTCAGCATGATCACGTGCATAGGCTGACAACCGCTCATGGAAACGATCCAGCTCACGCGGCATGTCCGGCCTCCTCGACAAGCGCAGGAAACCCCAGGCGCTGGAACACGCCCGCTTGGGTCAGGGCATCAAAGCCGTAGCCGATGTTCCCGGCATACACCTGGGGACGCTGGTCGTAGTATGTCCCCCATTGATCAACTTGACCTTGAAGACGCTCGGGACTGGCCGGCGCCAATACCGTAGGCACCAGTCCCAGCCGCTGGAAGCTGTTGATCAATGTCGCGGCCCCGGTAAACGCTACCCATTGCAGGCCGCGCGCAGCCAGCAACCAAGTGACGGCGATGATCATGATGCGGGCGCTGCCGGCGCTGAGCGAGGCAAGGTTGCCGACCTCGACCATGCCGGTACGCTCAAGGTCAGTGCCGGCTATGCGAGACACTTCACTTTCAAGCGGCTGGTCCAGATAACGCTCGAGGAACAGCGGCCCCTCGCTCGCCAGGCGCACACCAGCCGCTGCGACCAGACGCCCGCGGCTGTCATTGAGCGCCAGCAGTTCCGGCAAGTAATGTTGCACATCGGCATGGTGTGCCGTGGCAAAGCGCTGGTGGATGAAGTGTTCCAGGTCTGCGCGGGAGGCGTCGCCTGCGCGGTGAAGCGACAGGTGCGCATGGTGGTCGGTATGGCTACCGATCGCTAAAGGGAGCAGGCTGCTCCACTGAATCTGGCTCATGAAACTCCCCCGATTGGGCTCGACGGGGGAATTATCAGGCGCGAATCTGAATGGAATCTGAAGTCAGCGCATGCCATCGGACAATGGGCCCGGGCAGGGAAGATCGCCCATACGCCTCCCCCTCCACATCAGGCCGTGCGTACCCTGCCCAATCAACACACTCCGCCTCATGTATCCATGCGCGTGAGCGATGGCGCGCCAACCTGCTTTTCAGATACCGCAAAACCTGTAGAATCCGTCGCCCATCAGCCCCATTCACCGCCCGAGCTTTGCCCATGACGCTGGCCCGCCACCAAAGAGCGCACGTTGCCTGGCTGCTGTACTTCAGCATCCTGTTCGGCGCGTTGCTGTGCGCCATGGGCCATGGACAGATGGCCGGGCTGCGCCTGGCCGGCCTGGACGATGCCGCCTGGTGCGCGGCCGACAGCAGCGGCGTGTTCAAGGGCGACCAGGACGTCACCGACCCAGTGTTGCCCGCCGGCGGCGATTGCGTGATTGCCAGTCTGTTCAGCGCCACATTGCTGGCGGTGTTCTTCGGCCTGCTGAGCCTGCTCGCGGGGGCATCGAACGTGCCCTTACCCAGGCAACCCGCGCCGCGCCTGCCCAAGCAGCGCTGGCCGCTGGTCAACCCCCGAGCCTCCCCCTCAGCGCTTCCCGTGTTCTGACCTTGCCATGCCCGTTCGCAGCCTCAATGGTTGCGGGCGTGCGCTTATCGCATTCAGCCAGGAAGCCTTGCATGTTCCGCATGACCACTTTGGCGCTGCTCGTTGGCGGCGCAACCTGTGCCTGGGCGCAGGACGATACCCTGACCCTGCCCGCCAGCAACGTCACGGCCACCGCCGACCAACCCCAGGAGGCTACCCGCCTCGACCTCGACCGGCCCATTGAAAGCGGCTCGCGGCTCAACCTCAGCGCCCGCGAAAACCCCGCCTCGGTCAGCGTCGCCGACCGCAAGACCATGGCGCGCGTCGGCGCGCGCAACTTCCAGGACGCCGCCAACGCCCTGCCCGGGGTCAACGCCTCGGCACCGCCCGGCTGGGGCGGCTACGTGGCGTACCGCGGCTTCAACGGCGCCCAGGTCAGCCAGCTGTTCAACGGCATCAACCTGCAATACGGCGCCACGGCGCGCCCGGTTGGCACCTGGATCTACGACCGCGTCGAACTGCTCGGCGGCCCCTCGTCGTTCCTCAACGGCAGCGGCGCCGTCGGCGGCAGCCTTAACATGATCACCAAGCTGGCCAACCGCGACGAGGACACCGTCGAAGGCCGCGTCAGCTACGGGCGCTACGACACGATGGAAACCTCGGTCGGCTTCAACAAGGCGCTCAACAGCGGCGACGGCCCACGCCACTACGCGCGGCTCGACTACAGCCGCACCAGCAGCAACGGCTACATCGACCGCCAGGAGAACGGTGCCGGCAACCTGGCCTTCTCGCTGCTCAGCGATATCAACGACCAGCTCTCGCACACCCTGGCCATCGAATACCTGGAAGAAAAAGAAGACAGCCCGTACTGGGGCACGCCGGTGTTGCAGCCACTGGTGGGCACCCTGCACATCGACAAGCACAACCGTTTCAACAACTACAACGTCGAGGACGGTCGCTACGAGCAGCGCACCCGCTGGCTGCGCTCGATCACCGACTACCGCATCGACGACAGCAACCAGCTGCGCAACACCTTCTACCACTACAACGGCCAGCGCGATTACCGCAACCTCGAGGTGTACCGCTACAACGCCGGCAACACCAGCATCGCCCGCTCCGGCGGCTACCGCCAGCGCCACGACCAGGAGGTCAACGGCAACCGCACCGAACTGACCCATCAAGGCCAGTTGTTCGGCCTGGCCAGCGATTGGGCGTTCGGCGTGGACTACAGCCGCAACCAGCAGACCGCCTACCCGCTGTCCAAAGGTGCCTTCGACACCCTCGACCCGAACGGTTTCCAGCCCGGCCACTTCCTCGACATCCCCGGCATGGACGCGCCGCGCGCCAAAGGCCGCAGCACCACCACCGACACCACTGCGGGCTTTGTCGAGAACCGCACCCGCCTGACCGACCAGCTGTCGCTGATCACCGCGCTGCGTTACGACCATATCGACTTCGACGTGGTCGATTACGTGAGCCGGGCCAAGCTGGACCGACGCTGGGACGCCTTCACCGGCCGCCTGGGCCTGGTCTACGACCTGACGCCCAACGTCAGCCTGTACACCCAATACAGCACCTCGGCCGAACCGCCGGGAGGCTCGCTCACCGGCGCCTCGCTCAGCCAGGTTGGTGACTTCGACCTGAGCACCGGGCGCCAGGTGGAAGTGGGCAGCAAGCTCGACTTCCTCGACGGACGCGGCACCGCCACCGCTGCGGCTTACCGCATCGTGCGCAAGAACATCTCGGTGCCCTCCTCGACCGTGCCCAATACCACCGAGCAGGCCGGCCAGCAGACCTCCACCGGCATCGAGCTGGCCGCCTCGTTCAAGGTCACGCCCAAGCTGCTGGCGGCGGGCAACTTCAGCTGGGTCAACGCCGAGTACGACGAGTTCAACGAAACCATCGGCGGCGTGGTGTACTCGCGCAAGGGCAAGAACCCGGTGAACATGCCCGACCGGGTCGCCAACCTGTGGCTGACCTACGACCTGGCGCCGGGCTGGCAGGTCGGCGCCGACGCCCGCTATGTGTCGTCGGTCTACGCCAACACCGCCAACACCGCCTGGGTGCCGTCGTACACCGTCTACGGGCTGTCCATGACCCACGACCTGGACAAGCACGTGCAAGTCAGCGCGCGCCTGCGCAACCTCACCGACGAGGTCTACGCACGCTTCATCCACCAGACCAACACCCAGTATTACCTGGGTGAGCCGCGCAGCCTGGAAGTCGCTGTGCAGTGGCGCTACTGATGGGCCTGAAGCGCCAGCTGTACCTCTGGCACCGCTGGCTGGGCATCGTCGCCTGCCTGTTCATGGCGCTGTGGTTCGTCTCCGGGGTGGTGATGCTGTATGTCGGCTACCCCAAGCTGACCCCAGCCGAGCGCCTGGGCCACCTGCCGGCGTTGCCGGCAGGCTGCTGCGCCGAGTTGCCGGCCAGTTGGGCGCAGCAGCCAATGAAAACCCTGCGCCTGACCAGCCTGGGCGGGCGACCGCATTATCTACTGGAGCTGGCCGACGGCCGCCGCGTCACCCTCGAGGCTGCCAGCGGTGAGCCGCTGGCCAGCAGCGATGCCGCTTGGGCGCTGGCCAATGCTCGGCAGTATGCCGGCGACGCGGCATTGGCTTATCTGGGGGCCGTGGATGAGGACATGTGGACCCACTCGCGCGCCCTGGACAGCGACCGGCCCTTGCACAAGGTGCGGGTAGCGGATGCTGCCGGTACCTGGCTGTACCTGTCCGGACGCACCGGCGAGGTGGTGCGCGACGCCACCGCCCAGGAGCGCGCCTGGAACTGGGTGGGTGCCTGGCTTCATTGGTTGTATCCCCTGCGCGGGGGCTTCGGTTTCGACAATGGCTGGCGCACGCTGGTGATTGGTCTCTCCCTGCTCGGTACGCTCATGGCGGTCCTGGGCATGGCGGTGGGGGTCCTGCGCCTGCGGCTGCGCAAACGCTATCGCAGCGGCTCCTGCAGCCCCTACCCCGCTGGCTGGTTGCGCTGGCATCACATCGGCGGGCTGTTGTTCGGCGTGGTGCTGGTGCTGTGGGTGTTCAGTGGGCTGATGTCCATGCGCCCCTGGGGCCTGACCGACAGCCATTCGCGCCTCGACCTGTCGGCCCTGCGCCAAGGGCCATTGCGCCCCGACGATTTCGCCATGCCGCTGCGCCAGGTCATGGCGCGCCTGGCCGAGGAGGATGGATTCGTCCCGGTGGAGCTGCAATGGCAGCGGCTCGCTGGCGTCACGTTCGTGGTCGCACGCAGCGCCAACGGCGACAGCCGCCTGGTCGAAGCCGGCATGGCACCGATGCGAGCCTTGTCCAAGCAGCGGCTGCTGGCCGCCGCCCAGGCCATCGCGCCGGGACGAGCGGTCGAGGATCACTGGCAGACCGCCTACGACTTCCACTACTTTGCCCGTGATCCGCAAAGCATGTACGGCTTCCAGACGCGCCCACTGCCCGTGCTGGGCCTGCACTTCGATGACCCCGCGCGCACGTGGGTTTACCTGGACCCGGCCAGCGGCGAGGTGGTGGCCAGCTTCGACCGCACGCAACGGGTTGGCCGCTGGTTGTTCAACCTGCTGCACAGCTGGGATTGGCAACCCCTACTGGCCAGGCCGCTGCTGCGCGAAAGCCTGCTCATCGCCATGAGCGTCGGTGGCCTGGTGATCGCCCTTAGCGGTGTCGTGCTGGGCTGGCGGCGTTTGCGTAGGGCTTGCAAGCAACCGTTACGCTGATTGCATGAGGTTGCAATACTGCTCCTTGTAGTAGAGCAATGGCAGCGTGAATCTCGCAATCGAGCCAGTGCAGGCTGCCGGCGATGATCGGATTACCCAAAGGCGAAGCTGCACGCCCCGCCCTCCCACCTCGCGCTCGGTCTTACTTCGTGAGTTCTCGGCGCACGATCTCTGCACCTGCACTCAATGCATTGAGCTTGCCGCGTGCCACGGCGCGCGGCAACGGTGCCATGCCGCAGTTGGTGCACGGATAGAGTTTGTCGGCATCCACGAACTGAAGGGCCTTGCGCAGGGTGTTGGCCACTTCTTCCGGGGTTTCGATGGCATGGTTGGCCACGTCTATAGCGCCGACCATCACCTTCTTGCCGCGGATCAGCTCGATCAGGTCCATGGGTACGTGGGAGTTGTGGCACTCCACCGAGACGATGTCGATCTTGGATTTCTGCAGTTTGGGGAACGCCTCCTCATACTGGCGCCACTCCGTACCCAGGGTCTTTTTCCAGTCGGTATTGGCCTTGATGCCATAGCCGTAGCAGATGTGCACCGCCGTTTCACACTTGAGGCCTTCGATGGCCCGCTCCAGGGTGGCAACGCCCCAGTCGTTCACCTCGTCGAAGAACACGTTGAAGGCCGGTTCATCGAACTGGATGATGTCAACGCCGGCAGCCTCAAGCTCGCGGGCTTCCTCGTTGAGGATCCTGGCGAATTCCCAGGCCAGCTTTTCGCGGCTCTTGTAGTGGCTGTCGTACAGGGTGTCGATCATGGTCATGGGGCCTGGCAGCGCCCATTTGATCGGCTGCCGGGTCTGCTGGCGCAGGAATTTGGCATCTTCGACGAACACGGGCCTCTGACGAGAAACCGCACCGACCACCGTTGGCACGCTGGCATCGTAGCGGTCGCGAATCCGCACGGTTTCGCGCTTTTCAAAATCAACGCCTCTCAGGTGTTCGATGAAGGTCGTCACAAAATGCTGACGGGTCTGTTCACCGTCACTGACGATATCGATACCGGCCAGTTGTTGCTCGTGCAACGACAGACGCAACGCATCCTGCTTGCCTTCGATCAGCGTCTCGTCTTGCAGCTTCCAGGGCGACCAGAGGGTTTCCGGCTGTGCCAGCCAGGAAGGTTTGGGCAGGCTGCCGGCAGTCGAAGTGGGGAGTAGTTTTTTCATCACGCAAGGCCTTGTGTATTCGGTCAATCAAACAGCGTAATTAGCGGACCACTGCTGCAGCACAGCGTGGAACGGTTTGATGAATTGCGCTTCTGCATACTTGCCCTGTTCAATGGCTAGACGGCTGCGTTCTTCGCGGTCGTAGACAATTCGAGTCAGCGAGTAATCCTGGTGCTTCAGGCTTGGTTGATAGGATTTGCCTGCCGCGGAGTTCGCGTTGTAGATCTCGGGCCGGTAAATCTTCTGGAAGGTGTCCATGGTGCTGATGGTGCTGATCAGCTCGAGGTTGGTGTAGTCGCCCAGCAAGTCGCCGGCAAAGTAGAAGGCCAGCGGCGCGACACTGTTCGACGGCATGAAATAGCGCACCTTCAGGCCCATCTTGGCGAAGTACTCATCGGTCAATGAGTATTCATCCTGCTGGTATTCGTGACCGAGGACCGGGTGCTGGTTTTCAGTGCGGTGGTAGGTCTTGCTGCTCGAAACGCTCAGGCAGATGACCGGCGGCTTGCCGAAGTGCGCCTTGAACGCGCTTGAGTTGACGAAGCACTTGAACAGTTTCCCATGCAGTTCGCCAAACGCTTTCGGCGTGCTGAAACCCGACTGTCCTTTATTGTGCTCCAGCAACAGCACGCTGAAGTCATAGTCCCGGACATACGAGGAGAAGTTGTTCCCGACAATGCCCTCAATGCGCTCGTTGGTTTGGCGATCGACAATGTTGGTTTTCAGAATTTCAATTAACGGCAGGGCATCCCCCGCCTGTTCACCGACGATACTCATCTCGACGGAAATGATATCGAGCTCTACGGAATAACGGTCACCCTTGGGGTTGTCCCAATGCGCCAGGGCATTGAAGCGATTGTCGATCATCGCCAGCGTGTTACGCAGGTTCTGCTGACGGCTTTCGCCCCTGGCCAGGTTGGCAAAGTTGGTGGTGATCCGCGTGTTGTCTGCTGGGTGATAATGTTCAGCGAAGCGAACACGTTTGATGGCGAACGTGAAATCTTTACTCATTTTGCTCTGGCACCCTTAATCCCGAGGCTAACGCTGGGCTCACGTTCCCTAGCGGCCGCCAAAATACCTGACTGAATGTCACCCAGCGCGAGGTAGATGATGTACCCGTGCCAAGTGCCTTGCCCTACCGGAGAGTTCAATGAAAGGGATTGTCAGGGACCAGGCAACAATGAGACAAACTCATTTTTTTTGCACGCAAATTTAGTTTTTTTCATGATCGACCTGAGACACCTGCGCACGATCCATGCCTGCGCGAAACGCACAGCCTGCATGAAGCCGCCGAGCGCCTGCACCTGACACAGTCGGCGTTTTTGCACCCGTTCCGGGAGCTGGAGGAACGCATTGGCGTGCAACTGTTCGCGGCAATAGCAGCGACATGTCGCAGGCACGATGCCGACCAGCAGGACAAAGCTGCCCGCGACCATCAGGCGCTGGATATGGTCAGCCCAAAGTTAATTTTCTGCCTCGGGCGCCCGGAAGGCTTTGCTGTAATAGCCCGACGGGTCGAAACAGCAAACCTGCTTCTTGCCGGTTGCAAGCATATCGCAGGCATCAGCCATTCGCTTTTCGCGCGTCTTGAGTTGCTTCGCTGAAGTAATCCAGTGGATCCAGTCCACCCGTGCGAGGGTCGTCGTACTGTTCCAAACCTCTTGAGCCTCAGGCGTGGCTGCCAGGGCTTCCTCGAAATCTGCAGGGATTTCAGGTTCGGGCTCCTGCTTCACCGGCATGAGTTCGAGGGTAACGATATCGCCAACGGCCACACCTGCTGCGTCGAGTAAATCGCGACCGACCTTCAGCCAATGGCTCAGCTGACCATCGGGTTCCAGGGTTGCCTGGAAAGGATGCCCATTGATTGTGCCTTCAACGGTCGTCCTTCCCCGCCTTGGAAGCCGTTCACTCGCCTCCCTTGGAAGAACTGCAAACGCCCACGGCCCGTCATCACCGGGCTTTGCCGGACGAAGAAGCTTGGCTTCAAATCGTGACCTCGCATCGTTCGTTGCCATTGCAAGTCCTCCAACCGACCGTTCAGTTAACCATCACCTCGTCCAGTGCCTGCTCCAGGGTGCTGACCGTGCGCTCGAGATTGTGCAGCTTTTCGAGCCCGAACAGGCCGATGCGGAAGGTCTGGAAGTCGGCCGGCTCGTCGCATTGCAACGGCACCCCGGCGGCAATCTGCAGGCCGTGGCTGACAAACTTCTTGCCACTCTTGATATCGGCATCATCGGTGTAGCTCACTACTACGCCAGGGGCCTGAAAGCCCACTGCGGCAACGCTCTTGATACCTTTGCGGGCCATCATTGCGCGCACCCGATCACCCAGGGCCTGTTGTTCGTCGCAGACCTTGTCGAAACCGTAGGCTTGTGTCTCTTTCATCACTTCGTTGAACCGCGCGAGGGCATCGCTGGGCATGGTCGCATGGTAGGCGTGGCCCCCTTGCTCATAGGCCTGCATGATCTGCAGCCACTTCTTCAAGTCGCAGGCGAAGCTGGTGCTTTGCGTCGATTCGATGCGCTCGAGGGCCAACGCGCTGAGCATCACCAGGGCGCAGCAAGGTGAGGCGCTCCAGCCTTTCTGCGGTGCGCTGATCAGCAGGTCGACTGCGCATTTGTGCATATCGACCCAAATCGCGCCTGAGGCGATGCAGTCCAGCACGAACAGGCCACCCACCGCATGCACGGCGTCACCCACGGCCCGCAGGTACTCGTCGGGCAGCATGATCCCTGATGACGTTTCGACGTGGGGGGCGAAGACAATCTGTGGCTTCTGCGCCGCAATGGCTGCCAACACTTCGTCCAGAGGGGCCGGGGCGTAGGCCGCCTGGCGCCCCGTTTCAACCGGCCGGGCTTTGAGCACCGTCGTGGCCGCCGGGATGTTGCCCATCTCGAGGATCTGGCTCCAGCGATAACTGAACCAGCCGTTGCGGATCACCAGGCATTGCTGGCCGGTGGCAAACTGCCGGGCCACCGCTTCCATGCCGAACGTGCCACTGCCCGGGACCACCGCAACCGCCTGGGCGTTATAGACCTGTTTCAGGGTGGTTGAAATGTTCCTCATCACACCTTGAAACGACTGGGACATGTGGTTGAGCGAGCGGTCCGTGTAGACCACCGAGTACTCGACCAGCCCCTCGGGATCGATACCGGGATATATCTTCGACATGATGTGGCTCCTTTGGCAGAGATGTCCATGGCATCGACCCTGCCCTAAGCGATTGCAAATGACAAGATGCATCCGGCACACCGCAATCGCCAGCCTTGCCCCCCCTGCCCGACTTCTTCCATCGAATGAGCCACATCTGCATCAGGGGATGCGGCCATCGGACTGCATGGCTTTTCGGGAGCGTTGCGCGCGGACCTCAAATCATCCGCGAGCCTGTGCCCCGCGCCGTGCCGCCAGGCGGCGGCAGCGCTGCGAACAATATTTCACCTGCTCCCAACACCGCGCCCAGCGCTTGCGCCAGGTGAACGGCCTTGCGCAAACCGCGCAGATCTTGCACGGCAACTGGCCCTTCTTCATAAATCCTGCTCGGCATCGAGCCGCGCCAACAGTGCCTGGCCACGCCGCCATACCGCATCACGCCGCTCCGGCGCCATCCCATCCAGGCTGCGATACACCAATGCCAGCCGCGGGTTGCCCGACAGCGCGGCGCGATGGCGGATGAGAAAGTGCCAGTACAGCGCATTGAATGGGCAGGCATCGTCCTCGACCACCCTGTCGACCCTGTAGCTGCAGGCCTTGCAATGGTCGGACATGCGCTGGATGTAGCGGCCGCTGGCACAGTAAGGTTTCGACCCCAGGTAGCCGCCGTCGGCATGCATCACCATGCCCAGGGTATTGGGCAGCTCGACCCAGTCGAACGCGTCGATGTAGACCGCCAGGTACCACTCGCAGATCGCCGCAGGCGCGATGCCGGCCAGCAGGGCAAAGTTGCCCGTGACCATCAGGCGCTGGATATGGTGCGCGTAGCCCAGGCGCAGGGTCTGCCCGATGGCCTGCGCCATGCAGCGCATGCGGGTCTGCCCGGTCCAGTAGAACCCTGGCAGGGCGCGGTGGTTGCCCAGATGGTTGAGCCCGGCGTACTCGGGCATGCGCAGCCAGTAGATGCCGCGCACATACTCGCGCCAGCCGATCAATTGGCGGATGAAACCCTCGGCGGCGTTGAGCGGCACCCGCCCCTCGCGCCAGGCCGTGTCCACGTCCTCGCACAGGCGCCGCACATCCAGCAGCCCGATGTTCAGCGCCGCGCTGATGCGCGCATGGAACAGGTACGGCTCGCCTTCGGCCATGGCGTCCTGGTAGTCACCGAACGCCGCCAGGCCGAAGTCGAGAAAATGCTGCCACAGCTGTTGCGCCTCGGCATGGGTCACGGGGTAGTCGAAACCGTCAATGTCCCCGTAGTGGTCGCTGAAGCGCTGACGCACCAGCGCCACCACTGTCGCCGTGAGCGTGTCCTGCTCGAAGTGTGCGGGAAACGGCCCGCGCAGGCCGCGTGGCAAGGGTTTGCGGTTGTCGCTGTCGAAATTCCAGGCGCCCCCAGCCAGGCTGCCGTCGGGCTCGAGCAGCAAGCCACAACGCTTGCGCATGCCGCGGTAGAAGTGCTCCATGCGCAGGTGGCCGCGCCCTTGTGCCCAGCGGGCGAACGCCTCGCGTGAGCACAGGAAACGTGTGTCGCGGTGCCACACCAGCGGCAGGCCGGCATCGCGCAGCGCCTGCTCCAGGCGCCACTCGCCGCACTCGGTGAGGTGGATCTCACTGGCGCCCAGTGCCTGCCGCCAGCGCCGCAGCTCACCGGCAATGCTGCCGCTGTTGCCGTCCTCATCAAGCTGGACATAGTGCACCGTCCAGCCTCGCTCACGCAGTGCGCGGGCGAAATGGCGCATGGCGCTGAAGATGAGCACGATCTTTTGCGGATGATGCGGCACGTAGCGGGCCTCGCCCTCCACTTCCGCCATCAGGATCGCGTCGTGGGCAGGGTCCAGTGCCGCGAGGCTTGCCAGGTCGAACGCTAACTGGTCGCCCAGCACCAAGCCCAGGCGCATCGCTCGAGCTACCATTGGCGGGCTACCGACAACAGCTCCGGCGCTGTGTTCAGGGTCATGGCGCCCGCTCCGGAAGGCGGCGGAAGAACAGAGTGATCTGACCAACCTCCACGCCCAGCTTGGTCATTTTCGAGCGGTTGATCAGGGTGTCGTCATCCATCAGGTACATCCAGTCGTCCAGATCCACCTGCCAGTGGCGCCCGTCCACAGGCAGATCCAACTGGTAGCGCCAGCGCAGCGCATTCCCGGCCAGTTCACCGCGAGCCTCGCCGATCACATCCCCGGCGGTGCCCCGCCAGTGGCCGGGCCCGTCCGGCACCAGCGTCCAGGTGCGCCGCTGCCGTGTGCCGTCGCTGTAGAGAAAATGCTCGTCGAGGATCAGCCGCTCGCCGTCCCGACGGCTGTCGATGCGAACGTGGAAGCGCTTCACCACTTCTCCGGAACGTTTCTGGAACATGCCCCAGGCCTGAACCGGGCGCGAGAAGAAGGCCACCAGGTCGAAACGGGGTTGCTCCGCGGCGTACCGCCCGACTTCAACATTGCCACAACTGCCCAGAACCAGGAAGGCCGCCAGCAACAGCACTCTGTACATGGTCATGTGCCTCCTCGGTGCTTGTCGGCCAGGCCGAGCAGCTGCTGGCGCAACTGCGGATCCCGGGCCCGTGGGTCCAGCCAGATGGCAAAGAACGCCCGGGCAAAGGCCGGGTCGGCTATGTCACGGCTGGGCTTGCCATCGACGTAGAAGCGACAGCCCTGCTGCGGCAGGTACACCCCGGTGATGCGCATGCCGGGGCGCACATCCACGAACGCCTCCTGCAGTACCTTGGCCCAGGCTTCGAGTTGTTGCGGCGTCACGCGGTCGGCACCCAGGCGATGCATTTCCTCGAGGCTGGCTTGCACCAGCGTGTCCCGGGACAAGGCGCGGTGGTAGGTCAGTTCCAGAGCGAAAGGCTGGTTCCAGTCATGACGCGGGCCTTCGGTCCACAAGCGTGCGGTATACAACCGCAGGCCGAACCAGGTGAAGTCGCCACCGCCCAACGGGTGGACCGCTGGCAGCGCCACACGCCAGTCCGCAACGACCGCTGGTGGCGTCAGCAGCAGCAGGCAGAAACAGACCCAGCGAGCAAGGAGTGCCATGACGAATCTGCAGGAAGCTATAACTTGTACAAGACTAGATTTTTGTACAGGTTTAATCAAATCCTGCAAAAACAGGAGGATCGTCCGATGAGCCTCATCCCCAACCTTCACACACCCGCCAACGTGTTGGTCTGTGGCGCCAGCCAGGGGATCGGTCTTGCCCTGTGCTCGCAGCTGCTGGCACGCGATGACGTCGGGCTGTTGCTTGCTGTCTCGCGACGGGCAACCAGCAGCCCGGTTCTGGATGCCTTGGCCCGGGAGCACGGCCACCGGCTGATTTGCCTCGACTGCGACGCCCGGGACGAACAGGCACTCCAGGCTCTGGCAGGCAAGGCCCGTGCCTGCTGCGATCAGCTGAATTTGGTCTTGTGTACCCTCGGCGTTCTGCAAGAAGCGCCAGCGCGTGCCGAGAAGTCGCTGATGCAACTGGACCTGGCGGGATTGCAGGCGAGTTTCGCCACCAACTGCTTCGCCCCTGTCCTGCTGCTCAAACACCTGTTGCCGTTGCTGCGCCAGCAGCCCGTCAGCTTCGCTGCGTTGTCGGCACGGGTCGGGTCGATCGCCGACAACCACCTGGGCGGCTGGTACAGCTATCGTGCCAGCAAGGCCGCGCTCAACCAGCTGTTGCGAACGGCCAGCATCGAACTCAAGCGGCTCAACCCCGCCTCGACAGTCCTTGCCTTGCACCCCGGCACCACCGATACCCGGCTTTCACGCCCCTTCCAGGGCAACGTGCCAGTTGGCAAGCTGTTCTCACCTGCGTTCGCCGCCGACTGCATCCTCGAACTGGTCGGCCGGCATGGGCCGTTGCAGACCGGTACGTTCTGGGCCTGGGATGGCCAGTCGGTGCCCTGGTGACGGATCATGCCTGAAGGGTTTTCCTCGCCAACAACTCGGTAAACACCCTTACCTTGACCGGCCGAAAGCGCGCCGTCGGAAACACCACATGAATTTCCCCGCGTGGCAACGCCCATCCCGGCAACACCTCGATCAGCCGACCCGCCTCCAGGTCGGGCGCCGCCACATAGTCAGGCAGTACAGACAACCCGGCCCCCTGAAGAGTCGCCTCACGTACCGCCAAAGTCGCATCGAGCGACACGCTGGATTTCATCTCGACCACCACCCGCTCTGACTCGCGTCTGGAAAACGCCCATCGGGTCGGTTCCCGCAGCGCGGTGTTCGCCACCAGCGGCAGTTCAGCCAGGTCCGTGGGGGCCTGCAGCGCCTCTACATGCGCTCGCCACTGTGGCCCGGCCACCAGCCGCTGCTCGAAGTGGCCGATTCGACGGGCTTGCAGATGTTGCTCGGTGATCCACCCCACACGAATGGAAAGGTCCAGGTCGTGAGTACCCAGATCCAATGTCTGATCGCTGAAATGCGCTTCGACCTTGCACTGCGGATAGCGCTGTGAGAACTCGGTTATCACAGGGACCACGACACCGATGCCGTAATCGAAGGGCGCGGTCAGGCGCAGGGTTCCCGTTGGCTCGCTGGCCGATGCCGACAGTTCCTCAAAGGCCTCTTCGGCCTCCTTGAGGATCGATGCGCAGCGGTAGTAGAACGATTGGCCTGCCTCGGTGGTGCGGACTCGCCGCGTGCTGCGCACCAGCAACGTGGTGCGAAACTCTCGCTCCAGGCGTGCGACCTGCTGGCTGACCACGGCCTTGGTGATACCGAGCCGCTCGGCGGCCGCGGTGAAAGAGCCGGTCTCGACCACCGCCGTAAAGTAGGCAAGCCGGTTGAGGTTGGAAGTGCCCGTCATCCTGGCCTCTTGATTGTATGCTTTTAGAACACAATACGTTTGTTTTGTATTCATTTAAACATCAATAAGCGCACGATAGAATTTCAGCCATATCGCTGACGGAGTTCCTTCATGAGCAAGACCCTCGTTTACCTCTTCGATCCGCTGTGCGGATGGTGCTATGGCGCTGGTGGACCTTTGCCGCGGATCCTGGCGTCCACAGGTATCCCCTTGCACTTGCTACCGACCGGGTTGTTCGCAGGCGACGGCGCCCGCCCCATGGACGATGGCTTCGCGGCGTATGCCTGGAGCAACGACCAACGTATTGCGCGTTTGACTGGGCAGGTTTTCAGCGAACGGTACCGTGATCATGTGCTCGCCGACCGGAGCCAGGCGTTTGATAGCGGCCCCTTTACCCTGGCGCTGTCCGCCGTGAACCTGACGGCACCCGAGCGCGAGTTCGACGCGCTCAAGGCGATCCAGGCGGCGCGTTATGTAGATGGCCTGGATGTGACCCAGCTGGACACCCTGTTACAGGTGCTGGGTCACCTCGGCCTGGATGCCGCCGCCGAGCGTCTCGCGCATCCGGACGATGCCCTGTTCCAGTCCAACCGAGACCGTGTCGCCGAGGGCCGCACCATGATGCACAGGTTTGGCGCCCGAGGTGTGCCGACATTCGTCCTGCAACAAGCGAACGCTGCCCCGCGCTTGCTGCATGCCAGTGCTATTTTCTCGGACCCTGACGCGTTCGCCCGTGAGTTGAACGAATAGGGACTGCACCTCTCCCCTATTCAACCTGGTTATTCAGTAAACGGGTGCGGTCGAGCAACGCTCGAGCCGCACCCGGCATCAGGTGATCGGATAACGCTTGAACAGGTCAGTCTGCTCCAGGCGCACTGCATGGGCCTGGAGGGCCGGGAAGTCGTCGGCCTTGACCACGTCGGGCAACATCAGTTGCATGAACGACCAGGCTACGGCAGTGGTGAGCGCGGCCTGATCTGGCCGTTCGCCTGGCGACGGTTGCGCGGCGCACAGCCCGTCCAGCTCGGTGCACGCAGCCAACAACTGGTGGCTGACGCGCTCGACCCAGGGCGAATGGCGCTTTTCCTCCGGCCGCAGGTTACGCTCATAGACGATCTGGACGGCCTTCTCGCAGGCTGCCAGCGCCAGGCCCAACGTACGCAAAGCCTTGGCCAGGGCCTGTGGCTGCTGCGGCAACAACTTGCGGTCGGGGGCGCTGAAGGTCTCGAAGTAATCGATGATCAGCGTCGAGTCCATGAGCACCGAACCATCATCCAGCACCAGCGTCGGCGCCTTGACCACCGGGTTGATCCGGGAGAACGCCTCGAACGTGCGGAAGACCGACAACGGATCGTGCTCGAACTCGACGCCCAACAGGTCCAGGGAAATCGCCACCCGGCGCACATAAGGCGAATCCAGCATGCCAACAAGTTTCATCCACTACCCTCCTTGGTTGATATTGATCTGCGACGCTGTTTCCCGGCGCTTGAGTGGACGCTTGAAGCGGCCACACGCTTGTTGAACACGGCTGAAGCCTACCACCTTTTCACACATTGGCCTTCCTGCAGCCAAAACGGCAAAAAAGTTTATTTCCTGGTGAGCCGCGGGCGCTCATCAGGGGTGAGGAGCAACGGCGGTGGACACCGGGTCGAGGAAGATCAGTTGCAAGGGCTCCGCCAACAGCTTGTCGGCCTGCTCGGCAAAGTGTCGGAAGTGTGCAGTGGCCAGGTGGGTGTCCAGGGCCTGTTGATGGTCGAACGCCTCCCGCATGTAGAACGTGCCGGGCTCGTCGCTGCGCTCGAACAGCATGTAGTCGCGGTTGCCGGGCTCCGCCCGGGTCGGTTCGATCAAGGCCATCAAGGCTGCTTTCAGCGCCTGTGCCTGGCCGGGCTTGGCCTTGAGGATTGCAAGGGAAACGAGGGGGTTATCCTGTCGGTTCATATCTGACTCCTGCTCAGAGGCCTGAGGCAGGCGCGGTACCGCCTGTCCCAGAGGGGTAATGGGTTTTAGAAGCCTTCCAGGACAATCTTGCCGCGCGCCTTGCCGCTTTCCACCAACGCATGGGCGCGACGCAGGTTGGCGGCATTGATGGCACCGAAATGCTCGCCCAGGGTGGTGCGCAGGATGCCCTGGTCGATCAGCCCGGCCACCCGCTCGAGCAAACGATGCTGCTGGATCATGTCGCAGGTTTCGTACAGCGAGCGGGTGAACATCAGTTCCCAGTGCAATGACAGCGACTTGCGCTTGAGCGGCATGACATCCAGTGTCTGCGGATCATCGATTACTCCCAGGCGACCTTGTGGCCGCAGCACCTCGACCAGTTGCGAGAAGTGCTGCTCGGTGTGGGTAAGGCTGGCGACATGGCTGACCGACTCGATCCCCAGGGCCTGAAGTTGCCCTTGCAACGGCGCGCTGTGATCGATGACATGATGAGCCCCCAGCTCGCGCACCCAGTTGGCGGTTTCAGCGCGGGAGGCGGTGCCGATGACCGTCAGGCGGGTCAGTTGTCGGGCCAGCTGCACCAGCATCGAACCGACGCCACCGGCGGCGCCGACGATCAGCAAGGTGTCGCCCTCCCCGCCGCCTTCGACTAAACCTAAGCGGTCGAACAACAGTTCCCAGGCGGTAATGGCCGTCAGCGGCAGCGCTGCGGCCTGGGCCGCTCCCAGGCTGCGAGGCTGGTGCCCGACGATGCGCTCGTCCACCAGGTGGTACTCGCTGTTGCTGCCGGGCCTGGCGATGGAGCCGGCGTAATACACCTGGTCACCTGGCTTGAACAGGGTCACCTGGGGCCCGACTTCACGGACAATGCCGGCCGCGTCCCAGCCGAGTACTTTCGGCTCACGCGTGACAGTGCCGGCGCGCACCTTGGTGTCGACGGGGTTGACCGACACGGCCTTGACCTCGACCAGAAGGTCCTTGAGCCCTGGGCTAGGCCTGGGGATTTCGATGTCCTGAAGAGACGCTGGGTCTTCGATGGGCAAGGCGTTGTGGATGAAACCGATGGCTTTCATGGTTGCTCGCTGCTGAAGGGGTTGGTTCGCCATTCAGTCTGGCGTGCCTGACGCCTGGGAAAAACGGGCTGCACCCGCGAACACTTTCACTTCAGGAGTGAAAATGAGACGTCGATCAGCCGTCAGCGTGCATCAGAGCAAACCATGGATCTCTGATACCAACTGATTCGTCGCCTCTTCGAGCGTTCCTTCATTTCGGCACATGACCCAGCCGTTGTCTGCAACTGCCCGTTGGAATGCCTCGGTGCTTGCGACATGCTCTTCCAGTTCATGCATCACCGTACTGCTCAGCCCGCGCGAGCGTGCCGCTGCCCTCGCCCAGGAAATCTCAGGCTTGGTGACTACCCCGATGTGCAGGTCTGGTACCCGCACGTTACGCTCGATATTCAAGCGCAGAATCTCTGCAAACGACACCAGCCGACGAAACGCGGCGTCGGAGGGGTACCAGCGATCAATCAGGATGATGCTGTCCGCTGGCTGCTTGGCCAGTACATGCTGCGACATCCACTTGCGGCTTTCGGCAAAGCGCTCACACACCCGCCATTCGAGATCCCGGCAGGGGTTCCTGACGAACTGGTTGACCAGGGCCATGGTTTCACCCCGGTAGGGATCGCTCTTCTTCTCGGAAATCCGCACCACCTTCTGGTTGTCGGCCCTGAGGGCTTTGGTGACGGACTCCAGTAACGTGGTCTTGCCGGTACCCTTGGGCCCGTCAAGGGAAATGAACAGCGAACGATTCATGTTTCAGACAACTCATTGATGTGTGAGGCCTCTGTAGGAGCGGCTTCAGCCGCGATGAAGTGGCAGGCACCCGCTTCGCGGGTGATCGCGGCTGAAGCCGCTCCTACAGTTACAGTTTTGGCACGGAGGTGGCGTCGTTACATCAGGCAGTAGAACTCACTGACCTCTGCCACGATCTTCCCTCCAGCATCATACAGCCTCGCCTCCGGTGTCATGGCCATGGAGCGCGCCTCGAGCACATAGCGTTGCCCCGCCTTGAAGTGCGCGTAGCTCACAGTCAGATAGCACTGCCGCACAGTGGGGCCACCCATCATGCTCATCCCTCCACCCCCATTCACTTCATAGTCGAACCGGACCACCAGCTCATGGCTGCCGGGGTTGACCTGGAAGAACCGGCCGTCGCTCAGGCGCTGTTTGTCCAGGCGCTCGGCCAGCAGCACACGGTCATTGGGGAATGGCATCGAGAAATCGACCCAGGCCATCTGCGGGTTGGCGGCCGGCATGGGGGCCTGGCAACCCGCGAGGGTGGTGATTGCCAACAACAACGTCAAGCTACGCATGATAGAGGCCTCGACGACAGTCATTTGACAACACATTACCCCTCGTTCAGGCCTTCGTCTTGCGCCGTCTGATCCACAGCCAGGCAACGCCAGCCAATGCCGCCAACCCCAGCGGCAAGATTTGCGCTTTATACGGCCGCAGCACGTCACGCGCGGTATCCAACGCCTCAGTCACATAGCGCTTGTTGGCTTGGTCGAACCGTGGCGCTTCGCACTGTTTGCCGAAATCCTCCGCCCACTCGACGAAAGGCCCTTGCTCGACATAGCGTTTGTACAGGGCACTTTCCTGATCGCTACCGGGCACCCAGCCGGCCGCCGTGCACAACACTGCGGCGAAGGCCTGGCTGCTGTGCGGCAGGTTGTCCGCGGCCTGGTTGGCCAGGTCGGCGGCGACATAGCGATAGTGATAGCGCAGGTCGGGCTTGGCTTCGGTGGCTTGCTGACGCTGCAGCTCGCCGGCACCGATCAACGGCCCTGGCTGTACTTCGGCGCTTCCCAGGCTGAAGCCGCCGCCCAGCCAGGCATAGTCCGGCGCCATCTCGTAGCCCAGGATCTCCATGCCGGACGTGCGCGCCAATGTCGCCGCGGCATACAGTGCCTCGGCCCGACCGGTGGCCGTCCAGCGCGAGACGGCGTCCTTGCGGTTCTGTACGTAGGCCTTGGCATCGACTTGCAGTTGTGGCGTGTCGAAATAGCTGGGGGCCTCGTCGTAACGCCCTTCACGTAGCAGGCGACGGCCGAGCAGTTCACGCAACTGCGTCGCCACCGGTCGCGGCACGTAGCTGCCTTCCTCTGCCTTGGCGGCCGGCGGCGCCGGCACGTGGGCATCGACATAGCCCTTGAGTTCATCGAGGGTCAGTACCCGCTCGGCCACGTTCGCCGCATCCTGCCAGTAGACTTCCTGGCTACGGTACAGCTGGTCGAACGCCTGCAGGTAATCGCCGCGCTCCAGGGCCAGGATCGCGCCCTCGCCTTCGACCCGGCAGCCGGGTTTCACGCTTTCGTAGTCCCAGTCGGGCGTTTGCCGCGAACCCCAGGATTCGTCACGGGGAAACGCGGCGGCAGCCTTGGCGTAGGCAGTCGCCGCCTGGGCCTTGTCCCCCTCGCGCAGGGCCAGCTTGGCGTGCAGCCACCAGGCAAGGCCGGTATCGCCGGCATGGCGCAGATACCCTTGGGCAGTGGCGAAGTCGCCCGCTTGATAGCTCAGCGCAGCCAGCCGGTCGGCATCATCGAGCTGGTCGCCGACACTGGCCTGCAGCAGCCGGGGCAGGCGCCGTTCTTCAGCCGGCTGCTGCCTGTCGTAGTCCCAGCCGATATGGCTCAGCAGGTAGGCGGTGAGCAGCTTGCGTGCCATGGGTTGCTGCAACAGGGTTTTCAGTGGCTCGTCCGGCATGGCCACCAGTTCGTCGGCGAGCTGCCTGAGCGAGCTGTAGCCATTGCCCGAGCCCAGGCGGCTCTGGCTGGCGTACAGCTGTACGGCGCTGTCCCAGTCGCCGGCGAGCTTGGCCAGGCGGGCCTCCTCGCCAAGGCTGGCCACGCCCAGCTCGAGCGGGTCGCTGAAGCCTTCGGCGCTGAGGGCACGGGCCTGCTGGAAAGCCTGTCGTGCCTGGGCCCGCAACGGTTCGGGTGCTGGCTGCGAAGTGTCGCCGGCTTCAAGGCTCTGGGCCGCCAGGGCCCGCCCCAGGGAATAGGCCGCCCAGGTGCTGCGCAGCTTGCGTTGTTCGGCGGGCAGCGCCAGCACCTGGTTGAAGTAATCCACCGCCTGGGCATTGTCGCCGGCCTCGAATGCCACCGCACCGGCGATGTAGAGGCGCAGTTCATCCGGCAGGTCGACGCCCTGCGCCTCCACCTGTTGCGGATCCTGCAAGGTGCGCAGCCGCGCGACCTTCTCCCGCAGGTTTTGCGGCAGCTCGCTGGCTTCGACCTGGCTGCGCTGCGCACGGTAAGGGCGGTCGTTGTCGTCACCGTCCCAGTAAGGCGTCAGGGTGGCCTCCGTGGTGGGCTTCAGGCCTGCCAGTTGCTGGCCGAGGCGGTTCACTTCGAAAGCGAAATTACCTTCCGGCAGCTCGGCCAGTGCCTGTGCCCGGTCCCTGAGCAACTGCATCGGGAAATCGGGGCCACAGGCCAGCGCCGGGCCAAAGGGCACGCTCAGCGACAGGCACAACAGGTGCCGAGGCCAGTTACGGGTAGACATTCCATGCTCCTTGGTCGATTCCAGGACAGCGTGCCCAGCCGAGCACGCGCCGGCCGCCAGCCGCGACACGCGCGCTGGACTGGCGGTTGAAGACGAGATGTTGAAGTGATTGCTGCAAGCGGTAACCGTTGAGACCGTCCGCTGCGTCGCACGCGCCGGTCTTCAGTTCCACGCGCGCAGGTAGTGGCAGGTCAAGATTGCCGACGTTGGCCAACGTGATGTCGTAGAGCCCCTCGCGCCCAGTCGTCTCGACCTGCCACTGGCTGGCCAGCGCTTCGCCGCGCGCCACCGCCTTCAGGGTGGTCAGGCTCCAGGCGCGGCGGTCGCCGGGCAACGGCAGGCGGAACCAGATCAGCCCGGCCAGGTGCGCGGGCGGCTGGTTGCGCAGTTGCCGCCCAAGGTCCAGCAGTTGTTGCGGATCGGCCAGCAGCTCTCGACGCTCGCCGGCAAGGCCCAAGGGCACTTCGCTTTCCACCACGGGTGCACCGCCGGCATCTGCCAGCAGTGCGACGCCATAGGCGGGCAAGGCAAGGTAGAACGGCTTTTCGCTGACACGGCTCCATCGTTCGGCCCATTGTCTGGCCAGGAGCGGATCGAACAGGCCCCGCCGTGGGTCGCTCACCGCATGCACCTGCAGCACACTGCTGTCCACGGCCTGCAGCAGCGCAGGCAGCTGCGGGCTGTCTAGCCAGGCGGGCAATGCGGTGATGCTCAGTTTCAGGCCGGGCGGCAGCTGTTCACGCAGGTTCAAGAGAAAGTCGGTGTAGCCCGGCAGGCGGGCGTTGCCACTGTCGTGGTCGATTTCGAGCCCACTCAGGGGCACGCCGACAGCCTGCCAGTCGGCCAGCAGTTGCGCGACCTGGGTGCGTGCTGCCTCCAGGTCCAACGCAGGGAGTTGGCCGTCCAGGCGCACGACCGCGATCACCGGCCGGCCATCGGCCTTCAATTGCTCCAGGTCGACCAGCGCCCTGCTCCACCCGGCCTTCGGCTGGGCCTGCAATGCCAATACCCGCAAGGTCGAGAAATCCGCCCGGCTTTCGGCCAGGGCCTGCGCATGGGCAGGCCGCCATTGGCGCTGCCAGATGTAGAGCTGCTGGTCGAGGGGCGACGTGGGTTCGGGCTGGCAGCCGGCGAGTGCCCCGAGGACGACACAGGCAAACAGGCGGCGCAGGGAAAAGGTGGCGGGCATACAGTCCTTTGTCTGGCGCTTTCGGGCGCCATTGCGAGGTGGCGATAGTACCTCAACGCAGTACCTTGCGAACACGGCCATGCTGACGCTGGGCAGACCGTGGCTCGGGGTGGTATCGGCGTTGGCTGCTTCGCCAGCAAGGCTGGCTCCTACAGGTATGCGGCGTTCTCTGGCGACATTCTCGTCAAGGCAACGCCCGCACGACCAGGTTGTCCAGCACCAACTGGCTGTCGTCTTCCTCCGTGTCGACCGTGACGATCACCACCTCCGGGCCATCGATAGTGAATGTATGGGTGCCGTATTGCATGCCGGCAGGCTCCTCATCCTCACGCAAGTCGTAGTATTTGCCCGCTATCACCGTTTGCACCCCGCAATAGCTGCTGCACCCCCATGAAAAACTCACCACCCGAGGCCCGGCACCCGTCAGGACGAACCGCACCGTTGAATTCGCCTCGATGTGCTTGCCCTCGATCTTGCAGTTGATCCCCCCGTGGGGTTTGTCGCTCACCCCCCGGTTTTCACGGTTCAAGATGAACTCGACACCCTTCGACTCGACCCTGGCGTACGCCCCTACATCCTGCTCCTCGAAATCCACTGTCGGTGTGGGCGTCGGCTGGCCCAGCGCCTGGTCACCCGGCTCATAGCTGAAGGCCACGCGCTCAGTCCTGTCGCTGGGAAACTTCACCCGCATCACGGGTATCGGCGGGCCGTACTGGTACGCATAGCGAATCTGGTCGAACTGCGCCTTCGCCAGCGCGTCCCGCTCCCCTTCGACGTAGAAGAACGAGTGCAAGGGTAACCGCCCACCCTGCCCCGGTTCCCAGACACGCAGCAGCACTTCGTTGTTGATGGGCCAGAGTGCGTCCGACAGCCCCCCACGCGCCTCCACCGCCGAATGGAAGGCGCTGGCCGAAATCACAGGCTCCGCGCGCAGGTCCCAGCCACATACTCGGTAGTTGCCCGCCTCGGGATACTTGTCCAACCAGTGCCGTGCCGAGTCCACACCGAGTGCCTGGCAGGTATCGGTGGTGGTTTCATAACCGGTGATCGGGCCACAGCCCTGCAAGGTCGGCCGTTGATTGGTGTTGGCGTTGATCGGAAAGGTGCACAGCACGTCGAGATCATCTAGCTTGCCCTCCGGCGCCTTCAGGGGCGGGTACAGGATCAACCCGTTGAGGTTGCCGAAGGGTTTGCCGAACGTGCTGTCGTGGCGTAACCACGAGAACGCGACGCTACCTTTTTCAAGCTGCCCGGCGCTCGGTTCCCAAGGCTGGATACCAGGGTTGCTGGCGGTGGTACGCAGCGCGACGCCGCTGCACCGATAGCTTGGGCTGTCCGCGCCCCCGCAATCCTGGACCGTGCTTTCATACCATTGCCTGAGCTCGAAGACCGCCAGCTGCCCGCGCCTGTCCAGGCTGATGTGCGGTGGTGGATAGGTGGCACAACCACTGATGACCATCACCAGCAGCAAGCACAGCTTGTACATGGGGATACCCCTGGCATTGGAATGTCTGGGGTATTTGCCCATACACCCAAGCCAGGCGCCACTGGCAGAAATGACAGGTCCGGCGCGAAACCCGGTTACCGGCCATGCCGCCTACGGCTGCTGATACTGGCTCAGGTACTTGTCCAGCACCGCCTTGTCCCCTGCCCCGTCCCCTGCCACCTGCCACAACCGCCGCTCGATGCCCTGCGCCAGCAAATGCCCCACTGCCGCCTCGATCGCCGACAACACGCACAGCTGCGCCGGCTCGTTGGTGGTGTAGCCCACTTCGGCCTCGAGCAGCTTCTTGAACTCGATGAACTTGAACACCCCGGCACTGCGCCCGACCGAATAGATGGTCTTGCTGGTCATCACGTTGGCCAGCACCTGCCCGGTGCGCACGTCCACCGCGCGCAGGTTCACCGTCACCTGGTCGACCCGGTACTCGCGGGAGATGTCGATACCCAGGTAGCGGGCGCCCTCGCCGCCGCTGCGCACGTTGGTGTCGTAGGCGATGATGCCGCCTTCGAGCATCAGGTTGGCGGCCTGCAACGGCGGCAATTCGCCCTGGATGTTCTCGGCCACATCGGGCTTCTTCTGCGAGGCGCGGATGATCTTGCGCTCGGTCAGCAAGTTCTGCAGGCCCTCGCGTTCGAGCACCACGAACCAGCCGCTGGCGTTGAGCGCGTCCATCAGCATGCTCGCCGCGCCCTGGGTGACACTGGTGGAGAACGAGCTGGCCGGGGTCGGCTTGTACTGCCCGGTCTGGTCGCGGAAACCGTACACCACCGCCATCAGCCGCCCGCGCGGCCGGGGCATGTTGATCAGGTCGTAGTAGGTCGAGGCCCGTGGCGTCAGGGTCGGGGTCTCGGCGTCCTGTTCGGCGGGCATCGGTTCGCGCAGGCCGCAACCTTGCAGGGCGGCGAGGATCAGCAACGTGCTCAGCAGGCGTTTCATGGTGTTCTCTCCCCGGTAATGATCCTGTCCCTCTCAGGGGTTCAGGCCGCTCACGTCGATGATCGAGACTTCTCCCGTGGCCCGGTCGGTGACCCTGATGCTCAGGGCCCCCGAGTCATCGAGCACATCGATGAGGAAGGCGTCGGTGGCCATGCTGCCGCCCTGGCCATTGCCGATGTTGTCCAGCAACTGCCCCAGCAACCGCGACTCCAGCTGGTTGCTGAAACGCTCCAGGGCGCTGGTGCCGCTGAACGCCGAGGCGCGGTCCTTGAGGTCCGGGTCGTCGTGGTCGTTCTGCGCCTGGGCATTGTTGAGCAGCCAGGTGCCGTTCAGCGGGTTGCCGCCGAACGCCGGGTTGACCGGTGTGTACACCAGCTCCGTGGCCAGGGCCTGGCCGGCGAGGCTGGCAGCCAGCAGGCAGGCGGCGATACGCAGGGGGGTGTGGGTGCTCATAGCTCGTCCCTCTCCAGGTCGGTTGTGTCCTGCAACAGCCGTTGCAGCTTGCGCTGGACGATCTGCTGGCGGACCAGGTCCGCGGCCTCGATGGCCTCGTCGTGCAGTTGCGTGGTGTTGGGTGGCAGGAAGCGCCGGTACACCACCTCGCGTTCGTATTCCACCGTCACCAGGCTGCCCCAGCGGGCATCCGGGCGCTCACGCACCACCAGGTTGAAATCCAGCCGGCTGGTGGCGCGCAGCCGGTCGCTGAAGGCGTAGTAGAAGTCGTGGCCGATGTGCGAGATGGTGTTGTCGACGATGAACCCCATCATCTCGTCCTCGTCGCCGGCGCGTGCATGGCCCTGCAACAACAGGCACAGGCACAGCGCGATGGCCAGGCGGCTCATGGCGCGTCTCCCGGGCCGTTGTGCCGGCGCGCGCCACCGGCGCCTTCGGCGAAGGCTTGCTCGGCGACGAACTGCCAGTCGCTGTAGTGCTCCAGCCCCTCGAAGCCGCTCCATTGGGTATCGAAACCGCTGCGCTTGAGCGGCAGTGCATCGGAGCGGCTGTGCACACCAGTGATGCGGCCATCGACCGCGCGCAGCAGGCCCCAGTCGTTGCTGCCGGTCAGCGGGTCGGGGTACAGCCTGCGGATATGCCGGCGTGGCGTCGGGAAGCGGTTGTCCTCGACCAGTTCGCCCAGGTCCTGCGGGTACTGGGCCAGCCCCGGCGAGGCGCGGTAGTAGCTGCGCAGGGCCTGGGCGTACTGGCCGCCCACCCACAGCAGCTGGCGCTCGTGCTCACGCTGGGCGCTGGTGGCCCACAGCGTGCCGGTGGCGGCCAGGGCCACGCTGCTGACCGCGATCAGCAGCAGCACGCCCAGGTAGGTGAAGCCGGCTTCACCATTCGGCATAGAGGCTGCCATCGCGCGCCCTCCCGCTGGCTCCGCTCTTGATGTCGGCCACGCCGCCCGCCACGCCTTCGGGCGGCGGCACCAGTTGCCAGCCATCGCGGCGTTCGCTGATCGGATCGACCGGGGTGTTGCGCAGGTAGCGCTGCTCCACCAGTTGCTCGAGGGAATCGGGGTAATGCCCGGTGTCGCCGTAGTAGTGGTCCAGGGCCTCGCGCAGCACCGCCAGGCTCTGGCGCAAGGTGGCCTCGCGGGACGCCTCCAGGCTGTTGAAGTAGCGCGGCAAGGCGATGGTCATCAGGGTCGCGATGATCGCCATCACCACCAGCAGCTCGATCAGGGTGAAACCTTGGTTGCGTTTCATCACTGTCACCATTGCCCGTAGGGGATGCCATTCAGGCCTTTGCCCGTGGCCGTGGAATACACGTCGAACACGTCCTCGCCTTGGCGCGGGTTGTCGGCGCTGCTGTCATAGGCGCGCAGCCCCCAGGCGCCCTGGTCGTCGGCCTTGGCCGGGCGCAGCGGGTCGTGGGGGATGCGCCGCAGGAAGTAGAACCGCGCGCCCTTGGCGCTGCGCACGTCGCGCACGCCCTCGACCAGCACCTGCAGGCTCGGCGGATAGCCGCTGGCGTTCAGGCGCTTCTCGATGTAGCCGGCGTCGAAGGCGCGCTTGTAGGCGTCGATGGCGTCGCGGATCTGGTACAGGGCCTCGCGCAACTGCTGTTCCTTGCCGCGGCGCACCACGGTCTCAGTCAGTGGCGCGGCCATGCTGGCGAGCAAGCCCAGCAGCGCCAGGGTGAGCACCACCTCGATCAGGCTGAAGCCCTGCTGGCGTTTCATGGCCGCGGTACCACGGCCATCTGGCCCTCGACCATGGGCACGCTACCCGGTTGGGCATCGCCATCGCTCGCGGGCAACGGCCGGGCCATCTGCCGGACCTGCATGCTCGACTCGGTGCCGGTGCCGAACTCCATGTCCGATGGGCTCTGGTACGGCAGGTTGCGCACGATGCGCGGGGTGATCGCCAGCACCAGCTCGGACTTGCTCATGTCGTCCTTGTTGCTGCCGAACAGCCGGCCCAGGCCGGGAATGTCCCCCAGCCCCGGGATCTTGTTGCCGCTGGCGTTGTGGTCGTTGCGCACCAGCCCGGCCAGCACCTGGGTCTCGCCGTCGTGCAGGCGCAGGCTGGTCTGGGCGTTGCGGGTGTCGACCTGGACCGGGATGGTGCCCTGGCGGGTGGCCTCCAGCGGCGTGGCATTGCTCACCTCCAGCGCCACCTTGATCGCCACCTCGTTGTTCAGGTGCACGGTGGGCTGCACTTCGAGCTTCAGGCCGACATCGAGGTAGGTGACGCTTTCGGTGATCACCGGCCCTTGGGTGGAAGGCACGGAGGTTGCGCTGATGATCGGCACCCGCTGGCCGATGTGGATGCGCGCCTGCTCGCGGTTGCTGACCCGGATCACCGGGCTGGCCAGGGTGTTGATGTCCTTGTCCTGGGCGTTGATCTTGGCTTGCGGCGCCGGCGAGATGCTGATGCGGCTGGAGTCGATGCCGCGCAACTGGTCGAGCACGCTGACCGACTTGCCGTCGCTGGTCAGCACGCCGAAGGTGTTGGGCCATTGCAGGCCCAGGTCGAGTATGCGCGAGGTGGCCACCTCCATCACCTCCACCTCCAGCACCACCTCGGGGTTGGACTGGTCCTGGGACTGCAGCAGCTTCTCGGCCATGTGCACCGCGTCGGGGGTGTCGCGCATGGTCAGGGTGTTGAGGCGCTCGTCGACGAACACATCACGGGTCTTGAGCATGGTCTTGAGCATGTTCATCGCGGTGTTGGCGTCGATGCTGGTCAGGTAGAAGGTGCGCATGACCAGTTCCTGGTAGTCCTTGGTCTTCTGCGGCGAATCCGGGTAGACCAGCAGGGTGTTGTCGTTGACGATCTTCTGGCGCAGCTGGTTCTGCTCCAGCAGCAGCGCCACAGCGTCCTCGATGCGCACTTCGCGCACGAAGATGGTGGCCTTCATGTCCGGGCGCAGGTCGCGGTCGAAGATGAAGTTGATCCCGGCGACCTGGGCCAGCACCTCGAAGATGGTCTTCAGGTTGGCGTCGCGAAACTCCAGGGTGACCGGGCGCTCCAGTTTGCTGCGCAACTGCGGGAACGGCTGGGCGGTGCGGGCCTGGACGTTTTCGATGTCGCTGCGCAGCATGATCCCCTTCTGGTTCTGCGGGTCCAGGCGCAGCACTTCGCGCATGTAGCGCTCGGCGCCGAACAGGTCGCCCTGGCGCAACGCCGCCTGGCCCAGGGCGACACGCTCGTCGAGGGTGCGGATCAGCTCCAACTGGCGGATGCCCTCCTGCGCGCGGCGGTTGTTCGGCTCGATCGTCAGCACCCGCCCATAGCCCATGCGCGCCGCGGCGAAGTCATGGCGGATACGGTCACTGTCAGCCTGGCCCAGCAGCGCCTCGACCGCCGCCTGGCGGCCATGGGCCAGGGCGATGTTCAGCTCGGTGTCGCGCGGGTTCTCGCGCAGGGCCTCTTCGAGCCGGGCGATGCCGGCTTCGTACTGGCCCTCCTTCATCAGTTCCGCGCTGTCCTTGCGCACGGCGCTGGAGCCACATCCGCCGATGGCCACGCACAGGGCCAGCAGCAGGAACGGAGACTTCGAAGGCTTCATGGTGCGCTCCCTACAGACAAGGTCTGTGGCTGGTGCAGTGGCAGGTAGACCAGGCTCAGCTCGCTGGCCGAGACCCGGTCGAGGCGGTAGGTGTCTTCGATCACGTCGCCCTGGCGCACGACGTAGAGCTTCTCGCCGTTCTGCAGAAACACCTGCAGGTCGTCGCGGTCGCCCAGGCGGCCGACGAACTGGAACGGCAGCGCAGGCGCCGTGGGGGCGGCTACCACGGGGGCGGTGACCACGGGTTGTTCGGTGACGGTGGCCAGGGTTTGCGGAGGGGTCCATTGCTGGGCCGGGAACAGGTCTTTCGAAGGGGGTTGAGGTTTGTTCGCCGGCAAGCCGGCTCCTACAAGAGGCTGCATGCTCCCTGTAGGAGCCGGCTTGCCGGCGAACGGCGCCACCTCGCCCTCAAGATCGAACCAATGCCCCGGCGCCCAAGCCAATACCGCGCTCAAGCCAAGAAACCCACCCCACGACACCACGCGCTGAATGTTCATCACGACCTCGACAGGTAAAGGGTCATGCGTACCCGGCCAGTGAGTTCACGCTCGCCGATCCGCTTGCGTTGCAGCTCCAGGTCTTCCAGCACCAGGGTCGGCAACTGGCCCAGCAACGCCTTGAGAAACCCGCGGATCTGCGGGTAGCTGCCGCGCACCGGCAGGACGATCTGGTAACGCGCCAGCTGGGTCTTGGGGTCGACGCCCAAAGCGTATTCACCACGCGCCAGGCTGATGCGCTCGGCCTCGGCCAGCCGGTACAGGCGTTCGATCAACTCGCTGGCCTGGGGCTGGCCAGGCAGTTGCTGGCGCAGATCGTCCAGCGCCTGTTGCTCAGGCTGCACCTGGACCTTCAGCTCGCCACGCGCCAGGCGCAGCACCTGGACGCTGGCGTCCGCCTCACTGGCGCGCAGCTCGCGCACCTGCTGCCACAGCGGCAGCACCCAGGCCAGGGCCACTGCCACGACCAGCAGGGCCATCAAGATCGCGGCCAGCCCCACGCGCCCCAGGCGCTGGACGGCCTCATGCAGGATCAGGCTAGGGACGCGCATGGCCGGTCTCCCAGGTGGCGGTAAGGTTGAAACGCACCGGATGCTCGGCCTGGCCGGCGACGATCTCGTGGTTGAGCAGCGACACATCCGACAGCTCTTCGCTGCGCTCCAGGCGCTGGTGGTACTGCAACATGGCCTCCAGGTCGCGGGCCTCGGCGGTGATACGCACCTGCCCCTTGCGCGCATCGGGGGTGAGGCTGAGCAACGCCACATCCTCCTGAGGCATCGCCTCGAGCATGGCGAACAGCTGCTGCCAGGGCCGTTGCAGCTGCTGCGATACGCTGCGCATCTGCGCCAGGCGCTCGGCCTGCTCGCGGACCACCGCGCTGCTGTGTGGCGCGGCGCTGGCCGGGCGGCGGCCGAGTTGCAGTTCCAGCTGGTGCACACGGGCTTCCAGGCCCGTCTGCTCGCTCACCAGCTGTTGCTGGGCCAGCACCAGTACCGCCAGCGCGGCGCCCCCCAGGGCCAGCAGCGCCCAGGCCAGCGAACCGTTGCGCCGGGGTTGGAATTCCAGGTCGAGGCGGCGCATGTCAGGCCACCGCCCGCCACATGGCGCACAGCGGATCGGCCTCGGCGGCCGGCGGGCACAGCTGCACCGCACCGATATCCGCGACCGCCTGCCGCCCGGGCGCATGCAGGTAGACCCGTGGCGGTTGCCCGCCGTACAGCTCGCAGGTACGCGCGATCAACGCTTGCAGGGCCTGGTCGGTGTCGGCGCAGCCCTGGGCCAGCACCTGTTGCCAGACGCCGTCGGCGGCCAGCAACAGCACGCTGCGGCGTGGCTCGGCGAGCACGAAGAGGAAATCCCCCTGCGCCATCTGTGCCGCGCAGCGGTTGTAGGCGGCCATCAGGTAAGGCTGTACCGAACGCACGCTCAAGCGGCGCTCCCGGCCCAGTTCGCGCAAGCCCTGCAACAGCGCCTCAGGCAGTGCCGTGGCGATCCGTGCGGCACCGGCAGGCTCCGGCGACAGCACGATGCGCCAGTCATCCAGTGGCTGCCCGTAGAGCTGTTCGAAACAAGCCCTGGCATAGGTGTCCAGCTCACGGGGCGTGGCGATGGCAGCGCTCCAGGGCACCAGGCAGAAGCGGCTGAAGCGCGCCGACAGCAACACCCGCAGTTGCCCCCCTTTTACCGGGTGCGCGGCGAGCAGTTCGTCGAGGGCGGCGAGCGCCGCACCCCAGGCCGGTTGCGCCGCCTGGCAGTCGAACGGGCGGCTGCCCAGCCAGTGATGATGGCGACCGTGCCAGCCGCCCAGGCCGACACCCTCGGCGCCGAGCACGGCGCAATAGTGATCAGGCAATGAATGTGACACGGTTGATCTCCTCAAGCGTGGTGCGGCCCGCACGGACCAGGTCCAGGGCCGAGGCCCGCAGCAGGCGCAGGCCGCGCTGGCAGGCCAGCTGGCGGATCTGCGCCAGGGGTCGGCGTTCGACGATCGTCTGCCGCAGGTCGTCGTCCAGGTGCAGCAGTTCGGCGATGGCGCTGCGCCCACGGTAACCGCTGCCGCGGCACTGGCCGCAGCCCTGGGCGCGCATGAACCGCCAACCCTCCACCGCGTCACGGCTCAGCCCCGAGGCCGCGAGCAGTTCGTCGTCCGGCACGCAGGCCACCGCGCAGTGCGGGCAGGCCAGGCGCACCAGGCGCTGGGCCAGCACGGCGTTGAGCGCCGAGACGAAGCTGTAGGGGTCGACCTGCATCTGGCTGAAGCGGCCGATCACGTCGAACACGTTGTTGGCGTGGATGGTGGTGAACACCAGGTGCCCGGTGAGCGCCGACTGCACGGCAATCTGCGCGGTGTCCGGGTCGCGGATCTCGCCGACCAGGATCTTGTCCGGGTCGTGGCGCAGGATCGAGCGCAGGCCGCGGGCGAAGGTCAGGCCCTTCTTCTCGTTGACCGGGATCTGCAGCACCCCGGGTAACTGGTACTCGACCGGGTCCTCGATGGTGATGATCTTGTCGACGCCGCGGTTGATCTCGCTGAGCATGGCGTACAGCGTGGTGGTCTTGCCGCTGCCGGTGGGGCCGGTGACCAGGATCATGCCGTAGGGCTCGCTGGCCAGGCGGCGCAGCGCGCGCAAGGTGTGTTCCTCGAAGCCCAGGGCCTGCAACTGCACGCCGCTGACCTTGTCCGAAAGGTCCTGCTTGTCGAGCACCCGCAGCACCGCGTCCTCGCCGAAGATGCTCGGCATGATCGACACGCGGAAGTCGATCTGGCGCTCGCCGATGGCCACCTTGAAGCGGCCGTCCTGGGGGATGCGCTTCTCGCCGATATCCAGCTCGGCCATCACCTTGATCCGCGAGATCACCTGCTCGGCGAAGGCGCTGCCGCTGGCCTTGCCGGCGCCGTTGAGCACGCCGTCGATGCGGTACTTGATGGTCAGGCCCTGGCCGGTCATGCCCAGGTGGATGTCGCTGGCGTGCTGCTTGAGGGCGTCGTAGAGGGTCGCGTTGACCAGCTTGACCACCCGGCTCTGGTCTTCGCTGATGCTGGTCAGCGACAGGCGTTGCAGCGGGTCGGCGTCAGTGCCGGCCTCAGCGTTGCTGTCGAGGGTATCGACGGCGTGGAAGCTCTCTTCGTGACGCGCCAGGAACGCCGCCAGGTCGGCGGCATGGGCCAGGTACAGCGGCGCGCCCTGCAGGCAGTCGTCGATCCAGGCCAGGCGGGCACTGTCGAAGGGGTCGGCGAACACACCGACCAGTTGCCCTTCGTGTTCGACCAGAGCGCATTCGTGTTTCAGGCACTGGGCCAGGCTGACCCGATCAAAGGCTGGCTTGCTGGCGAACAGGGCCTGGGTGTCGAGTACCGGGTAATGCAGGGTGGCGGCCAGGCGTTGGGTGAAGGTGGCGGGCGGTTCGCCGGCAAGGCGTTCGAGGTGGGTCAGCAGGCGGTCTTCACCTGCCTGGGCGCGGGCCTGGTTCAGGAGATCGCGGGCGTAGCCCTGCGCTTGCTGTGCCTCTGTATCGAATGCCTGGGACATGGCCTGCGACTCCGCTCAGGGGCGCGTCGCAGGCCGGGGGAGTGGCCGCGGGCGCCGCTATTCCCCGGTGAGCAGTTGGTCGTCGTCAGGTTCGGGGGGCTGGCCACCGTTGCGTCGGCGGTCGGCCAGGACCCAGCTGCCATCGTACAACTGCAAGGGGAACGACTCGTTCCTGTTCTGGCGTCGTTCGACGAAACCCTCGGCCGGGCGGTCCGTGGCCCTGCGCTGGCGCTCGATGCCCATCAGGTCGAAGATCGCGCGGGCCAGTTCCATCAGCGGGAACGGCTTGAACAGGACGTGGCTTACACCCAGCTCGGCGGCCCGCTCACGGACCTCGACGGTCGGGTGGGCGGTGATCAGCACGAAATGGCACGGCCTGTTCCTGCGCACGGTCTCCAGGACCTGAAACCCCTCCATGTCGGGCAAGCGATAGTCCAGCACGATCACATCCGGTGCCAGGGTTTCAGCCTGGCCGATACCACTGGCACCGTCGTGGGCGACGTGGACTTCCAGGCCTTGCGCTTGCAGATACGCCTGCAGGTTCTGCGCAAGGGTCTGTTCGTCATCGACTACCAATACTCTGTTCACCAAGGTCCACTCCCATGAACTGCCCGGTCTCCCGGTCTGCGAAGTGCGGCCTTGTAGAGGCTTGAGCAGGCTTCGTGCCAGGCATGAAGGGTTAATGCGCACCACATCCAACTAACTGTTTCTTATCGAAATTTTTATATCGCCCAAGGCCTGCGGGCGCGCACTCCCCCATAACCGGGGAAGTGATGGCATTTGGCCAAGCCCGCTTTCCCCACTGTTGGGGCAACGCCTTGGCAGATCGCTCAGTCAGCGCGCTCCACTGTAGCGGATTCGCGCAAACGTTGGCGCACGGCCTGGCGGGCCTGGGCCTGCAGTTGCGCGACGAGCGCGTCCCTGGCCTGGCGCTGGCCCTGTTCCGGTAAGACAGAAGTATTATCACTTTGGTTCTGCGTCCCTTGCAGTCTTTGCTGGAAGGCATCGATCTCGGCGGCACTGGGCTCGTCGACCACGGTCAGCCGTGCGAACGCTTCCTGGGCGGCCATCTCATGTCGAGTGTAGTCAGCGAAGCTGTCGCGATCGAAGCCTGCGTCTTCCAGGCGGCGGGCGAACACCGCCGGGCTGCCGAAAGCAGTCTCGACTTCGGCGAGCCGCGCCCTCACCTGCTCATCGTCGATGACGATGCCTTGCCGGCGCGCTTCCTGCCACAGCAGTTCCTTGTCGATCAACTCGTCCAGGGCCTGCTCGCGCAGGCGCTGGTACAGGTTGGGGTTGCGGATGCTCGCCACCGCCCGCCCCTGGGCTTGCAGGTATTCGGTGAAATAGCGCTCCAGGCGCAGCGCGCCGATCTCCACGCCATTCACCCGGGCCACAGGGACGTCGGCGAGAATGGCCGGGGTGACGCCCAACAGCAGGCACAGCAGCAGGATACGCATGGCAGCCTCCTCTCAACCCATTGATCTGTACGGCCCTTGTAGGAGCGGCTTCAGCCGCGATCACCCGCGCAGCGGGTGCCCTGCACCGTGTTGGATTCATCGCGGCTGAAGCCGCTCCTACAGGCCCCATTCATGGCGCCTCCGGCACAGGACGATATGGCGCAACCTCGGTGAACCCGGGCCCCGGCAAACTCACCGCCACCACATGGGCACCGGCCATGCCCTGGCGCCGCCCCGGGCCAAAGCCCAGGGGTGGCGTGAGGCCGGTTTCGACCGTGTGCAATTGCTCCAGGGCGGCGATCAATTGCTCACGGCTGGCGTCCCGCCCGATGCGCTTCAACGCTTCGGTCAGCAACCGCCAGGCACACAGAGTGCCGACCTGCAACGATGCCTGCCTGGCATCCAGCCCTTGGCGTTGCCGAACGCCGGCCAGCGTCGCCCGGCCGGTGTCCGTCCAATCACCTGGGACGAACGGATACGCCAGCAACAGCTGCTGCGACCACTGCACCGAAAACGTCGGCACAACACTGGCCACCTGGCTGGAAGCGGCGAACAAGTACGGTGTTCGCCCCTGCTTTTGTAGGGCCTCGGCCAGTTCGGCAAAAGCCGCAGCACGACCGAGGAAAAGAATGCCCTCACCGCTCGGTGCCTGACCGTTGAATACTTGCGCCTCAGGCACGGCAAAACCCAGGCTGCGCAAGCGCATCAGCAACGCAGTGGCAGCCGCCGCCTGGTCCTCACCGGCATAGACCACCTGCAAGGCATCGGTGGGCATGCCGAGCCCATCACGGGCATGCACCGCCAGGCTGAGCAACTGCTCGGGCAGCGAAGGCAGCGGGTCGAACACCTGCGCACCACCGCCGTCACGCGGCGTGCTGCCCACCAGGGGCATGCCTTCCCGGGCCAGCGTGGCACTGTCGAGCTGAGGTGCCAGTGGCGCGATCAAGGCGAACACCTGCTCCTGGCGCAACAGCGTGTTCAAGGCCTGCCCGGTGCTGGCCGGATCGTACCCCGGGTCCAGCGCAACCAGCTGCAAGCGCCGCCCATGCACGCCACCCTGCTGGTTGATCTGCGCGACACCATCTTCCAGCACCGCCCGTACCACCCGACCAGCCTCGGCCAGGGGGCCGCTTTCGGGCAGTAGCGTGCCCAAGCGCAGGACGCCCTCTTCCACGCCAGGGTCGCGCTCCTCACCCAGACGTTTGAGATAGGCGGTGAGGTTGCGCTGGTCGGCCATGCTCAGGTCGAAGCGCGGCATGGCCGGGTCCAGGCGGTTGCCGGCGGGGTCGATGCCACTGTGGATGACCCGTGCCAGGCTGGCCTCGGTGTAGGCCGGGTAACGTCGGCTGTTGGTTTCGCGCACGCCAGGCCCGAGGGCTAGGCGCTGCCAGTCAAGGCTCGGCGGTCGCACCCCGCCTTCGCTGCGGCCACGCCCGTCGTTGCCATGGCAACTGGAACAAGGCAGCACGCTGGCGGGCACCGTCATGCCGCTGGCACCGACCCGGGCCAGCAATTGGGCGTCGCTGCTGGACACGCCTTCGCGATAGAGGCGTTTGCCGGCCTGTTCCTGTTCGGTCAGTTCCAGTGCCAGTGCCGGGAAGCACAGGCACAACCCTATCAGCAGCCCACACAAGCCCCCTGTAGGAGCGGGCTTGCCCCGCGAAGGCGGCACGTGCGTTCCCGCTGACGGGTCGGTGTCGCCTGGTTTGCGGCCGCCTTGCGGCCGATCGCGGGACAAGCCCGCTCCTACAAGGAGATGTGCGTTCATGACGAAGCTACCGCCCGGCCAGGGGTTGCGTCAGAAGTTGCATGCGCTGGGCAATGGCCGCAGGCGGCGCGTCGGGGCGAATCTTGCTCCAGCGCTTGCCCGCCACATCCCCGGCAATCAGTTGCGTCGAGTGCTGCTCCGGGCTGGGCAGGAACTGCCCCAGGCGCCCCAGTACCAGGTCGACGCTGGCCTTGTCGCCGGTCAGGAACACCCAGTTGGGCCCGTCCACGCCCTGCTTCACGGCAAAGGCCTTGAGCGCTTCGGGGGTGTCGTTGAGCGGGTCGCTGCTCACCGAGACGAAGGTCACCTGCGCCGCCAGTTCCGCGCCCATGGCCTCGCGCACTTCACGCAACTTGCGGGTGATCAGCGGGCAGGCATCGTTGCAGTGGGTGAACATCACATTGAGCATCACCACCTTGTCCTTGAGCACATCGCTGTAGAAGCGCAGCTCGCGGCCGTTCTGGTCCTTGAGCACGGTGTCGGTGAACCAGGCCTGCGCATCACGCGTACCGCCGCCGCTGACCATGGCCTGGGGCGCGGGTTGCGGCGTCGGGGCATGGCCTTCGTGGGCATAGGCCACCGAGGCGAGGATCCACAGACAGGCCACCAGCACCACCCAGTCGAAGCTGCGCATGCCCGCAGGGCGTGGGCTCAAGCTGCTCATGGCTGCACCTCCTGGCCGGCGATGGCCGTGGTCTTGGCGTGCACCCGCCGTGCACTGAGGCGGTTGAGCTCGGTGATCAGCACATTGGGGTCGGTAAAGCCGTAATAGCGCGTCCAGTGCCCAGTGCGGCCATCACCCACCAGGATCAGCGGCGGGTGCTCGCTGAGGTTGGCGCTGAAGCTGCCCAGGCCCTTGAGCGTCTCGCTGATCGCATAGGGCGAGCCAGTCAGCCAGCTCCAGCCCGGCCCGTGCTGGAAGGCCCGGGCATAGCTGGCCAGGCGCTTGGTGTCGTCACGCTGCGGGTCGACGCTGATCGACACCAGGCGGATTTCCTCGCCCACCCGCCCGCCCAACTGCTGCTGGACCTTGCCCATGATCGAGGAGACTACCGGGCACACCGTGGTGCAACTGGTGTAGATGAAGCCCATCACCACCAGGCGGTCGCCCACCAGGTCCTTCTCCAGGCGCACCGGCATGCCGTCCTGGTCGAGCAGCGACACATCGGCAAAGCGCACGCTGGCCTTTTCCTGGTGGGCTGCTGGCGGTGGCGCGGGCTGTCCACCGTGATCGTGCCCACCGTGGGCCAGGGTCAACTGGCTGGCCAGCAGCAGGCTCAGGGCAATCAGCTGGGTATTCATCGCACACTCCTGGGTTCCCCTTGGGAAGCGGTAGGCGCCGCGGTGGCCGGCAGGACCCGCAGGCTGGTGTAGTTTTCTTCGGCGAACTTGCGCCCCAGGCTCGGCGACTGCACATGCAGGTACCAGGCGCCGGCCTCGGGCAGTGTCAACGCGGCCTGGTACTCGCCCTCGCCCACTTCGTCGAGCGGCAGGTTGCGCGGCAGCGACGAGGGCGCCAGGAAGTAGCGCAGGCTCAAGTCGCCGAGCCCGGTGCGCGGCTTGCCGTCCTCACCCAGGATGCGCACCCGCGCCATGAACGGGCTGTGCTGCAGCAACGGCCGGTCGATACCGATGAACTCGGCGCGCACGGCCTTGTGCCCGCTGGCCTGGGGCAGTGCCGCCACCACGGTGCTGAAGCAATGGATGATCTGCGGCTGGTTGAGCAGGAACGCCACGTCGAAGGTGCCAGCCGCCGGCAGCCTCACCGTCGAGCCATACACCCCGGGCGCCACCTCGCGCAGGCTGCGGTCGATGACGATCGCCGCGCGGGCCTGGTGGCCACGGTTGTTGTAGCCGGACATCGGCGCGTTCATGCCCTCGGCGTAGAAGTAGGTGGTGTTGTCCACCGGGTTGACCACGAACACCGCATTGTCGTCCCGGGACACGCTCAGCCCCTGGGCCAGCGGCAAGTCACCCGCCTGGCGCGGCGCGGCGGGGCCGGCCTCGAAACCCTGCACGATCGGCGTGCGGCCCTGGCCGAGGCTGGCCAGGTTGATCATGCTCACCTTCGGCGAAGCCAGGCCGCGCACATAGGCATAGGCCTTGGTGAAGGTCAGCTGGTACGGCTCGGCGGCCACCGGGATACGGTGGATCAACCGGTCGGTGCTGGCATCGATCACCAGTGCCTGGTTTTCCAGGGTGTTGAGCACCACGCCGAAGCGCCCGTCGCCGCTGAAGCGCATCGGCCCCAGGCCCTGCTCGGCCTTGACCGTGTGCCGTGGCTGGTGGCTGCGGGCGTCGATCACCCGCACCGTGCCTTCCTGGCCATCGATCACGTACACCGCCTGGGACAGTGGCGAGTAAGCCACCGACAAGGGCTGCGGGCCCACCTCGAGGGTCTTGGCCAGGCGCATCTCGGTGATGTCGATCACGCTCAGGGTGCCGGCATCGCGGTTGCTGACGAAGGCGAAGCGTGAGTCAGCGCTGAAGGCGATCTCGTGGTGCCCGGAACCCGTGCTGAACGACTTCAGCGTGGTGCGGCTGGGCACATCGATCACCGTCACCCCGCCCTTGGCCGGGTCGTCGCTGTTGTTGCCCACCCACAGCAGGCGCTGGTCGGGTTGCAGCGCCACCCGCAACGGCTGCGCGCCAGCTTCGAGGAGGGCCACGCGGCGGAAGGTCTCGGTGTCGATCAGCGCCACCTGGCCGCGCTCGGGCATCGACACGAACACCTGCTTGTCATCGCCGGTGGCCACCCAGTCCATGGGCCGGCCCGGCAGATCGATGCGCGCCAGGGTGCTGGTGACGCCGCCCACCGAGACGGTCGGGTCGATCACCGTGAGGCTGGCGTCCTTGTTCAGCACCAGCAGGAAGTAGCTGTTCAGGTCCAGCAGTGGCCGCGCGCCGATGCTGCTTTTGAGAAACAGCGCCACCCGCGCCTTGCAGCTGCTGTCACGGTCGCCGGGCGGCGCCGATTGGGCCGGGTCCAGCCAGGCGCCGGGGGCCATGCCCGACAGCGGCTGGCCGCTGCTCTGATCGCTGACCTTGAAGCGGATGTTGGCGAAATCGCCTTCGCGCAACTCACTGCCGGCCAGGGGGCTGGCCTCGAACTCAACGGTCACACCGTCGCGGCTGAGGCGGCGCTCGGCCGAGGGATCGGTGGTTTCCTGCAAAAGCTCGCGGGGGTCGCACCAGAGTTTTTCGTAGGCCACCCCCAGGCCGATCAGCGCCAGGCCGATCAGCAGCCCCAGGTAGGCCGGGCGCACCTTGCCGCTCATGTTGGCGCGCCTCGGTGGTGAGGGGTTGGATGCGGCGCGCACGGAGCGGCACCTTCGAGCGGGATGACCATGCTGCACCTCCACGGGGGCCTAGGGTTCTGTGGAGGGAGTAGCAAGCGTTGTGCCACTGATGAAGTGCTTTTGGATCAGTGGGTTGGAGAAGCAATGCGAGAAAGTTGGGGAGCAGGCCCCAGCGGGATTCCCCGATGGCGGGGGGTGGGCACTTGGGGCCGCTGCGCGGCCCATCGCGGGTAAACCCGCTCCTACAGGATCTGTGGTGACCGCAATCCCTGTAGGAGCGGGTTTACCCGCGATGGGCTGCAAAGCAGCCCCAAGTATCAATGCACCATGCCCAGCTCGGCATCATCCATCAGCGCCTTGGCCAAGGCGCCCAGGTAGTGGGCCGCCCAGACCATGCGTTGGTCGTTCTCCATCACCCGGTGGCGCACGCAGTCCATCAGTTCGGAGGATTGCTCGCGGGCGTGCCGGCATGGGATGCCGGGCTCGATGCAGAACAGCGGTTGGGTGTTGTTTTCACCCTGGAAGAAGCGGGTCTGGCCGACGGTGGTGTTGGGGTCTTCCGGTGTCATGGGGAACTCCTTGAAGTGGGTGTTTCAACCATCAGTACAGGGTCGCCTGCACTTGGGCCAGCGCCGAATCCAGCAGGGCCTTCACCGTTTCCATCTCGTGCAAAGCAGCCAGCACGAGCATCGAGCCGGGGGGCTGGAAATGAGCGGGATGGGCAGCTGTGCGTAGGTTGACAGACCGGAGGAACTGAGAAGACCGGCGCACGCGAACGTGCCCTACGCACAGCCACCATTGAGGGCAGACCGTACGCATACAGTTCATCGCGACCTGTCAAAGTCGCGTCGCTGATTGCAGCGACCCGGCGAGACTAGAGGGCACTGATTGCCACCGCAACGGAAAAACGGCGCGCGCATTATCTTTTGGGAAAGGGACTACAAGAAAGCGGTTAAATCTGATGGTTCGGGGCGGGAAAGACCGCGTTGGGGCGGACAGGGGCTTGGCATCAGCCTTGTAGCGCCGATGAGATCGAGCGCCGCGCAGGCGGCGCTCGATCTCATCGGCGCTACATCTCTTTCGACTAATACCTGGTGCCCGCCTGGCCACCAGGCACCCTCATTCACTGCGCCGGCGCCACCGCCGGCGGCGCTTCGTTGGTCACCCGCAGGATCCCCCACAACCCCGAGGTATTCCCATACGCCGCATAGTCGCGGAACAGGTAATCCCCCGGCACCGCGTTGGCCCCCCCGGCACTTGGCAGCATGAAGCTGAAATGCGCCGCCGGCAGCACGCTCTCCTGGGCACCGATATACATCGCCATCGGGTTGTAACCAAAGCGCACCGAGCCAATGCCCGGCAACCCCATCGGGTAGCCCTCCACATCGCTCTTCTCGGCCTGGTAGTTGTGCAACGGCCACACATGCCCATCCAGCTGGTAAGTCATGCCACGGCTGCCACCGCTGGGCATCACGATATGGTTACGCACCGGCTGCCCCGGCTTGGCGTACAGCACCGGCGTCTGCGGATCACCCCCGACCAGGGCGTTGCTATACGCCATGTGCACGTTGGGAATATCCGCAAACCCAAGCCCGTCGGCACGCCCGAACGGCGCATCCGGCGCCACCCCGAAGCGCAACCACAGCGGCTCGGTCTTGTAGTTCACCGCCATGTTGCCGTTGTCCTGCGGGTCGCCTGCCGCGCCATTGCCCTCGGTATTGATGCCCGCCACCGGACGGCCATCGGCCCAACGCATGTTCAACGCCCGCTGCCACACCGTGACGAAGTCGCGGTAGTCCGGCTGGCCACTGACCTTCACCGTGGCCTGGGCGCGGCTGGCCGTATCCTCGGTCCAGGTGGCGCTCTGCGGCAGGATGCTCATGCCACCCACCAGGCCCTTCTGCGGCTGCTTGATCACATCCGCCGGGGTGAGGTTGAGGCCGCCGAACTCGATGGCGGTGGTGTTGATGTTGTCCACCGTGCGCCCCAGTTGCAGGGTCGGCTTGCCTTCGCGCTCCAGGTGCCCGGCGTAGTACTGGTACACCTTGGTCGGCCAGGCGCCGCTGCTGCCGTTGCGCGGCGGCACGGTCTGCACCGGGTTGAGGCCGACGTTGACGCCGTCCGACTTGGTGATGTCGTAGGCCAGCAGTTGGGCGTGCAGCCCCACGTGGCTGGAGGGACGCATCAGGTTGTTGGCGAAAGCCGTCGCGCCTTCGCTGTCGAAGCGGTCGCGCTTGACCACGTTGTGCATCACTGCGGTGCTGGGCAGGTCCGGCATCACCAGCGGCAGGCGGTTCTCCAGGGTGATGCTGATGCAGTCGCCGGCATTGGCACGCAGGATCAGCGGCTCCACCGGCACCCCGGCCTTGAGCTTGCCGGTGCTGGCGTCGAGGTCGGCCTTGCGCACATACAGGATGGCGGTCGGGTCGTGCAATGGCGCGCTGTGGCCACCGATGGTGAAGGCCTCGCCATCCTCCGGGTCGACCCCGCTAACCAGCGGGATGCTGGTGCGCCGGCTGTTGAACACCAGGGTGCCGCCGTTGGCCTTGAGCGGGCCGCCGACATGCTGGCCGATCCCGGCCGGGTCGTTGATGCTCACCCCCTGGCGGTTCTCGAGGATGTCGTTGGCCAGCGCCGCCACCACTTCATAGCTGCGCTTGACCGTCGGCCGGGTGCCCACGCCAGTGGGGTTGGCCGTGGTTTTCGGGCAGATGCCGTCGAAGTTCACGGTGTTGCGCATGGCCACCGGTTGCGGGTTGTTGGGCAGCGGGAACAGGTCGGCGCGCTGGGCGGTGTAGTTGCGCATGATGCCCCAGATGCCGTTCCAGTAGCCCTCCAGGGCCGCGTCCAGCGAGTACAGGTAGTCGCCGTTGGTGGCGGCGGAGCTGGAGATCATCGACACCGGCGCCATGAAGCCCAGCTGCTCGGAGATACCGATCATCTGCGACGACTTCCACCCCGAGTTGGAGCTGTTACCGAAGCCCGAGCCGTTCTGCAGCCACTTCACGCCGTGCAGGGTGACGTTGTGCTCTTCTTCATGGCCACCGGCGTGCATGCGCAGGCGCACGTTGTCGCCGGAATAGGTGCGCAGCATCGGCGTGAACGGGTCGCCCGGCTCGCTGCCGGCCTTGTTGATGTGCGGCGGGAACAGCGTGGTGCCGCCTGTTGGGCCGACCGCCTGGGTGATCGCCGACGGCGCCAGGTTCATCGCCGGGATGGCGCGGTCGGTACGGGTCTGCAGGGCGTAGGCCAGGTCGCCGCCCAGGCCGTCGGCCTGCATGCCGCGCTTGCCGTCGGGGCCGACCTTGTTGGGGTCGAACACGCGCAGGGCCAGGGGCTCGTTGCGGTAGTTGACGACGAACATGCCCGGGTCATCCACCGAGATCGCCTGCGGGCACGGCCGGCTCGGGCAGCCGGGATTGAGGCCGCCACGGGTCTCGACGATGGCCTCCAGCAGGCTCGAGGCCTTGCCGCGCACAGGCGGGTTGATGGCGTAGCGGAAGCTGTCGGCGGTGGCCGGGTAGCTCTGGCCGTCGGGGATACCGTTGGGGCCGGCGCCCACGTATACCCCGGCTTCATAGGCGTGCTGGAAGTCGCTGTACTCGAGGAAGAACTCGCGGTAGCTGTCGTTCTTGCCGTCGCCGTCGTGGTCGCCGGTCTGGATCACCGCCTGCCATGAGGTCGGGCCGCCGTCCTGGCGCGTGGCCGGGTTGTACAGCTGCTCGCCGGTCTCGGCGTGGTACCAGGTGGAGCCGGCCGGTTCGGCCAGCACGGTCGCATACAGACCCAACTGCTGGTGGGTCGATGGGCCGAGGTGGTCATGGGTGAAGATAGTGCCCAGGCCACGGTCGACGTTGTGCACGTTCACCAGCGGGTCGGCGAACCAGCGTTGCATGGCGCTGCGCGCCCCCAGCCAGTCGGCCCGGCCGAAGCGCCCGAAGTAAGGATGCTGCTTGGCTTTCGGGCAGGCAGCGGTACCGTCCCGGGCATCGCCTTCGCTGCAATTGTTGAACGCACGGATGGCATGCACCCGCTCCACCACGCTGCCGGGCGAGAGAATCCCGTCCTCGTAGTTCCAGCCGTTGGCCGAGCCGTCGGCGGCGGTCAGGTCCCACTTGGGCAGGTGGATATGCTGGCCGATCACGTCGGTGGGCGTGCGCACCTGGTAGTCGTCCATCTCGTAGAACGACGGGATCAGGTTGGTGTGCACGTACTGGGTGCAGTCGAAGGTGTTCATGCGCAGCACCATCGGCTCCGGTGGGCGCTGCTTGGTGATCACCGGCCAGGCGTCCTCCCACAGCGCCAGGATGCGCGCCTGCGGGAAGTGGTAGCCGACTTTGTTGTACACCGCGTCGAACTGGATGTTGGCGGCCTTGTAGATGCGCGGTCGGTCGGCGGTGAAGGTGGACGAGCCACGGAAGCTCATACCGGTGAGGTTCTCGCCGCTGAAGAACTCGCCCACGCCCGAGGACTGGGTCAGGCGCTTGCCACGGTCATCCATGCACGGTTCGTAGTACGGCGCGCCGGCCGTGGGCAAGGCGCCGTTGGTGCGGAACGCCTTGGCCACCGGCGCGCTGCCGGGGATCAGGGCGAAGCTGGGGTGCTCGGCCTTGGCGTGGAACTGCATGGCCGCCTGCTCGACCTCGGTGCCCTCCTCGGGCAGGTAGATCGGCTTGGCCTTGTGCACCACCTTGGAGAAGTCCAGCTTGGTGGTGGTGGACACCGCCTCGCCGCCGGCCGATACGCCATCGAGCGCGTGGCGACCGAGGCCGCCGTCCCAGCCATCGACCTGGTTGGGGTCGAGGTTGGCCCACAGCGCCTTGCCGCTGTCCTTGAGCTGGCGGGCCAGGGCCGGGTCGAGCATGTCCAGCGGCGGGGTCGGCGGGCGCTGGCCGACGCTGCTTTCCATGCCGCCGATCCAGAACGGGTAGCCGGGGTTCTTCAACGAGCCGTCGGCGTTGCGGTTGGTCTCGCTGCGATCGACCAGGGCCAGGGAGCCGACCGCGCGCGGCGTGGCAGGCTCGCTCGGATGATCATCGCCCTCCTCGTCATCGTCATGCTCGGCCACCAGGGTTTCCGACAGTTTCGGCACCACGGTCACTTTGCCCGGCATCGGCGCCATGGCCTTGCCCGGTAGCGGCACGATGGCCGGGATCGGCGTGCCAGCAATAATCTCGCCGTCCGGCAGTGCCCGGGCACCCGCCGCAGGTTTGCCGTTGCGCAAGGCGAACGGCGTACTGTGGTAGCCATTGGCGCCCTCGCCGCTCACCTCCAGCCGGGTGCCGGGCTCGAACACGTCGTGCACCCGCCACATGGCCCACATGCCCTGGGCGAAGTGCGGGTAGAAGTGGCAGTGGTAGATGGCATCGCCCGCCACACGGTTGCGGTTGCCCGAGCCGCCGTTGGCGATTTCGTAGGTGTAACCCACGCCCGGCCCGATGCCCTGGGCATCGATATAGTCGGAATTGTCGTCGTTGGGGTTGAACAGCCACTGGTGACCGTGCAGGTGGAAGATGTGCTGTTCGTGGCCGTTGTGGGTGTTGCGGAACTTGGTGAAGTCGCCGATGTAGCTGTGGTGCACGTTGGCCGGCTCGGCCGGGTACAGGGCCATGGTCGCCTTCACGCCGGTCGCGCTGGCCGGTGGTACCTCGCCGGGGCGAATGCGCTCGAGGCCGACGTTGGCCGGGATGTCCACCAGCGTGCCGATGTCGCCGACGGTGTGGGCACTCAAGAAGAACTCTTCATAGGCGCACGACAGGCAGTCGTGCATCGGCCCCACCCCCAACCGGTTGGCCACCACTTCGGCGCCCATGCCGCCGGCGGCGTAGTTGATCATGAACGAGTCGCGGGCCGGCTCCAGCACATGGCCCATCACCGGGTCCGCCCAGTAACCGGGGAAGGCCTGGGTGCCGGCCACTTCGTCGGCGAACTGCGCGGCGAAATCACGGAACGCCTCCAGCCGGTTGGGCAGCGCCGGGTTGCGCTTGCCTACGCTTTCCAGCGGGTAGGTGGCTTTGGGGAAGCTGCCGTCGGGGTTGGGGCCCATGACGATGGCGTCGGTCTCGCTGTTGAGGATCTCGTTGCCGTCGATCATGGCGATGATCGGCTTGCCAGCCTTGCCTTCAGCGATCCAGGGTTGCGCCTGCGGATAGCGCGCCTCGTAGTCGATCACCGGCTGGCCGGTGGCTGTTCGACCGGTGGTGGCCAGGCGCATTTCCTCTTCAGTGAGGGTGTTGCGGTAGGTGCGCCCGCCTTTGGGTACCACCACCACCTGGCCGAACAGGCCATTGGCAACGTTGCCGGCGTTGCCCTCGCCGCCGAACGGCGCGCCACGGCTGGACACGGCGAAGGCACCTTCGCGCTCGGCGTACAAGGTGTAGCTGCGGGTACTGCCCGGGGCGACCAGGAAGTTGCCGTTGCGCCCGGTGTTGGCGGCGATGTCGGCAATACTGTTGACCGCTTGCATGCCGTTGACCTGGAAGCCGGTATGGCGGTCGGTGACCTGCTGGTCGGCGACGAAGTTTTCGTCATCCTCGACCTCCGGCACCTCGGCCTCCTCCCCCGCTTCGCCTTCAGGCTCCTCGGGGTGGATGCCGTGCTTGTTGGGGTTGGCCTGGTAGGCCAGCAGGTTGGTCAGGTTGACCGTCAGGCAGTCACCCGCGGCCACCCGCAGCACGATGGGCCGCGGGCGCTTGTCCGGGCGCAGGGTGACCTTGCCCGGCACCGCCGCGCCGCCCTTGTTCAAGGGCACCTGGTGCTCGTCCACCACATCCTGGCGCAGGGCGAACATCATGCCGTTGGCATTCTGCGCGCCAAGGCGGTTGAACATCAGTGGCTGGTCCAGGGCCACCACGTTGGCCGTCAGCGTGCGCTGGCACTGCACGGCGGCCTCGCCGCTGGCCTGCCAGCCCAGCAAGGCCAACAACAAGGTGGACAGGACAGGGCCTTTGCGCGGGGTCGACATGGGGCACCTCCGGAGGACACGGGGACTCTGGAGGGTGGGGAGCAAGTCCTATGCCATGAAAATAAACGTGTAATTTCAATGACCTGAAACGACAAAGGCAGCGAACTGGGGCGTATCCCCCAGCCGCTGCCCCTGAAACGGGTGAAGCTCAGTTAACGGTGTGTCCGGCTTTCTTGCCAGCCTGCTCCAAGCGTTGCATGAATTGCTCGGGCGGCACCGGTTGCCCCAGCAAGTACCCCTGCAACGAATCGCACCCCAAGCGGGTAAGGAAGTCTTGCTGGCGATCGGTCTCCACGCCTTCGGCGACGATACGCAGCCCCAGCGCCTGGCCCAGTGCGACGATGGCCGAGACGATCGCGGCGTCGTCGCTGTCCTGTTCCAGGTCGCGGACGAAACCACGGTCGATCTTCAGCTCGTTGGCCGGCAGCCGCTTGAGGTACATCAGGCTGGAATAGCCGGTGCCGAAGTCGTCGATGGACAGGTCGACACCCATGTCGGACAGGCGCTGCAGCACCGTCAGGCTGGCGTCGGCATCACGCATGGCGGTGGTTTCAGTGATTTCCAGGGTCAGGCGGTTGGCCGGCAGGCCATTGTCGTTCAATGCGCGGGCCACGCTGTCCACCAGCCCGGCATGGCAGAACTGGATCGCCGACAGGTTGACTGCAATGCGCCAGTCGTCGTGGCCCTGGTCCATCCACTGGCGCATCTGCCGGCAGGCCTCGCCCAACACCCATTCGCCGATGGGAATGATCAGGCCGGTCTTCTCGGCCAGGCCGATGAAGCGGTCCGGCAGCATCAAACCATGCTGCGGGTGCTCCCAGCGCAGCAGCGCCTCGGCACCGATGGGCTGGCGCGCGGCGGCGTCGAACTTGGGCTGGTAGTGCAGGCGGAACTGGCTCTGCTCCAGCGCCGTGCGCAGGTCCTGCAGCAGTTGCAACTGCTGGCGCGCGTTGGTGTTCATCGAGGCATCGAAGAAGCTGTAGCCGTTCTTGCCGGCGCTCTTGGCGTGGTACATGGCGGCGTCGGCATTGCGCAGCAGTTCGTGCTGGTCGGCGCCGTTGCCCGGGTACAACACGATACCGACACTGGCCGTCAGTTGCAGGTCGTGTTCGGCCACGCGGAACGGCCGCGACACCAGGTTGACCTGTTTTACAGCCACGCCCATGGCGTCGTCCGGCTCGCCCAGCTCCACCAGCAGCACGAACTCGTCGCCGCCGATCCGCGCCAGGGTGTCCTGGCTATGCAGGTGCCCGCGCAGGCGCGCCGCCACGGCCTTGAGCAACAGGTCGCCGACGTGGTGGCCGAAGGCGTCGTTGACCGGCTTGAAGCCGTCCAGGTCGATGAACATCAGGGCGAAGCAACCGCCCTGCTCCGCTACCCGGCCGATGGCCTGGTCAATGCGGTCGGCCAGCAGGGTGCGGTTGGGCAGGCCGGTGAGGGTATCGTGCAGGGCCAGCTGAGTGAGTTCCTGGTTGGCCAGGGTCAGCGAGCGCGCCAGCTCCGCGGTACGCGCTTCCAGACGGGCGTCGAGCACCGAGGTCAGCAGCGCCACCGCCAGCACCGCCAGGGTGGTGATCAACACCAGGTAGTCCAGGCCATCGCCGGCCAGGCCGTCGACCAGGGCGCCGCAGTAGCTGCCCGCCGGGAAGTTCGCCGCCGCCATGCCGGTGTAGTGCATGCCCACGATGGCAATGCCCATCACCACTGCCGCCAACCCGCGGAACTGCCGTACGTATGGCGTGTGCTGACGCAAGCGGAAAGCGATCCACAAGGCCGCCGCCGAAGCGCCAACCGCTATGGCCAGCGAGGCGCCGAACAGTGTCGGGTCGTAGTCGATGCCCGGCTGCATGCGCAATGCCGCCATGCCGGTGTAGTGCATGCAGGCGATGCCGCTGCCCATGATCAGCGCGCCGAAGCCCAGTTGCTGCCAGGGTAGCTTCGGTTGGCTCACCAGCCACAGGGCGAAACCCGACGACGCCACCGCGATCAGCAGCGACAGCGCCGTCAGCGTGGTGTCGTAGCCCAGGTTGATCGGCAGGCTGAAGGCCAACATGCCAATGAAGTGCATCGACCAGATACCGATGCCCATGGCGAAAGCGCCGCCCAGCATCCACAGGTGCACCGCCCGGCCCTTGGCCGTGGCGATGCGCCCGGTGAGGTCCAGGGCCGTGTAGGAGGCGAGAATGGCCACGCACAGCGAGATCAACACCAGCGAGGAGGAGTAACTACCGATCAGCATTTGCACATCCGCGAGCGGGCCAAGGAAAGGCCCTGAAAAAGCCGATGATTGTACTCAAGCTTTGGCGAAACGCACGGGGTTTTCACGCAGCGCAACGGATCCAATCGTGGGGTTTTCGCCGGGCAAGATCAGGCATATGCAGCGAACGCCCGGACCAGGTGGTCGATCACCACGCGCACCCGGGCGGTGTGGCGCAGGTCCTGGTGGGTCACCATCCACACTTCGTAGGGTTTTGCCCGTGTGAGGTCTGGCCAGATCCGCTGCAGGCCATCACGCAGGCCAAGCTCCACGGGGATTTCGCCGATGCCCAGGCCCTGGCCGATCGCCCGGCGCAGCATGAGGCTGGCATTGGCCGCCAGCACCACCCGGCCCTCGCCGATGGGCACGTCCACCAGGGTGGGCCGGGCCTGGTCGCGCCAGTACGGCTCGTACACCACCAGTTCGTGGCCCTCGAAACTGCCGACGGCTGGCACGCCCCGGCGCTGTACATAATCTGCCGAGGCGAACAACCCCATCGTCCAGCTGGCCAGCTTGCGCAGGACCAGGTCGGGGTTGTCCGGGCGCAGGTTGCGGATGGCGATGTCGGTCTCGCGCTGGGACAGGTTGACGATCTGCGAGCTGCCGCTGAGCACCACGCGGATGTCGGGGTGTTCGCGGTGCAGTTGGGCCAGGGCTGGGATGACGAAGTCCTGGGCCAGCGAATCGGTGGTGGCGATGCGCACTTCGCCGGCCAGCTCGTTGTCGGCGCCGCCGATGCGCCGGGTCAGTTCGAGGGCGGCCTGTTCCATCTTCAGCGCCATTTCCACTGCCACTTCGCCGAGGGCGGTCAGTTGGTAGCCGGCCGGCGTGCGCAGGAACAGGGTCGAGCCCAGGTCCGCCTCCAGCGCCGCCACCCGCCGGCCCACGGTGGCCTGGTCGACCCGCAGCACCCGTGCGGCGCGGCGCAGGGTCTGTTCGCGGCTCAGGGCCAGGAGCATGCGGGCGTCGTCCCAGTTCAAATGATTCATTCCTCGTTGGTTTGGCAAGGCACCTGCTGGTGCGCTGGCCGTACTGGCCTATTCGCCAGCAAGGCTGGCTCCTACAGGTACAGCGTTGATCTTGAGGCTGGCGTAAACCCGCTCCCACAGGATCATGACCCAGCCTGCCTGAAGAAATTTCGCAACGCGGCGCCGCAAAATCGCCGCGCGACCGCCGAGTGGTTGTTCCCTACCCTGTCATCCAGCGGGCCACCCAGGCCCTTGTTCAGAATGACAGAGGTTTCCATGCGTCACATCACCCCGTCCCAGATGACCGCCATCGACATCACCCAACCCGGTGGTCCGGAGGTCCTGCAAGCCACCACCCGCGAAACGCCGCGCCCCGGCCCACGGGAAGTGCTGGTCCAGGTCCATGCCGCTGGCGTCAACGGCCCAGACCTGCTGCAACGCAAGGGCCTGTACGCGCCACCTCCCGGCGCCTCGGATATTCCAGGCCTGGAGATCGCCGGCAAGGTCGTCGCCCTCGGTGAACAGGTCAGCCAGTTTGCCATCGGCGACGCGGTCATCGCCCTCGTGCCGGGTGGCGGCTACGCCGAGTATGCGGTGGCCGACGAGCGCACCACTGCGCCCCTGCCGTCCAACCTCAGCATGGTCGAGGGCGCGGCCCTGCCGGAAACCTTCATGACTGTCTGGGTCAACCTGTTCCAGCGGGGTGGTTTCAAGGCTGGCGAATCGGTGCTGATCCACGGCGGCGCTTCGGGCATCGGCACCACCGCCACGCAACTGGCCAAGGCTTTCGGCGCCTCGAAGATCTTCACCACGGTCAACGGTGCCGGGCAGCAGGCTGCCAGCCTCGAACTCGGCGCCGACCTGGCCATCGACTACACCCGTGAAGACTTCGTCGAACAGGTGATGCAACATACCGATGGCCAGGGCGTGGACGTGATCGTCGACATCATCGCCGGTGACTACGTCGCCCGGAACTTCAAGGCGGCGGCCATGGACGGGCGCATCGTGCAGATCGGCGTGGTCAAGGGCCCGGCCACCGAGGTCGACCTGTTCCCCTTGCTGGTCAAGCGCCTGACCCATATCGGTTCGACCTTGCGTGCGCGCAGTATCGATGACAAGGCGGCGATCCTCGCCGAATTGCAGGCCAAGGCTTGGCCCCATGTGCGCAGCGGCACGGTGAAGCCGCTGATCCACGCCACTTTCCCGCTGACCGCCGCGCTTCAGGCGCATGAGTTGATGGAGTCCGGCCGGCATATCGGCAAGGTGGTGCTGAGCGTGGCGCAGCAGAGCTGAAGTGTTCAGCCCTGCACACCACTGCCCTCGGCGATCCTGATCGCCTGGGCGGTGGTGGCCACGCCCAGACGGCGGCGGGCGGCACGCAGGTGGTTCTCGACGGTGCGTACCGACAAGCATTTTCGGCACCGTCTCATTGAAAATCTCGAGATCTACCCTTGTTTAATACCTTTTATGATAATTCCATTGGTAACCCCTTGGACTTTAATGCGAATTTCAAAGGAGAACCTCCCAGAGCCTGCATTGACAGTCCAAGTCATTTTCTCAGCTAGCGGTCTTTGGGAATCAAAGGCAGGCGCACAACCAACAAACCCGCCCGGATCCACCTTGACAAGGTTCAATTCAGCAGCGACACCTGAGTTAAGCAAGGGGCTATCTTTCTTCACCTCTAAAATGACACTTTTAAAACCACCGCTATTAATTTCCTGAGGAAAATACGCCACCTCGTCAGCCAAATTTCTCGAGAGCAATGCTGCGGTCAAACGCAAAGGAGAATCAAAAAGTTCCGAATGAATTTCCAAGCCAAATGAGCCTCTCTTCTCAGATACAGAATACATAGTCCACCCCTCGCGCCCGCTTGAAAAGTCCAAAGGCACACCATAAGCCGGCGTTACGGGTACATCTCCCTCTTTGAAGCCACCCCCTTCAAGTAGCTTCAATCTAAAACTCAAACCTCTCAACTTAAACAATGGGCTATTTGGTAAAACCTCGACAGACAAAGGACTAATAAATCCTCTATAAAACACATAATGATCACCCATATTTGCCCATGGCTGATAAACATTAACTTCATCCTCCAACCTGGAGGACAGCACGGTCAATCCAGGCAGCGCCAGTGGATATTGGAAGCCCTCCATCTCAACCTTCAATCCAAAAGTGCCACTGACTGTTGACGGTTCCAGGTTCCACCCCATACCCGACTGCGAGAACACTTGATCTGCGCCGTACTTTGGATTTGCAGAAACCTGCGCTTCATTCAGGCTACCACTCCTGTCAAACAACAAGTTAAAGCGGGGGCGCACCTTCAACACTGGGCTCTCGCCTTTCGCATGAAGGGTGAGGCGGTATAGGTTCTCACGACGTAGAATCAGGTTTTGCTCCACGGGCTTGCCATCTATCATTACGTCGATTTCGTCACTCACAAACTCGGCCATCACGGCCACAAACGCATACGGCATGGTCATGTCAAAACCGTCAAACTGCACACTGAAGTTGCAGTCACCGCTGGTGCCCGCCTTCCCTTTGAGGTCCCATTCCAGCCCAGCCCGCGTCAACGCTCTCGGCGCCTCATAATCCGGCTTAGCCTCCACGTCATCGCGGCTCAGGCTTCCCGTTATAAAACGCAAGCTGCACACTAATTCTCGATAGCTCAGCGGACTCTCAGGCTTCGGCTTTACAGCCAGTTTCCTGGTTATCCCGCGGCGCAGAACAAACCTGTCACGGCCCTCCCCGTCAGCGGTTACCTCCGCTTCGTCGGTTAACCGGTCCGAAATCAAGAGTGAGCCCGGATAGTCCAGCATGGTAGTGAACCCATCCATCTCGACGCGCAAGCCGAACCAGCCACTGGTGTCTTTACTGCTCGTCAGTGTCCAGTCCAGGCCGTCTGCCTGCATGGCACGCGCTTGGCCGTAGGCCGGCACCGATGGCATCTTGGTAGCGGGCAACGTACCGTCGCTCGAAAATGTCAATTTGCATGGGAGTTGCGCCATTGCCAGTGGGCTGCCGGGGTTCGGCTCACAATGCAGCACGTATTGCTTGTCACGACGGAATATAAACCTCGAGTATTCCTTGCCATCGCACGTCAACGTCACTTCGTCACTCAAGTTTTGTGACAGCAATGCCGCCCCCCTCAACTGAATCCCCGAGAATCCCGTCATGTGAAGATCAAGGCCAAACGTGCCACTGACATTCGCACCGGTCAGCGACCACTCCAGCCCTCCTGCGATCATCGGCCGTTTGTTGCCGTAGTTCGGACTTGCCGTTACCGTGTCTGGGGCCAGGCTGCCATTCACAAAAGTCATATCGCATGTTCCACCCGCCTGCAGCAGCGGGCTGCCGGGTTTGGGCTTGAGCTTTAGCGTCCGCGCCTTGCTTCGACGGAAAATCAAGGGGGCACTCACCGCGCTGCCGTCGATGGTCACGTCCACTTCGTCAATCAAGTGCTGTGACAGCAGTGCCGCATCCCTCAAGGTGAACCCCGTGAAGTTATCCATGTGCACGTTCAGCCCAAACGTACCACTGGCATCCGCACCGGTAACCGCCCATTCCAGCCCTTGCTCAGTCAGCGCCCGCTTTTCTTTGAAGGGAGGGACCGACGATACTTTGTCCTCGGGCAACTGGCTGCTACTCAAAAAGCTCATCTCGGATTCCCAGTTCAGGCCCGCCAGCGGACTACCTGGCTTGGGCTGGACCTTTATCGTGCGCGCCTGGCCACGGCGGAAAATCAACGGGCTATTCAGCGCAGCGCCGTCGATAGTCACGTCTACTTCGTCAATCAGGTTGGCCGACATCTGCACCCCGCTCAGCGGGAAAGGCATTGGCAACGCAGCTATCTCAACCAACAGGGAAAACTGCCCGCTTTCACCACCACCCCGAAGGTTCCAACTAAGCCCCGCCTCGGGCAACGGCCTGCCGAGTTCTGGCTCACCGGGAGGGGAGACCAGTTCGATCCCCAACTGCGCCCCCCCTTCCGGCCATACCAGCTTGATCGGTTGATCGACAAAAAAACTGCCCGCATCGGGTTTCACGAACAATGTGAACTTACCGCCCCGAGTCAGCCTTACCCCCAGCACAGTGGGATCGATGGGCTCGCCCTGCTCATCACGAAGCTCCACCTTCAGCTCATCAGGCCAGGCATTGCTGGCAAAAGCGGGTATTTTCAGCTCTTTCTTTTCGCTGCTCTCACCTAACTCATCCACGCAATAAGCGTGGAAGATCACGCGATTATCGACACCTATATCCTCAGGCCTGGGTGTATAGGTCAAGCGCGCCTTACCATCTTCCCCAGTCTCTCTTGGAGTTTGATAGCGCTTGCCGTTGAGCTCGAACCACACCGGTTTCCCTGCCATGACCCGGGCGTCGTCAAAAGGGCTCTTCACCGTCGCAGTCAGGACCGAGGTGACGAGCGGATCGACAATCGGTATTACGTTATCCCACTCCAACGTGGTAACCGCGTAATGAAAATCGCCCACATCCGCCAGGAACCCGTACTTGGGCGCCTGCCAGTAACTGCCCAGGGCCAGTTCCAGATCCTTGCCGGATTGCGCCGCCTCGCCTCCCCTCGCAGTCAATACCCAGTTCGCACCGGTCGCGGCGGACAAGGGCTGGTAGTGTTTCTCATCGTCGGGCTGCACCGTGCTTACCAATTTAAGGGGAGGTTCCGCGCTCAGGCCGTACTCCCCCGGCAGGCCGGCATCCCAGTGCAGGCTCAACTTTTGCTCCAGCCATGTGCTTGTATCTGGCGACGTCACTTCCAGGCGATGGGCGGCGCCGTGGCACAGCTTGAACGGTGGGGCGTTCTGGACAATGCCTTCTTCCGGCTTGCCGCCCTGCGGATACACGACCAGGCGCAATGGCGAAGCGGCAACCGAGGGGAAATCTTCTCGGGGAGGGGACGAGGGGGACCTGCCGATTATCTTGACGATCATGTTGATGATCGCCCCGATGCTGGCCGTGATGGCCGAGAACAACATTGAAACTCGAGAGGCTCCGCGTTTGGACATGGCGATCTCCGGTGTGCGTCCGCACATTGTTCCGAAGAACTTAATCGGCATGGTTGGCGGGCGAAACTGGCAAAAATGCTAGGGTCTTGCCCCTGACGCCTAGGTAATTGTCTGTTCGAGGAGTGTTCAACCGGTAGAACGGCGTAACGGCTGTTCGCCGGCAAGCCGGCTCCTACAGGTTGGCGTTGATCTTGAGGACCCGCACGTATTCGCGGGCAAGCAAGCGTCATGAATGTCCAGGACCGACTAGCCGAGCGCGGCAGGCGTATCAACGTCGCGCAATACCCCAGCGTCGTCCACCTCGACCACCCGCAATTGCCGAAGATGCCGTTGCAGCACCGAACGCGCGCCCTCATCGCCGGCCAATAGGGCCAGCTCAGGCCAGTAGTGGCGCCCGAACAGTACCGGATGCCCGTTCTGCTCCTGATGACGCGGCACTACAACGGCCGTTGGACTGGCCGCCTCGATCAAGCGAAGGAAGGTCTGCACCTGGATCCAGGGCATGTCGCCCAGCACGATGGCCACGGCTTCGGCGGCGCAATCGTCGAGCGACGCGGCGCCGGCCGCCAGGCTATGGCCCATGCCGAGTCCCGCCTCGGGGCTGGCCACGATGCGACAACCCATCGGCAGCCCCAGGTCCTCGGCCTGCTCGCCAGCACGCAAAACCACGCGCACCTCGTCGAACACTGCCAAGGCGCGTTCTACGCTGTGTTGCAACAGGCTACGCCCATCGGCTAGCAGCGCACGACGCTTGTCAGCACCGAAGCGCGAAGCCTGCCCCGCCGCCAGCACCAGCGCGACGACGCTCACAACGCCTCGCGGGCAACGCCGCTGCGGGTACGGAGGATATCGGCGAGCACCGCCAAGGCGATCTCGGCCGGGGTCTTGCTGCCCAGGTTCAGGCCGATGGGCGCGTGGATACGCGCCATCTCCACATCGCTCAGCCCGCCTATGCGGCGCAGCCGTTCACGACGTTTCTCGGAGGTCGCGCGCGAGCCCATCACGCCTATATAGAAAGCTTCGGTCTGTACGGCTTCGAGCATGGCCAGGTCATCGATCTTCGGGTCGTGGGTGAGCGCCACCACCGCGGTGTCGCGGTGGCAGCCACCATTGGCGATGAACACCGACGGCAGCTCCCGACGGATTTCTATCCCGTCGAGCACCACGTTGTCCATCACCTCGTCCCGCGGGTCGCACAGCACCACCTCGAACCCCAGGCCCTTGCCGAACTCGGCGCAGAAGTGCGCCACGCTGGAGTAACCCGCCAGCAGCAGGCGCTGGGCGGCGCCGATGCGCAGGCGCACGCGGCCTTCGCCCTGCTCCACCCGTGGCCCATGGCTATGGTCGTCAGACACCAGACGCTGGCCGGTGTGCAAGTCGACCTCGCGCAACAAGCGGCGACGCCCGAGCAGCGCCGCCTCCAGTTCGCCCAGATGGCCCTGGGTGGCGCAGTCGCCGGGCAGGTTCTCCACCAGCACGTCGAGGATGCCGCCACAGGGCAGGCGGATGTTCGAGCGGCTGTCGCTACCGTCGCCATAGCGCACCACGGCCACCGCCTCGGCGAACTCACCGGCGGCAACGCGCTCCAGGAAGTCTTCCTCGACGCAACCACCGGAGAGCGAACCGACCCAGTGCCCCAGGTCGTTGACCACCAACAGCGAGCCCGGCGCGCGCGGCGCCGAGCCATAGGTACCCAGCACCGTGCACAGCCACACGCGCAGCCCGTCCCGCGACCACTGTGCCGCCTGTTGCACCACCTGCAGGTCGAGATGCTGCACGGGTCAGTCCGCCTTCAGCTGGGCCAGCTGTTGTGTGGTCAGGTCGCCTGGCAGGCCGCCCCAGGCTTCGCGCAGGTAGTTGACCATGTCGGTCAGCTGCTGGTCGTCGAGCTTGTCGGCGAAGCCCGGCATCGGCTGCATGCGCTCGAAACCGGTGAACTGCTGCTCGCGGATACCGTCGACGATGGCCTTGACCAGGTTGCGCGAGTCGGCCTGGCGCAGGATGGTGTTGCCCTGCATGGCCACGGCGATATGCGGCTTGCCCTCGCCTTCGCCGCCATGGCAACCGGCGCAGACGTTCAGGTATTGCTGGCGGCCACGCTTGGCGCTCTCGCCCATCGTCTCGTGGGCCACGGCCTGCACCACCTTGGCCGCTGGTGGCTGGTCACCCAGCAGGTAGGTGGCCATGGCCGACAGGTCGCTGTCCTCCAGATGCTGGGTGCTGTGGTGCACCACCGGGTACATCTCGTTGAACATGCTGCCCTGGGCACTCATGCCGTGCTTGAGGAAAGTCGCCAGGTCGGCTTGGTTCCAGCCGCGATCAGCCAGGTCCTGGGCCAGCAAGCTGGGCGCCAGGTAGCCCTGCAACAGGCCACCGGTCAGGCGCTTGTCCTGCTGCAAAGCGCCGATGGGGTTGCGCGGGGTGTGGCACTCGCCGCAGTGGCCGAGCACTTCGACCATGTACTGGCCGCGCTTCCACGCCTCGCTGTTGCCTTTGCCCTCCTCCAGCTGCACGCTCTTGCCGTACAGCATGTTCCAGCCCATCAGGCCCAGGCGCACGTTGAACGGGAAGCTCAGGCTGGTCTCGGGCGCCGGGCGGTTGATCGGCGCCACGGTCTTGAGGTAGGCGTGGATGGCGTCGGCGTCCTCGCGGGGGATCAGGTGGTACGAGGTGTAGGGCATGGCCGGGTACAGGTTGGCGCCGTCCTTGCGCTTGCCCGCGGTGAGGGCGGCGAAGAACTCGTCGTCGCTGTAGTTGCCGATACCGTACTGCTTGTCCGGGGTGATGTTGGTGCCGTAGATGGTGCCGAACGGCGAATGGATCGGCAGGCCGCCGGCATACGGCGCGCCGCCTTCGGCGGTGTGGCAGGCCATGCAGTCGGCGGCGCGGGCGAGGTATTCGCCGCGCTTCACCTGCGCCTGGTCATCGGCCTGGGCGCTCAACGCCAATACCGCGCCGATGGCCATCGCCAGGCCACTCAAAACTCGCTTCATGCTCAACCCTCCTTGACCAGGCCGAGGTCGCCCAGCACTTCGCGGGTGGCCTCGTAATAGCGCACGTAGCCGGTGCAGCGGCACACGTGGTGGCCAAGGCTGGCCTCGATGGCGTCCTCCAGCTCGCTCTTTTTCAGCGGCTTGCGCTGGGCTTTTTCCACCAGCACCGTGGCGGCGTTGACGAAGCCCGGTGCGCAATAGCTGCACTGGAAGGCGAAACGGTCGACGAACTTCTGCTGGATCGGGTTCAGCTCGCCGGGGTTGCCGGCCTCATCCAGCTTGGCGTGGCCCTCGATGGTGCGGACCTTCTTGCCCTCGAAGTAGTGCGCGCCGGTGATGCAGGTACGCACCTCCTCGCTGGTGCCGTCGGGGTTGTCGACGATCACCACGCAGGCGTGGCAGATGCCCTGGCCGCAGCCCAGGCGGGAGCCGGTGAGGTTCTGGTATTCGTGCAGGTAGTCGATCATCGCCAGGTCATCGGGGACCACTTCGGTGACGACAGGTTGACCATTGAGGGTCAGTTGCAGCTTGCGGTCAGCCATTGAGGGCCTCCTTGACTCGGGCGGGGGTGATGGGCAGGTCGCGCACGCGCTTGCCGATGGCGTGGGCCACGGCGTTGCCGATGGCGCCGACCACCGGGATCATCACCACTTCGGCGATGCCTTTGGATGGATCGGTGGGTGACAGCGGCGGCAGGATCTCCGACGTCTGCTTCCACACCGCCACATGCCGGGCCATCGGCAGGCGGTAGCGGTTGAAGTTCCAATCACCCTCACCCGGGCCGCCCTCGTACAGCGGCATTTCTTCCAACAGCGCGTGGCCGATGCCCATGGCGATGCCGCCTTCGAGCTGGCCCTTGACCAGCTCGGGCACCAGCACCCGGCCGCACTCGACCCAGCTGTGGTGGTTGAGCACGCTCACTTCGCCGCTGCCCTTGTTCACCTTGACCTCGACGATGGTCGCCACCGGGCTGTAGTAGGTGACCATGGCGTTGTTCAGCTGGGTGGCCGGGTACTCGGCGTTCTGCCGGTCCAGCAGGTGGAAGCCGTTGCTGTTCATCTGCGCTTTCTTGGCGTTCACCGCGCCGTCGCCGTACTTCACCGCCAGGGCGTCGAGCGGCAGGCGCTCGCGCACGCCGTCGATGACGAAGTCAGCCTCGGCCCAGCTCCAGCGGTTGAAACCGTGCACGCTGGCACCGGTGACCAGGCCCATCTCGTGGGCTTTCTTGGCAAGCTCGGCGAACGGGATCGGCGCCAGGCCGTTGCCGGTCAGCGCGCCGTTGACCCACACCGCGTTTTCGCGGCGCACCACCAGTGGGTTGGCCTGGCCACCGAACGGGCCCTGGCTCCAAAGCGCCATGGCCGCCGGCCACAGGCCATGGTTGAACAGCACGCGGGCCGCTTCGCGGGTGGCGTGGCTGAAGTAGAACGCCGAGTTGGTCGCCGACGACGGCGAGGCCAGCTTGCCGACCCAACGCGGGTCGCGCAGCGCGGCGTCCTGCTCGGCCTGGCTGATCAGGTACGGGTTGCCGCTGGTGCTCAGTTGCAGCTCCGGCCATTCGGTCTGGGCGGTCTTCACTTCGTCGGCGACACAACCAAGGAAGTCGCTGACCACCAGAGCCTGGGAGGTCGACATGCCCGTGCCCAGCTCGGTACCGATATGACGCAGGGTGATACGACCGTCAGCGGTGAACTCGACGGCCGCCATCGGTGCTTCAGAGCCGGTGCCGAAGCCCTTCTGGGTGATGGCGAAGCCAACCCCGTACCAGTTGTCGTGGTCCTTGGCGTCCTCGGCCTGCTTGCGTGCATGGCGGTTCTTCCACCACTCATGCTCGGCGGCCTTGTCGAGAATCTCGTGCAGACGCAGGGCACCGGCGGGCACTGCGCCCTGGGTGTTCTTCATGCCCGACTTGAGCGCGTTCTTGCGGCGCAGCTCGATGGCGTCAACACCCAGGCGATCGGCGATTTCGTCGACCATCATCTCGGTGGCGGCCATGCTCTGCAGGGTGCCGTAGCCACGCATGGAGCCGGCCTCCACACCGCGAGAATGGTAGGCGGTCACCGACAGGTCGTTCTGCGGCATGTAGTAGATCGACTGCGCCGCGGTGGCGCCCACGGCGGCCACCGACGGGCTGTAGTTGATGCGCCCGCCGCCGTCGACGGTCATGTCTGCGCGGAAGATCTTGAAGCTCATGTCCCGCTTGTCGACGGCCAGCTGGTAACGGATGTCGAACGGGTGACGCTTGATGCCGCTCTGGAACTGCTCGTAGCGGTCGTTGGCCAGGCGGATCGGCACGCCCGCGCCGTACAGGGCGGCGACAGCGGCGTAGAACACGAAGATGTTGTTGTCCTTGGAGCCGTAGCCGACGGTGTAGCCCGGGTGCATGTTCAGGTGCTTCAGGGCGAAACGCGACGGCTTGATCATGTGCACGCATTCCTGCGCCACTTCGAACGGGCACTGGGTGGCCACGACGAAATGCAGGGTGCCGGTCGCCGGGTCGTACCAGCCGTTGCCGTTGTCCGGCTCAAGGGCCGCAGGCTCGATCGACGGGGTCTTGTAGCGCTCGTCGAACAGCAGCCAGTCTTCCGGCGGCTGCTTGAGCTGCTCGTCGATGCGCTGGGCGTAGAACATGCCCTGCTCGGTGAGGTTGCCGTGCTGCTTGGGCTCGGCGGTCCACACCGGCTTGCGGGCGAGGATGCTGGGGAACAGCATGGTGTTCTTCAGGCTCGAGTATTCGTCCTCGTCGAACGGCGTCTTGCCGCCCACGCGCACGAAACGGAAGCTGCCGTAGGGGTCGCGCTGGTACAGCGGGGCCTGGGCACCGTAGCGGATCGCCTTGTCGTTGAACTGCAGCTTGAGTTTGGCCTTGCGGAAGCGTTCGAAGTCGTTCCAGATCAGGATCGCCACCGGGTGGCCGATGAACATCGGCACCTGGCCGGGGGGTAGCAGCGGGTCTGGCGAATGGGCTTCGGGCCAGGCGATACCGTCTTTCTTCAGGTCGTCGGCGGTGACGATGCGGTCGGGCTGCAGGTCGGCGCCGAGCAGCGACAGGTCGTAACCTGCGTAGATCTGGTCGGCCTTGGTGGCCTTGAGCAGCATGGCGTGGCCTTGCTGCTGCGGCCAGCCCGGCATGTCCTTGGCGCGAATGTCGCGGGCGAAGACTTTGTTGCCGCAGACCTTGGACAGCGCGTCGTTACGGAAGCGCGCCTTGCCGTCGTGGTTCATCCACTTTTGCGGCGAGGTGGTGACCTTGTTTTCCATCAGGGCGGCGAAGGCCTGGCTACCCAGTGGGGCCAGGGTCACGCCGACACCGGCGATCAGCCCGCCTTGCAGGAACGAGCGCCGGGAAATATCACGGTTGGACATGGTTGATCCTCTGGGCGGTCGGGCGCCGCCCATGCTTTGTTCTGGTGCTGTGAGACACGGAGGGCGCGCAATTTCACAAAATCTGACCTTTAAGTCAAGATACACGGCTTGTTACATGTGATTAAGTCAAGCAGACAACTTGTCGCGGGCTGGGGGGGATTTGCCGGTGGCTTCGGCTTCGGCTTCGGCTTCGGCTTCGGCTTCGGCTTTCAGAGTGTGGGTTTGGAGGTTTGTGAGCATATCCATTGGCGATGGTGACGCCGATTCACCTTTCCGCCCTTACGGCGGCCTACTTTGGTCTTGGCCAAAGTAGGCAAAGCCGTCGGCTCCATCATCCGTCCCGCGCACTGCGGGATCCCCTCATGCCTTTGTTGCTCCCGCGGGTACCGCGCTGAACGCCCCATCCTGGGGCGCAGCGCTCGACGGCCATCCATGGCCGTCGCCCCACTACGCAAGAACTCCGCTCGGCCTCCTGAAGTCGCAATTGGCGGCGCCTGGACTATCGCGCATCAAGATCAAAAGCCGGGCGAGGCGCTGCGCGCTCGCAGAAGCAAAGAGCAAAGAGCAAAGAGCAAAGAGCAAAGAGCGAAAGCATTGATGGCGTTGTAATGCTGTGATGGATGTATTGTTTGTACCATTGGTTCGCCGGCAAAGCCGGCTCCTACAATGGAGCGGCGTACACCGTCAGGTAGGAGCCGGCCTTGCCGGCGAATGCGTACTCAAGAACATGAATAAACAACTAGCGACAGCTGCGCCTGTCTAGGCGCCGCCCGTAACTTCGCGACTTCAGGAGGCTGAGCGCAGGCGTCTGGAGGGCCAGGTGCGCAGCACCCTTCGGCGTAGCCGAAGGCGCGAGATGTAGACTTGCGCAGCAAGTCGTAGGCCGCGCGGGCCCGGAAGGCGCCGGAGCGAAGGGACCCGGAGCGTAGCGGAGGGCCGTATGATGGAGCGCACGGCTTTGGTTACTTTGGCCAAGACCAAAGTAACCCGCCGTAAGGGCGGAAAGGTGAATCAGCGTCAACTTAGCAAACGGATATGCCCACAACTTGAAAAACCACCACCACCACCACCACCACCGACAACAACAACAACAACAACAACAACAACAACAACAACAACAACAACAATAACAATAACAATAACAATAACAATAACAACCATGAAGCCACATATATTCAGTACGACTTGCCCATTCGATAACCTCGCAAAAAACAAATAAAGGCACATCGCCACCAGTCATCCCTTTGTCATGTTTCTGTCGTAATTTGAAACCCCAAACCCAAGGCAGGGAACCCAAGCAGTGATCCGCCGCCCCCTCTCCCCCGCAGGCCTCCTGCCACTCCTGCTAATGACCCTGTGCGCCGTCACCCTGACCTTCCTCTGGGCCCTGCACATCAGCCAGAAAACCGCCTCCCGCCAAGACGCCCTGGCCGCAAAAGCCGGCGAACACCTGAACCTGGCCAGCATCGTCGCGGAAAACCTGCGCCAGCTGGTGGACCGCGCCCAGGCCGTCGGCCGCGTCACCCAGGACGACATGCGTCGCCTGCGCCAGGGCAACCTGAGCCTGGCCCGGGTGCTCGCCGAAGACCCGGTGTTCAAGCGCATGAGCCTGTACGACCGCAACGGTCGCCTGCTCTCCTCCAGCCACGCCGACGAACCCGAGCAACTCTCACAGGCCTGGCTCGACCAGCTCAAGGTCCATGTCTCGCACTACGGTTTCAAGGCCTTCCTGCCCCGTACCACACCGTCGGCAACCCCCACGGCACTGCCCACCTGGCGCCTGCCCTTCCTGCTGCCGCTGACTGACTTGCCGGGTCGCGAGATCGACAGCATCCTCGTGGTGCAGCTGGACATCGGCTACCTGGCCGTACTGTTCCAGCACATCGAGTTGGGCCGCAGCGGCCTGGTGCGGTTGCTGCAGGACGACGGCCAGGAACGCCTGCGCATCGACACCAGCGGCGTGGTGGTGGCCGGCGACACGCTAGTGCCGGGCCTGCCGGGCACGGGCGAGGAATCCGGCCAACTCACCCAATACACCCTCGCCGGCCCCTACCAGAGCCTGTACCGACGGGTGCCCGAACGCGGCTTCAGCGTGGTGGTCAGCCAACGCCATGACGAAATCCTCGCCCCCACCCTGCTGGCCAGCCACCGCCAGTTCTGGCTCAACCTGAGCATGACCCTGCTGATCCTCGCCAGCCTGGCCTGGGGCCTGCGCCTGCTGCGCAAGCGCCATGAAGCGTTCCGTGAACTGGAGCGCGCCCAGCGATTCAACCAGCAACTGATCGGCCGGCTGGAGGACGCCCACCGACGCAGCAGTCACGCAGCCGCCACCGACCACCTCAGCGGCCTGCACAACCGTCGCCAGTTCGTCGAAGTCGCCGGCCAGGCATTACCCCATCAACGTGGCAAACGGCGCTTGATGGCGATCCTGTTCATCGACATGGATCGTTTCAAGTCGATCAACGACTCGCTCGGGCACAAGATCGGCGACCTGTTGCTGCAGGCCGTGGCCGGACGCATCCGGCGCCTGCTGGAGCCGGGTGACGAAGCTTCACGCTTCGGCGGTGACGAATTCGTGGTGCTGCTGGCCGGGGAACGCGGCGAAGAGCAGATCGACGCCTGGGTACGCATGCTGGTGGAGAGACTGTCCGCGACCTACGCCCTGGATGGCCAGGAGGTCAACACCAGCCCCAGCGTCGGCGTGAGCATCTGCCCCCGTGACGGCCAGGACATCGATACGCTGATCCGCTGCGCCGACGCCGCCATGTACTCGGCCAAGCAGGCCGGGCGGGCCCAGTACCGCTTCTTCGACCCCTCGCTCAACCTGACCGACATCCAGGCCTTCACCCTGGAGCAGGCATTCGGCAGCGCGCTGGCCGAGCGCCAGTTCGTGCTTCACTTCCAGCCGCAGGTCCGCCTCGACACCCTGGCGGTACAGAGTTATGAGGCCTTGGTGCGCTGGCAGCACCCTGAAATCGGTTTGCTCTACCCTGACCGCTTCATCGGTGTCGCCGAGCGCAGCGGCTTCATCGTCGAGCTGGGCTGGGAGGTACTGCGCCTGGCCTGCGAGGAGCTGGCGCGCTGGCGGCTGCGTGACCAAGGCGCGCGGCTGGCGGTCAATGTCTCGGCCCTTCAGTTGCGCCAGGCCGATTTCAGCGAGCGCCTGCTGGCGGAACTGGAGTACTACGGTATCGCCCCCCAGCGCCTGGAACTTGAGATCACCGAAACCACCGTGCTCGACCCGCAAGGCTGCGCCGTCGAACACCTGCACCGCCTGCGCGGTGCCGGGCTGGGCATCAGCCTCGACGATTTCGGCCGTGGCTACGCGGGCTTTGCCCACCTGCAATCACTGCCGCTGTCCAAGCTCAAGATCGATCGGGCACTGATCGCCCCCTTGTGCAACAGCCATGACGACAGCCCGATCGTGTCCTCGACCATCATCCTCGCCAAGCGCCTGGGCCTGGAAGTGGTGGCCGAGGGGGTCGAGACCCGCGAACAGGTGGTGTGCCTCAAGCTCGCCGGCTGCGACATCGCCCAGGGCTACCATTTCAGCCGCCCGCTGTCGTCCGCCCAACTGCACGACTATCCGCCGTTCAAGGGCACCGAGGAGAAGGCATGCGTGTACTGAAGCCTCTTGTCGCACTGGCGCTGGCCAGCTTGCTGGCCGGCACCGCACTGGCCAATTGCAAGCCGCACAGCCTGCGGTTGGCAATCATCCCGATCAAGAACGTCGAGGACATGCTGCGCGAGCACCAGCCATTGCTCGAACGCCTGGGCAAAGCGGCTGGCGTGCCGGTGGAGCTGGTGGTCAACCGCTCCTATGAAAGCGTGGTCGATGCCGTCGTTTCCGGGGGCGCAGACATCGCCAGGCTGGGCCCGGCCGCCTACTTGCTCGCCCATCGCCGCGACCCGCGCATCGAGGCTTTCGCCACTTTCACACTTAACGCCGGGCCTTATACACCTGCGGGCAACCATTACCAGGCGCTGTTGCTGACCCGCGCCGAGGGGCCTACCGACCTCAATGCCGTGAAAGGTACTCGGGTGGCGTTGAGCGACCCGGCCAGCACCTCGGGCAGCCTGGTGCCCAGTGTCGAGTTCGCGGGTCTTGTAGGTGCGCCGCTGCAGGGTTACTTCAGTTCGCTGGTGTATGCCGGCAATCACGACAACGCCCTGCAAGCGTTGCTCGACGGTCGGGTGGATGCCGCCTTCGTCGCCAGCGAGCGGGCCGACGCCTACCTGGCCGAGCACGCCATCGACCCGGCGCGTTGCGGGTACTGTGGCGCTCGGCGCCGATCTACTACGACCCGTATGTGTTCAGTGCTGGCCTGTGCCCGGCATTGAAGCAACGGTTGCGCAAGGCGATGCTGGAGGATCAGCAAGGGCTGGCGGGTTTCGTGGCTTCGCAGGAAGCCACGGGGCTGGTACCTGTGGGCCACAAGGAATATGCGGGGTTGGAGCGGATCATGGAGGCCTCGCGGCAGCCTTGAATGGCTTTGGGCTGCGCCGTCAGCTCCTCTGTAGGAACGGCTTTAGCCGCGATGCAGGCAACGCCGTGTCTGGCACCCACTTCGCGGGTGATCGCGGCTGAAGCCGCTCCTACAGGCAGTCAGTTGCCTTGACGCGCCACCTGCCACAACCGCGCCACATCCCCTGCCCGCGCCTTGAGCAGCGCCCCGGCCTCGGCGCATGCCTGCTCCAGGGTCATCGGCCCGCTGGCCAGGGCGAACGCGGCATCGATGCCATGGGCATACAACTGCTCGTAACCTATACCGAGGGTCCCGGCCAGCACGACTACCGGTACACCATGCTGCTTGGCCACCCGCGCCACGCCCAGCGGTGTCTTGCCGCGCAACGTCTGCGCATCGAAACGCCCCTCGCCGGTAATCACCAGGTCGGCGCCCTGCACCAGGGCATCCAGCCCGGCCAGCTCGGCGACGACCTCCACACCGGGGCGAAAGCGCGCCCCCATGAAGGCTTTGGCCGCGAACCCCATGCCCCCGGCCGCGCCGCTACCCGGCTCGCCGCGTGCGTCCTTGCCCAGCAAGCGGGCGCAGTGATCGGCAAAATGTGCCAGGGCTTGGTCCAGCGCCTGCACCTGCTCAGGGTTGGCGCCCTTCTGCGGGCCGAAGATCGCCGAGGCGCCATTGGGGCCGCACAGCGGGTTATCGACATCCGCGGCAACCTCCACCTGCACTTCGGCCAGGCGCGGATCAAGATCGCTGGCGTCTATCCGCGCCAACTGCGCCAAGGCCAGGCCGCCTTCGGCCAATGGCTGGCCGTCGGCATCGAACAGACGCAGGCCCAGCGCGCGCAACATGCCGCTGCCACCGTCGTTGGTGGCGCTGCCACCGATGGCCAGGACGATACGCCGTGCGCCAGCGGCCAAAGCCGCAGCGATCAGCTCACCGGTGCCCCAGGTGCTGCTGCGGCAGGCATCGCGTTGGGCGCTGGGCACCAGCTGGATGCCGCTGGCCTGGGCCATCTCGATCACTGCCGTGCGGCTGTCCGGCAGCCAGCCCCAACCCGCCTCGACGCACTCACCCAACGGGCCACGCACCTGAAGGTGACGCAGCTCGCCATGGCTGGCGGCGACTATCGCCTCCATGGTGCCTTCGCCACCGTCAGCCATGGGGCATTCGAGCAGCTCGGCCTCGGGCCAGACCTCGGCCAGGCCGCGAGCGATGGCTTGGGCGACACCGGCGGCGTCGAGGCTGTCCTTGAACGAGTCGGGGGCGATGACGATCTTCATGGGATTCTCCTGTCCTGATGGCCGCATGCTGACAGGTACGACTTACCTGCGCTTTGGTCGGATGCACAAAACAGGAAGTGGCGGGTTTGGGCGTTTCCAACACATCAGGGGCCGAGCAGTCCGCGCGGCCCCAGGTGCTTCACAGTGTTTTCAGGTATTCGAGCAAGGCCATGCGCTCCTCAGGCTTGAGTGCACCGACACCATAATCATGGCCCGCGTTGCTGTTGCCACGCCGCGTGGTGTCGAAACGGAAACGGTTGCCCTGCCCCTCGGTGGCGACGAAACCGACGTTCTTCGGGTCGAACTCGGTCGTGCCGGTGTAGAACACCTTCATGCGCTGCTCCGGCGGCAGCAGCAGTTCGTTCAGGCTGGCGACAGAGCCGTTGTGCAGATAGGGTGCGGTCGCCCAGATGCCCGTGAGCGGCCGTGCCTTGTAGGCGAGGGTCGGCACACTGGCCGCGGCATTGTAGCAATTGATTTCGCGCAGGTCCTGCTCATCCTTGGCGGTGAACAGCGCACGGTTACGGAAACCTGGCACGCGCTCGGGTTTTACCGGGACACCCAGAAAGCCCCCGGCGACCAGTTCGGCAACATCGTGGCGCTGGCCCAGCAACGTTTGCTTGACCGTTACCGCCAGCATGTTGGCAACGCGGTCATAGGGCTGGACAGGCTGCGTTTTTTCGCCCTTGAAACCCGGCGCCGACATGCCTGCCAGCACACCGGCATCGGACTTGTACTGATAGGCGTTACAGGCCATTCCCGGGTCGGTGCCGATGCGTTCAGGGGACTGGGTTTCCTGGCTGGCGATCGTCACCATGTGCGCCTTGATCGGTGTGCGCAGGTCGGTACGGTCGAGCTTGACATGGCAACTGTCGCACTTGAGGTTGCCGTACAGCCTGGCGCCGGTGGCCACCAGCGCCGGGTCGGGCACGCCCAGCACCGCATCGGGCCAACGCGGTGGCTTGAGCGTACGCAAGGACTCCTCGAGCACTTCCAGGTTCTTGACCTTTACGCTGGAGACGAAACCGTGCAGCCATTTAGGGTCCTTCACGGGCACCACATCGGCGAACACGCCGATCACCTCACCGACATTGCGCCCCAGGGCACCCACATCGATGCTCTGGTGCCTGAGCACGGTCAGGCGCTGGTTCTGCACCATGCCGTTCCACTGCACCTTGTCATGCTGCGGCACGTTCCACAGGAACGGATAGCTGACCGGTGCGTCGGCGGGGTTGGCCTGCGGGTTGGGCGCGCCGCTGATCTGGCTGACCTTGTTGAGGATATGGCCGACGGCATCGAGCCGCCCAGGACCATAGTCGATGGTATTGCCGTTGAGTTCGCGATTGCGCGCATAGAATGCGTTAAGCCGCGCCAGCGACTGCATCAATTGCTGGCGGTTAGCTCGGGTGTCCTGGTCACCCAGCACGGCCTGGGCAAAGCGCGCGAACTTGGCGGCGTCGTGTTCGGTTTCCCGCATGGCGCGCTCCATGTCGTTGAAGAACGCCTGGAAGTCCGCATTGGTCGGCCCACCCTGGACCACCATGGCCTGCCCTTTGTAGCGCACGGTGCTGGTGTGGCAGGCCGAGCAATTCATGCCCAGCCAGGCCTCCCGGTCACCCTGGCCGGCATACCAGCGCAAGCGGGTGTAGGACAGGTGGCGATCATTGTTGTCGTCTGGAACGAAGCCAGCCGGCAAGAGCAGCGCCCGCCCTTGATACTGCGCCTGATACGCCGAGTAACCGTAGTTGGCCAGGTTGCGCTCTGTGATGAAACGGCTTTGCTGACCCGGAGCCTCCAGCGCTTGCGCCCAGGACAGCGGTACGTAACGCGACCCTTGCGATAGCTGCTGCCAATTGCCGAGCGTCTTCCCATCCCAGCCTTGGTCAAGATCGACAGCGTGCACCGTCGTTGCCAGCGCAAACAGCCCCCACAGCAGCGTCACCTTCCTTGACTTGCGCATTGCGGCAACTCCTTTGCTCGTCCAGTTCAGCGCACTGTAGCCCAGCACATGCAGGACATCAGGGGGATGGCATCACAATGGCAGTATTAGCAGATGGTAGCGCTAGCAAGAATCAGAGGTGCCTACGACCGTCTCTCATGCCGGAATCAGTTGCAGCCCCAGGTAGAGGCTGAGCATGCCCTCCATCCGCAACGGGTCCACCTCGCCCACTTCGGCGATCCGCTCCAGCCGGTAACGCAAGCTGTTGCGGTGGATACCCAGGGCATCGGCGCAAGCCTGGCTCTGCCCATCATGGGCACACCAGGCGCGCAGGGTGGCGAGAAGCTGGCCGCTGCTGTCCTTGGCGCGGATACGCTGTAGCGGCTCCAGCAGTTCGTCCAGGGCATCATCGTTGCGGTGCCGCCAGAGCAGCGCGGGCAGGCGGTAGCGCGCCAGCGAGAGCAGGCATTCACGAGGTAGAACTTCACGGCCGTAGGCCAGCAGATCGCGCACGCGCCGATAACCTCGGCGCAACTGCTCCAGGCTCTGCGCCGGGCCGCCCAAGGCCAGGCGTTCAACCTCCCAGCCATGGCGCCGCAGCCGTTCGAGCAGCCGCGCTTCATCCAGCGCCACGCTCGCCGGGCGGCACCACAGCAACGATTGCCGCGCCGGGCTGACGCACCAGCTGTCCGGGTAGCGGCTCATCAGCCACGCCGACAACGCCTCGGCCGGTGGCCCCGATTGCAGTTCGAACAGGCAGGGAATGCGTGGCAGGTTGGGCTTGAGCCCCAGTTGCTGAGCCTCGTCGACCAGCCGCGGCGAGTCGCCGCTGCCGCCCAGGAGCAAGGCCAGCAAGTCGTCGCAACGCTGGCGCCGCCATTGCTGCTCCACTTGCAGGTGGCGCTGGGCCAAGAGCATTTCGGCGGTCATGCGCACCAGTTCGCCATAGGTACGCAGCTGTTGCGGATCACCGGTCAGCCCCAGCACGCCGATCAGTCGGCCATCGAGCATCAACGGCAGGTTCACGCCGGGTTGCACGCCCTTGAGGCACTTGGCGGCCTCCCCGTCGAGCTCGACGATCCGGCCGTTGGCCAACACCAGCTGGGCACCTTCGTGGCGGGTGTTGATGCGCTCGGGCTCGCCACTGCCGAGGATCAGCCCCTGGCTGTCCATCACGTTGACGTTGCACGGCAGGATGGCCATCGCCCGGTCGACGATGTCCTGGGCCAGGTCGTGGTCCAGCTCGAACATGCAGGGTTCCTTGCAGTGGCGGGTTTTGGTCGGCGGCACAGCAGCCCGCGCCCCAGGCTGTGCGAAAGCACAAAGACAGCCGCGCTACACTCCCCGAGACTCCTCAAGGCGAGCGCCGGAACAGGCGACGCGGCGACAACCATAACAAAAGAGAACCCGATCATGGCACACAGCCCCGCCCTTGACCAAGGCACCGAGATCACCCGCGACGCGCTGTACCGGCGTGTCACCCTGCGGCTGATCCCGTTCATTTTCATCTGCTACCTGTTCAACTACCTGGACCGCGTCAACGTCGGCTTCGCCAAGCTGCAGATGCTCGACGCCCTGAAGTTCAGCGAAACGGTGTACGGCCTGGGGGCCGGCATCTTTTTCATCGGCTACGTGCTCTGCGGCCTGCCCAGCAACCTGGCGCTGAACCGCTTCGGGCCGCGGCGCTGGATCGCGCTGATGATGATCGCCTGGGGCAGCCTGTCCACCTGCCTGCTGTTCGTCACCACGCCCACCGAGTTCTACACCCTGCGCTTGCTGACCGGCGCCGCCGAGGCCGGCTTCTTCCCTGGCGTTGTGCTGTACCTCTCGCGCTGGTTCCCGGCTGATCGCCGTGGCCGGGTCATGGCCCTGTTCATGTCGGCGATCCCGGTGTCCGGGCTGCTGGGCGGGCCGTTCTCTGGCTGGATCCTCGACCACTTCGCCGCAGGTCAGCATGGCCTGGCCGGCTGGCAGTGGATGTTCCTGATCCAGGGCCTGCCCACCGTGGTGCTGGGTGCGCTGGCGATCGTGCTGCTCAGCGACGGTTACCAGAAGGCGGCCTGGCTGAGCCCGGCCGAACGCAAGATGATCGAGGCCGACCTCAAGGCCGACGCGGCCAGCAAGCCCGTCACCAGCGGTGACAGCCTGCTCGCGGTGCTGACCAACCCGCTGATCTGGACCTTCGGTTTCGTCTACTTCTGCATCCAGAGCGGCGTCTACGCGATCAATTTCTGGCTGCCGTCGATCATCAAGAACATGGGCTTCGACAACCCGTTGCTGATCGGCTGGCTGAGCGCCATCCCCTACCTGCTGGCAGGGGTGTTCATGATTGTCGTTGGCCGCTCGGCGGACCTGCGCAACGAGCGCCGCTGGCATCTTGTCGTGCCGATGCTGATGGGCGCCCTGGGTCTGTTGATTGCAGTCAACTTCGCCGCCAACCCGACCCTCGCCATCCTCGGCCTGTCGATCGCCACCATGGGTGCGCTGACCGGCCTGCCGATGTTCTGGCCGATGCCTACCGCGCTGCTGAGTGCCGGCGCCGCAGTGGCTGGCCTGGCGATCATCAACTCGGTGGGGCAGATGGCGGGCTTCCTTAGCCCTTACCTGGTGGGTTTCATCAAGGACCAGACCGGCTCGACCGATGCGGCGCTGTATGCGCTGGCAGGGTTGATCGTGGTGGGTAGCCTGGTGGCGCTGCGGGTTTCGCGCGCGGGTCGCAATACATTGGTCCAAGCCTAGGCCTCGCTGGCGAACGGGGCGACGCTGAAGTCGGCGTTGGCCCGGTTCGCCAGCAAGGCTGGCTCCTACGGGTTAGCGGGCAGCCGATTTCCAGCCCGTTTCATGTAGCGCTGTCAGTAGCGTGTCGCCCTCCAGCCCTGGCACCACCACCCCATCCTTGCCCACCATCGTGCGCCCGGCCAGCAAGGCATTGACGATGGCCTCCTCCACCGCCTCCGCCGCCGCCAGGAACACCGCCGAGATGTGGTCGTTGTTGAGCATGCGCACCTGCGAGCACTGCGCCAGCTCCTGGCGTGCGTAATCGGCTGGCGGCAGTTCCTGGTTGCCGGTGGAGAACGCCAGGAAGATATCGCCACTGGAATCCTCGGTGCCGCCGCCCGTGCGGGCGATACCGATCGACGCCCGCTGGGCCAGGCGCTGACACTGGTGCGGCAGCAGTGGCGCATCGGTGGCGATCACCACCACGATCGAGCCCATGCCCGGCGTGCCGGTGCGTTGCTCGGCGAATGGCGAGGGCAAATGCGCCAACTGGCGCCCGACCGGATAGCCATCCACTCTCAATTCCTGGCGCTGGCCATGGTTGGCCTGGACCAAGGCGCCAACGGTCCAGCCGGCCTCCAGGCGCCTCGAGGCGGTACCGATGCCCCCCTTGAACTCATGGCAGATCATCCCCGTGCCACCGCCCACCGGCCCTTCCGCCACCGGCCCCGAGGTGGCGGCGTCCAGCGCCTGGCGTACCTGCGCAGGCGTCACATGCTGGCCCCAGATGTCGTTGAGCACGCCGTCGAAGGTTTCCATCACCACCGGCATGCACCAGTACACGGCATCATCCGGCAAGCGCTCGCGCTCGGCGGCGATCAGCGCGTCGCGCACCACGCCGACGCTGTGGGTGTTGGTGATAGCGATCGGCGTGGTCAGCAGGCCGGCCTCGCGAACCCACTCCAACCCCGTGGCGTCGCCGTTGCCGTTGAGCACATGGCAACCGGCGAAGCACGGCTGCAGGCGCGCCGCACCGGCACGAGGCTCGATCAGGGTCACCCCGGTGCGGATCGGCGCCGGGCGTTGTTCGTCGATCAGGGTGCTGTGGCCGACCCGCACCCCTGGTACATCGGTAATGGCATTGAACGGGCCCGGGGTGCCGTGGCCGAGGGTGATGCCGAGTTGACGCGTGCGCATGTCTGCTCCTTGGATATTCACAGTTTCTGGAAGGTCGGGCTGAGCCGACCGTGGGTGCTGTAGAGGGTGACCGACACCGCCAGCAACCCGAGGATGATCAGCAGGTCACGCCAGGACGCCTCGCCCAGCAGGGTTACCAGCAACCAGCCGGCGCCGCTGACCGCCAGCAATGCAGGCAAGGGCCACAGCGGCATGCGATAAGGGTGTTCGCGGTCGCGGCGCAGCACCCGGCTGCACAGGGCGCAGGCGGCGACCACCAGGTAGATCAGCAACAGCAGCAGCACGGTGAACGTGGTCAGCTCCTCGAGGCTGCCGGACAGGCTCAGCAACGCCGAGGGGACCGCCAGGAACAGCGTAGCCAGCCATGGCGATTCCCAACGTGGATGGATCACGGTGAAGGCGCGGTTCAGGCCCGGTGTCCAGATCGCGTCGCGGCCGCTGCTGTATACCACCCGCCCGACCTGGATGACGATGGCGACGATGGCGTTGAACACCGAGAGGAAAATCCCGGCGCTCACCAGGCGCGCCAGGGTGGCATTGCCATGGGCGGTGAGCAGGTAGCCGATCGGGTCGCCGCTGGCCAGCATCGCCTGCAGCGACGGTGCGCCGATCAGCAAGGCGGCCAGCGGGATCACTTCGATCGCCACCACCACGGCCAACGACCAGAGCACCGCACGGTGCACGGTAAGCCCCCGATCCTTCATGTCCTCGGCCAGCAGCACCGCGCCGCCGTAGCCGTTGAAGGCGAACAGGGCCATGCCCACCGCGCCGAGCACCAGCGCCCAGGGGGCGGCCACCAGTGCACCCTGCTCCAGCACCTGTGGCTGTAGCAGGCTGGCGGCGGGCTGGCTGGCATTGCCGAAGCCCAGCACCACGATCACCAGCAGCGCGGCGACCTCGCAGATCAGGAACAACCCGGTGATCCAGGCATTGAGGCGGATGTTGAGGATCCCCAGCGCGTAGCTGGCCACTACGATCACCAGCGCCACGGTCTGGGTGTCGAAACGGGTGCCCAGGGCGTTGTTCAGGTAGGTCGCAGCGCCTGCGGCCAGCACGGGTGGGATGAACAGCAACGAGGCCAGCACGGTGAGGAACGTGGCGTAGCCGGCCAAGCCGCCGAACACGCGCTTGGCATAGACATACTCGCCGCCCGCGGTGCTGTGGGCGCGCCCCAGTTCGGCGTAGCACCAGGCGAACATCAGCGCCAGGGCCGCGGCCATGATGAAGGACAGGAAGGCACCACTGCCGGCCTGCTGGATGGCGAACGGGGCGATGACGAACACGGAGCTGGCCGGGGTTACCCCCGACACGGTGATGGCGACCACGTCGAACACGCCCAGGCGCGGTTTTAGCGCGCTGGCGGGAGCTTCGCTGGAGCTCATGGCGTTTTTCCTCTGAATTGTTATTGGTGGTGAGGGGAAAACCCGGTCGCGCGGCCGCTGGACCTGGGTGGACTGTAGGCCGAGGTGGCGCTGGGGCCAATTACCTAAAGGGGGTACGCCTCTTGACGGGCGGGTGGGAAAGTTCGAAGACTGCGGGGTCGCTGTTCGCCGGCAAGCCGGCTCCTACAGGTGCCGCGCCGGACTCGTAGGAGCCGGCTTGCCGGCGAACAACCCACCGACCAGAGCCCTCCATGCACAACCTGTTCACCGAAACCAGCGCCCACGCGGGCTTGGCCCGCACCATCGAGCAGATCGGCCAGCCGCGCTTCTGGCGCCAGTTGATCCTGCTGTTGCAGCAGTGGCTGCCGTTCGATAACGCCCTGGCGATGCTCTACCCCCGCGAAGGGTTGCCCAGGGCCCTGGAAATCTACGATGCCCAGGGCGAAGGCAACCCCGAGGCCATGGCCCTGTACTTGAGCGGGCTTTACCAGCTCGACCCGTTCTACCAGGCGTGCCAGGAGCGCATCGGCGATGGCCTGCACCGCCTTGAAGAGGTGGCACCGGACCAGTTCCGCCAGAGCGAGTACTACCTCAAGTATTTCCACGACCATGTGCTGGAGGATGAGGTGCAGTTCATCCTGCAACTGGGCGATGCCGGCGCGCTGTCACTGTCATTGGGGACCCGCGAACGGTTCGACACGGCGCGCCAGGGGCTGTTGACGATGATCTGCCCCTGGGTGCTGGCGTTGATGGGGCAGCACTGGCAGGTTCAGGGCCAACGCCCCGCCCCGGCCATGGCCAGCCAGGTGCGCGATGCCATGAGCCTGTTCGGGGCCAAGGTGTTGTCGGAGCGCGAGCTGGAGATTGCCCGGCTGGTCCTGCGGGGGTATTCGTCGAAGGCCATGGCCGAGCGGCTGGCGATTTCGCCGGAGACGGTCAAGGTCCACCGGCGGCACTTGTATGCCAAGCTGGACATCTCATCGCAGCCGGAGCTGTTTTCGCTGTTCCTGCAATCGTTGGGGCACGATCCAGAGGCCCCCTGAAATTCGCCGGCAAAGCAGCCCCTGTAGGAGCCAGCTTTGCTGGCGAACCGCCCTCGACCTCTCCCCTGAATCAGCGCCTCCCCACCAACCGCGCCGTCCGGTCCACGGCAATCCGGGTCTTCTCCACCAACTCGTCCAGCTCCGAACGACTGGCCACCAACGCCGGCGCCATGATCATCCGCCCCAGGGTCGAACGAATGATCACCCCCTCCTCGAAGCCAAACGTGCGGCACTGCCAGGCCAGGTCGTTCTCATTGGCGAAGCGCTTGCGCGTGTGTTTGTCCTCGGCGAACTGCAACGCTGCCACCAAACCCGTGCCCTGCACTTCGCCGATCAACGGATGATCACCGAACACCTCACGCAAGATGCGCTGCAGGTAAGGCCCGGTATCGTCCTTGACCTGGCGCACGATCCCTTCGTCACGCAACGCCTTGAGGTTGGCGATGGCCACCGCCGCCGCCACCGGGTGGCCGGAATAGGTCAAGCCGTGGGCGAACACCCCGCCCCGCTCCACCAACGCCTCGGCGATGCGCTTGCTCAGCACCAGGCCGCCCATGGGCACGTAGCCGCTGGTCAGGCCTTTGGCGATGGACAGGGTGTCCGGCTCGAAGCCGAAGTGCTGGTGGGCGAACCACTCGCCGGTGCGCCCAAAGCCGCCGATCACCTCGTCGGCGCACAGCAGCACGTCGTACTGGCGGCAGATGCGCTGGATCTCCGGCCAGTAGCTTTCCGGCGGGAAGATCATGCCACCGGCGCCCTGGAAGGGCTCGGCGATAAAACCGGCAACGTTCTCGGCGCCCAGTTCGAGGATCTTCTCTTCCAGCTGCAAGGCGCAGCGACGGCCGAATTCAGCAGGCGTCAGCTCGCCACCCTCGGCGAACCAGTACGGCTCATCGATGTGCGCGACATCCGGAATCAGCCCGCCCATCTCGTGCATGAACTTCATGCCGCCCAGCGCCGTGGCTGCCAGGGTCGAGCCGTGATAGCCGTTCCAGCGGCCGATCATGATCTTCTTCTGCGGTTGCCCGACCACCTGCCAGTAGCGGCGCACGGTACGGATCAGCACCTCGTTGGCCTCGGAACCGGAGTTGGTGTAGATCGCATGGCTGTAGTGCCCCGGCAGCAGGCTGAACAGCAGCTCGGACAGCTCAATCACCGCCGGGTGGGTGGTGTGGAAGAACATGTTGTAGTAGGCCAACTGGTCCATCTGCGCGGCAGCGGCGGCGGTCAGGTCCTTGCGGCCGTAGCCGAGCTGGGTGCACCACAGGCCGGACATGCCGTCAAGATAGCGACGGCCGTCGTTGTCCCACAGGTACAGGCCTTCACCACGGGTGATGACCCGCGGGCCCTCGGCGTTGAGCGCCTTCTGGTCGAGGAAGGCATGGATGTGGTGAGCGGCATCGCTGGCCTGGTAGTCGCGGGTGTCACGCGTTGGCGAGAAAGGTGCGTTCATTGTTGTTCTCCTCAGGTGAATGTCAGCGCAGCTGGATCCAGGTGGTCTTGAGCTGGGTGTACTTGTCGAACGAATGCAGCGAGAGATCACGGCCGAAGCCGGACTGGCGGCCACCACCGAACGGCACGGTGACGTCCAGGGCGTCAACGGTGTTGACCGACACGGTGCCGGCCTTCAGGCGCCGGGCAACGCGGTGGGCGCGGTTGAGGTCGTCGCTCCATACCGACGCGGCAAGGCCATAAATGCTGTCATTGGCCAGGGCGATGGCCTGCTCCTCGTCATCGAAGGTGCTGACTGCCAGCACCGGGCCGAAGATTTCCTCGCGGGCCAGGGCCATGCCCTGGCCCACGCCAGTGAAGATCGTCGGCGTGATGAAATTCTGCGAGCCGTTCACACTCAGGCGCTCACCGCCACACAGCAAGCGCGCCCCCTCCTCCCGGGCCTGGCCGATGGCGGCCTCGATACGCGCGGTCTGCGTGGCATCGACAATGGCGCCGGCGCGGCTTGCCGGGTCGAGCGGATCGCCCGGCAACCATTCGCGGGCCTTGAGCACAAGGCGCTCGACGAATTCGTCATGGATCGAGCGGTGCACATACACCCGCGAGTTGGCCGAGCACACCTCGCCCTGGTTGAAGAAGATCCCGAACGCGGCCTTCTGTGCCGCCAGGTCGAGGTCACGGCAGTCGTCGAACACCAGGTTCGGGCTCTTGCCGCCGCACTCCAGCCACACCTGCTTGAGGTTCGACTGCGCCGCGTACTGCATGAAGTACTTGCCCACCTGGGTGGAGCCGGTGAACACCAGGCAGTCCACGTCCGGGTGCAGGCCCAGGGCACGTCCAGCCGTTTCCCCCAGGCCAGGCACCACGTTGAGCACGCCTTCCGGCAACCCGGCCTCCAGCGCCAGCTCGGCCAGGCGCAAGGCCGAAAACGGCGACTGCTCGGCCGGCTTGAGCACTACGCTGTTGCCTGCGGCCAGCGCCGGGGCGACCTTCCAGGCGGCCATGTCCAGCGGGAAGTTCCACGGCACTACCGCGCCGATCACCCCCAGCGGCTCGCGGGTGATCATGGCCACGGCGCTTGCAGCGGTGGGCGCGATCTGGTCGTAGAGCTTGTCCAGCGCCTCGCCGTACCAGGCGAACACCTGGGCCGCGCCGGGCACATCGATGCTGTAGGCGTCCATCACCGGCTTGCCCATGTTCAGCGAGTCGAGCAGCGCCAACTCCTCGCGGTGGGCCAGCATCAGTTCGGCCAGGCGCACCAGCACGCGCTTGCGCTCGCCCGGCGCCATGCGGGCCCAGGGCCCCTGCTCGAACGCGCGCCGTGCCGCACGTACTGCCAGGTCGACCTCACTGTCGGCGCAGGCGGCGACTTCGGCCAGGCACTGGTTGGTCGCCGGGTTGATGGCCGCGAAGGTGGCGCCGTCGCGGGCCGCAACCGGGCGCCCGTCGATCAATGCGCTGGTGATGAAGCGTTGCCGTGCAGCGCGTTGCTGCCAATCGCTTTTCGTATGCACGCAGGTCTCCCCTCCGGCCACGCGCGGGCCGGTGATTGTCGTTGTATGGATGAGGTGAAGCGGTGGTTCAGCGCCGTCGCAGGTAGCTTTCCAGCGGGTCCTTGCTCAAGCCTTCCTGGGCCTGTGCCAGCGAAGCGATGAACAGTGAGAACAGCTCGGCCTGGGTGGCGATGTCGAGCTTGGCGTAGAGGTTCTTGCGGTGGGTCTTGACGGTGTCTTCGCTGATGCCCAGGCGCTCGGCCAGCGAGCGCGTGGAGTGGCCGCGCAGCAGGTACTGGGCGATATGGCACTCGCGTTCGGTAAGCAGTGACGAACCAAAGTTGTTCAGCGCCGCGCTGATCTGCCGCCCCAGCACACTCTCGAAGCGCCCGCCCTGAGCCTCGGCGTCCAGGTGCCCCCAGTGCCGGCGCACCACCGCCACCACCCAGGCGGCGATGCACTTGAGCTCGGCCACCTGGCGGCTGCCCAGGCGCCGGGTGCTGCCCAGGGCCACGGCGATGGACAGATGCGCGTCCAGCGGCACCAGGTAGTTGAGTTCGTCTTCCAGGTGGGCATGGCGATAGAACGCGGTGTAGTACTCGCTGCGGGTGAAGTGGTCCGGGGCGACATCGCTCAGGCGGTAGCAGCCGGCGGCCACGCCATCCATGCAGGCACGGTAGAACGGGCACAGCAGGTAGTAGCCTTCCAGGTACTTCTGCACATTGCCCTCGGGCAGCCAGGGGCCGTCTTCGTCCTTGGCGAACAGCGCCGACGGCAGGCCCTTGCGCGGGTAGAGGAACACCGTGATGGCCTGGCACGGTGCCAACTGGTTGAGCGCGGCGAACAGTTCTTCGACGAAACCAGACGTGCCGATGGCATCGACCACGCGGGCCATCCGGGCGTACCAGTCGGGTGAGTTCAGCTGGGCGTTGCTCATTATTGTCGTCCCCGCCAGGGTGAGTGCTGGGCGGGATTGTTTCATGGGGCCAATGAAGCGGCTATCACCCTTCGGGGTGAGCGCCAGCAGATGGATTACCATCGCACTACCTGTAGGAGCGGCCTTGTGCCGCGAAAGGGCCGTAAAGCGGCCCCGGCAATCTTCGCAACAGCATTGATATCCTGGGGCCGCTACGCAGCCCTTTCGCGGCACAAGGCCGCTCCTACAGGGGACGTGGAATTGCTACAGTGCCGCGTCGGGCCAGGAATGCGCGAAACGATAAAAATGCACAGCAACCCTGCATATTTGCCAATTGTACAGGGCAAATTTGCATGACAGGATCCAGCGACCCGCCCGCGCATTCCAGGACTTCACTTGGAAAATCAATAACAAAGCAGGGAGACCGCGATGACCGCGCACGCTCAACCCTCGGCAACGGATCAGGTACTGGCCGAGGTCCGCAACCACATCGGCCACCTCACGCTGAACCGCCCCGCCGGCCTCAATGCCCTGACCCTCGACATGGTCCGCAACCTGCGCCAGCACCTCGACCGCTGGGCCCAGGATCCACACGTGCACGCAGTGATGCTGCGCGGCGAAGGCCCCAAGGGCTTCTGCGCCGGCGGCGACATCCGCTCGCTGCACGACAGCTACAAGGCCGGCGACACCCTGCACCACGACTTCTTCGAAGAAGAGTACGCCCTCGACCTGTGCATCCACCGTTACCGCAAGCCGGTGCTGGTGCTGATGGACGGTTTCACCCTCGGCGGCGGCATGGGCCTGGCCCAGGGCTGCGACCTGCGCATCGTCACCGAGCGCAGCCGGCTGGGCATGCCCGAGGTGGGCATCGGCTACTTCCCGGATGTCGGCGGCAGCTACTTCCTCTCCCGCGTGCCAGGCGAGCTGGGTATCTACCTCGGTGTCAGCGGCAGCCAGATCAAGGCCGCCGATGCCCTCTACTGCGGCCTGGCCGACTGGTACCTGGACAGTGAAAAGCTCACTGCCCTGGATGACGGGCTCGATCACCTGATCTTCGGCGCCAACCCGCTCAAAGACCTGCAAGGGCTGCTGGCCAGCCTGGGCACCCAGTCACTGGAAGACGCACCACTGGCGAAACTGCGCCCGGTGATCGACCACTTCTTCGCCCTGCCCGACCTGCCGAGCATCCTCGAGCAACTGCGCGCCGTGGCCATCGGCGACAGCCGCCAGTGGGCGCTGGACACCGCCGACCTGCTGGAAACCCGCTCGCCGCTGGCCATGGCCGTGACCCTCGAACTGCTGCGCCGTGGTCGCCACCTGGCGCTGGAGGACTGTTTCGCCATGGAACTGCACATCGACCGCCAGTGGTTCGAATACGGCGATATCATCGAAGGCGTACGCGCCCTGATTATCGACAAGGACAAGCAGCCGCACTGGAACCCGCCCACCCTGGCAGGCCTGACTGCCCAGCGGGTCGACCAATTCTTCGAAGGCCTGTGAGCCCGGGAGTACACAGATGCAAGACCTTGAACTGAGCGAAGAGCAGATCATGATCCGCGACATGGCCCGGGATTTTGCCCGCGGCGAGATCGCGCCCCATGCCCAGGCCTGGGAAAAGGCCGGCTGGATCGACGACGAGGTGGTGCGCAAGATGGGCGAGCTGGGCCTGCTCGGCATGGTCGCCCCGGAGCAGTTCGGCGGCAGCTACACCGACTACGTGGCCTATGCCCTGGCGGTCGAGGAAATCTCCGCCGGTGACGGCGCCATCGGCGCGCTGATGAGCATCCACAACTCGGTGGGCTGCGGGCCGCTGCTGGCCTACGGCACACCGGAGCAGCAACAGGCCTGGCTGCCCCGGCTGGCCACTGGCGAGGTGATCGGCTGCTTCTGCCTGACCGAACCCCAGGCAGGCTCCGAGGCCCACAACCTGCGCACCCGCGCCGAGTTGGTCGATGGCCAGTGGGTGGTCAATGGCGCCAAGCAGTTCGTCAGCAATGCGCGCCGGGCAAAGCTGGCCATCGTGTTTGCCGTGACCGATCCGGAGCTGGGCAAGAAAGGCCTGTCGGCGTTCCTGGTACCCACTGACAACCCGGGGTTCAAGGTCGACCGCAGCGAGCACAAGATGGGGATCCGCGCCTCCGACACCTGCGCCGTGACCCTGGACAACTGCCGCATCCCGGCCGACAACCTGCTCGGTGACCGCGGCAAGGGCCTGGCCATCGCCCTGTCCAACCTGGAGGGCGGGCGCATCGGTATCGCCGCCCAGGCCCTGGGGATCGCCCGCGCGGCGTTCGAGGCGGCGCTGGTCTACTCCCGTGACCGCATCCAGTTCGGCAAGCCGATCAACGAACACCAGAGCATCGCCAACCTGCTGGCCGACATGCAGGTGCAGGTCAATGCCGCGCGGTTGTTGATCCTGCATGCGGCCCGCCTGCGCACGGCGGGCAAGCCATGCTTGTCGGAGGCTTCGCAGGCCAAGCTGTTCGCCTCGGAGATGGCCGAGCGGGTGTGCTCCATGGCCATCCAGGTGCATGGGGGGTACGGGTACCTGGAGGACTACCCGGTGGAGAAATACTACCGGGATGCGCGGATTACCCAGATCTACGAAGGGTCCAGCGAGATCCAGCGCATGCTGATCGCGCGGGAGCTGAAGCACTATCCGCTATGACGGTTCGCTGTAGGAGCCAGCCTTGCTGGCGAATGCAAGGCGCAGCCTTGCCCGCTGCACCCGACTAGACTCAATGGACGACACCCTGGCCGCAACGCACGGCCAGGGCCAGACAGACCAGGCATGAACGGGGGGCTGCCACACGTGGAGGTGTGCGATGAGCCAGTTCAAGCGGTTGTTCGTCATGCTCGGCCCGCAGATGCGCTACAGCCCTGCCCTGCAACGGGCCGCGGCGCTGGCCGAATCCAGCGGCGCCCTGCTGGATATCAATATCTTCGTCGACGATGTCGATACCTTCGGCCTGATGAGCGACAGCCGCGAGCGTGAACGCCTGCTCGACGACAACCGCCAGTGGCTGGCGGACGCGGCGGAACAACTGCGCGACAGCGGGCTGGATGTCTCGACCGAGCTGCTGCTGACCCGCGACCCACTGGGCAGTGCCATCGAGCAGATCGAGCGCCTGGGCTGCGACCTGCTGGTCAAGGATGTGCAACACGAACCGGTGCTCAAGCGCTTGTTGGTCACGCCCCTGGACTGGCAGTTGCTCAAGGACAGCCCGGTGGCTGTCCACCTGGTCAGCGATATCCGCCTGCCCCTGCCGCGCCAGGTCGCCGCCGCGGTCGATCTCAACAGCCATGGCGCCGGCGAACACCTGGACGAACAGGTGATCCACAGCGCCCATGCCCTGGCCCTGCAATGCAACGCCGAGCTGCACCTGCTGCACGTCTGCGACGCGGCCAAGACCCATATCGCCGACTTCGGTGCCGGCACCGTGACCATGCCGGGCTTCGACGGCAGCGTGCGCGCGGCCCAGCGTGCCGCCTTCAATCGCCTGGGCGATCATCATGAAATTGCATTGGAGCGGCGGCACTTTCTCGAAGGGCCGGCGATCAAGGCGATCGCCCACTACATCGCCCAGAGTCGGGTGGATGTGATCGTCATGGGCAACCACCGGCACGACGCGATGCAGACGTTCCTGGGCGGCACCACGGCGCACGTGCTGGAGCACCCGCTGTGCAACGTGCTGGCGATCAAGGCTGTGCGCTGAACGAACCATAATTCCGTAGGCGCCAGCCTTGCTGGCGAACCGGGCCACCGCGGTTCGCCAGCAAGGCTGGCGCCTACAAGGTCAGGCGTGGGTTCAGAAACCCTTGCTGTAGAACAGCGAGTACGACTCGATGCCGTCGTTCGGTTGCTTGAGGCCGGCGTTGGAGTAATGCATGGCGCGCAGTCCGATCTTCTGGTCGGCCGGCAGCTTCAGGCCAAAGCCGATACGGTCCTCGAAATTGACCGATGAGCCCATGCGCTGGTCGCCCACATCGGTCTTGGAGAATGCCGCCAGGCCGATACCGGCCTCGATGAACGGGGTGTAGGTGAAACCGCTGAACTCATAGACGAACACCGGGCTCAACGACAGCGAGTGAGCGCCGCTGGCATCACCGCCTTCCCAATAGGTGTAAGCCGCATCCCAGTAACCCGTCACGTAGCCGGTGCTACTTTCCAGCCACTTCTTGTCCCAATCGAACGACAGGCCGATGCGGTAGGTCATGTCGCCTTGACCAGTAGCGCCCACGGCACCGGAAACCTGCGCGGCCTGGGCCAGGTTGGCCCCGGCGAAAGCCAGCACGGCAGCGGCCAAGGAAGCGGCGAGACGGGTTTTCATCAATGACTTCTCCTGATGGTCTTCACATACAGGCCTCTGTTTTCCTGGCCTGCGGAAAGCGGGAGCTTCAGCCCCTCGTTGTACGCGTGCGACCCGGCGCACCCCACCGGGTCACAAGTAGTAATAGTTTTTTGATTATTGTCTGAAAAATCTCAAAGTTGAAGTGTTTTGCCACTATTGTTGAAGGACAGTACGTCCCATTCGCAGGTTCAATCGTATTCCGACTCCGCATGCTCACCCAGCAGTCTGCGCTGCCGGGGCGTGGCCGCCGCCAGCACTTCGGGATTGAACTGCCAGGCGAGATAGGGGGAGAACTTCTGCGCCACCATCCGCCGGCCATAGTGCACCTGGAGCATGTCGCGGATTTGCCCGTTGCTGTGGTTGGTGCCACCGGCGTGCCAGCAATCGCTGCGAAATACCAGCGCGTCACCGGCCTTGCACAGGATGGGCACGGCGCCCTGCCCCTGCCAGTTGCCCTCGCCCGGCCTGGGCGGGCGGCCTGCATGATGGCTGCCGGGCACGACCAAGGTCGGCCCCAGCGTCTGGTCGATATCGCACAGATAAAGTTGCGCGGTGAGTATTTGCATCGGCTGGGTAAACCTTTGCAGGCTGCTCAGCCACTCGGGCAGTTCCATGGTCAGATGATCCAGGTGCAACCCCATGCCAGGGTAGCCTGGGTGGCTGCGCCATGCCGTCTGGCCAATCACGTGACAGTCGGCCCCCAGCGCGGCTTCGGCAAGCTCGATCAACGGTGGCAGGTCGAGAAACGGCAACCACAACGGGTCGCGGTTGAAGACACACTTGTAGTGTTCCAACAGCCCCTGGTAGTCCCAGTGCAGCGGCTGCAGGTCGTCGATGGCACAGCGCAGCAACGCGATTTGCAGCGGTGCCAGCACACCGGAAATCACGGTGTACCCTTCGTCGCACAAATCCTGCAGATGCGATCCCGTACTCATGCCGCCCCCCTGTAGGAGCCGGCTTGCCGGCGAACCAATCCCCAAGCCGACCCCAAAGAGAACATTTGTACTCCTACCGAATCAGTGCCAATTCAGGTCCACCCTGGCAGGCGTCTTGCCATCCACCGCCACCAGTTGCTGCAAGGTCTGCCCACCCGCCGTGCCGGTCACCCGGTAGTGCCCCGGTGGCAGTTGCACGAAGATCAATGGGCCAACATCCTGCAAGGCCAGCACCGATTGCCCCTGTGCTGACTGGATATCCACCGCCGCCCCGCTCTGGAACTGGCCATCGCGGCCAATGGAAAGGGTGATGTGCAAATCGTAGCCTGGCGTACGACACAGGGCGTTGGCTTCATCCTGGCCGATGCCACCCTGCAGGTAGCGGATGCCGTTCTGTTGCTGGGGTTGCAGCTGCACGCCCTGTGGGTCGATCGGGGCGTTGAGGTCGGCGGCCGCCGCCAGGGTCCAGGGCATGGCCAGGGCCAGCATCAATGCCGCGCACAGGCCGTAGTGATGGGTACGCATGGTGCATTCCTCCCTTTGGGGGATGGTGTACACACATTGGATGATTTCCAGGTGCCGGCGTTCGCAAAACGGCGCGCCGTTAGTCCGTGTACCGCAGTGTCCGCATCGCGGCTGAAGCCGCTCCTACAGGGGCGCGTCGCGGCGTTCCTCGAGCAGCTTGATGAACATGCTCAAGCTGCGCGATACCGTCCCACGTCGCCATACCAGCCAAGTCTTGAGATAGCGGAAATCCTCCGCCATCGGCCAGGCGCTGACCGTGCTGCAACCCGGCATGTTGTCGAGCATGCTGCGCGGCATCATGGCCAGCCCCGCGCCAGCACTGACACAGGCGAGCATGCCGTGGTAGGACTCCATCTCGTGGATCTTGCCCGGCACGGCCTGATCGTGGACGAACCAGCTTTCGAAATGGTGGCGGTACGAGCAGTTGGCGCGGAAGGCATAGATGCTCGCGCCGTTGACGTCACGGGCACGGGTCACCGGTGCGTGGTTGAGCGGCGCGATGACCATCATTTCCTCCTCGAACACCGGCATGCCCTCGAGGGTCGGGTGCAGCACCGGGCCATCGACGAAGGCCGCCACCAGGCGCCCGGACAACACCCCTTCAAGCATGGTCCCCGAGGGCCCGGTGGACAGGTCCAGGTCGACCTTGGGGTAACGCTGGTTGTAGGCCGCCAGCAGCGCCGGAATGCGCACCGCCGCCGTGCTTTCCAGCGAACCCAGGGCGAAGGTGCCCTGCGGATCCTCGCCGGCTACCGTCAGGCGCGCCTCATGCACCAGGTCGAGGATGCGCCGGGTGTATTCCAGGAAGTTCCAGCCCGCAGGCGACAGGCGCAAGCGGCTCTTCTCGCGGATGAACAGCTCGACGCCCAAGTCCTCTTCCAGCTGCTTGATACGGGTAGTCAGGTTCGACGGCACCCGGTGGATATGCTGGGCGGCAGCGCTGATGCTGCCGTGCTCGGCCACGGCCTTGAACATCTCGAGTTGCACCAGGTCCACAGTCATTCTCCAAACGTGAATGTTTCGCTCAGTATTATTCAGTTTTCATTAAAACGCGCCAGCACTAGTCTGGGCTCACCCCATCAAAACAATGAGCGTCCTGCCATGAGCAAGATCAGCAGCCTGACCCACGCCATCTCCGTCGATCCCTTCAGCGGCGAACAGATCGGCCATTACGCCTTCGACACCGACGCCGCACTGGAAGCGGCGCTGCAACGTGCCAAGGTGGGCTACGGCCAGTGGCGCAAGGTGTCGCTGGGCCAGCGCAGCGAATACCTGCTCGCCCTGGCGCAGGCCCTGCAGGCCAACGCCGAAGCGTTTGCCCAGATGATCGCCCGCGAAATCGGCAAGCCGATCACCCAGGCCCGTGGTGAAGTGAGCAAGTGCGTCGGCCTGTGCCAGTGGTACGCCGAACACGGCCCGGCCATGCTCGCCCCCGAGCCGACCCAGATCGAGAAGGCCCGCATCGAGTACCGCCCGCTCGGCCCGATCCTTGCCGTGATGCCGTGGAACTTCCCGATCTGGCAAGTGCTGCGTGGCGCCGTCCCGGCCCTGTTGGCCGGCAACACCTACGTGCTCAAGCATGCCCCTAACGTGATGGGCAGCGCCTACCTGCTGGCTGACCTGTTCAAGCGTGCCGGCCTGCCTGAGGGCGTGTTCGAGGTGCTCAACGTCACCCCCGAGGGTGTCACCCGCGCCATCAATGACCCGCGCATCGCCGCCATCACCCTGACCGGCAGCGTGCGCGCCGGCATGGCCATCGGCGCCCAGGCAGGTGCCGCATTGAAGAAATGCGTGCTGGAGCTGGGCGGCTCCGACCCGTTCATCGTGCTGGCTGACGCCGACCTGGATGCCGCAGTGAAAGCGGCGGTGATCGGCCGCTACCAAAATACCGGCCAAGTCTGCGCCGCCGCCAAGCGCCTGATCGTCGAAGAAAGCATCGTCGAGGCGTTCACCGAGAAGTTCGTCGAGGCCACCCGTGCGCTGACCATCGGCAACCCGCTGGAAGAGGCCACCTACATTGGCCCGATGGCCCGCTACGACCTGCGCGACGAGCTCGACGGCCAGGTCCAGGCCACCCTGGCCGAAGGCGCCACCCTGTTGTTGGGCGGGCACAAGCTCGAAGGCGTGGGCAATTTCTACGCACCGACCGTGTTCGCCAATGTCACCCCTGAGATGACGGCGTTCAAGCAGGAGCTGTTCGGCCCGGTGGCGGCGATCATCAGCGCCCGTGACGCCGACCACGCCGTGGAACTGGCCAACGACAGCGAATTCGGCCTGGCTTCGACCCTCTACACCGCCGACTACGCCCTGGCCGAGCGCATGACCGAGGCGCTGGACACCGGTGGGGTGTTCATCAACGGCTACTGCGCCTCCGATCCCCGCGTGGCGTTCGGTGGCGTGAAGAAGAGCGGGTTCGGGCGCGAGCTGTCGCACTTTGGCGTGCGTGAGTTCACCAATGCCCAGACGGTGTGGCTGGATCGTAACTGATTGCGCTACCGCGATGGCGGGCACCGGCCTTGCCGGTGTTCGCCAGCAAGGCTGGCTCCTACAGGTATGCGGGGCGTCCGCTGTGCACCCTATCAACTTACACGCGTTTGTGCAGCGTTCTGAACGCGCCCTCGCCTGAGGGTTTCACTCGGCAGTTCCCTGAACAACTGGCGGTAACTGTCGGAGAACCGCCCCAGGTGCCAGAACGACCAGCGCATGGCCACCTCGGCCACGGTCGCATCGCCCGACAGCAGGTCGCGCCTGGCACCATTGAGCCGGCGTAGCCGCAACCAAAGCGCCGGCGGCATGTCGGTAAAGCGCTTGAACGCTTGCTGCAATTGGCGAACCGACACATTGGCGACCTTGGCCAATGCCACCAGGTTGAGGGTTTCGTCGGGACAGTCGGCGGCCCATTCACTGACCCGGCGCATGATCGCCCGCGCTTCGTCGCGCCGCCCCAGCGCATCACGCTGCAGATGCTGGCCGGCGTTGTCGAGGATGAACAAGCAGTCCTCCAGCAACTGCTCGGCCAACGCCCTGCCCTCCAGCGGGCAGTCGGCCTGCCCAAGGCGAGTGAGCGTGGCGCTCAGCCAATTGCCGAACAGAGCGTTCTGCTGGCAGGTCAGCGGCACCATGAACAATCCGCGCAGGCGCTCCACATCCAGGCCATGGCTGGCCAGGAACGGCTGCTCGAACACCACCGCCACCTCCTGGTAGTTCTCGGGGGTGATCCAGATGTTGCGGCTGTCTTCGTTGAGCAGGTAGAGGCTGTTCTCGCTGCGGTCGAAACAGAACGCCAGCGCACCGCTGGGGGCGCGGAAGAACTGTTCGACCCGGGTGTTGAGGCGTTCCTCGTAGACCTCCACGCCCTCTAGCCCCAACCAGCGCAGCTGGCCGTTGAAATGCCCCGGGGACATCTGCCGGTACTGCTGCTGCCAGCCGGGGGTGGCGCGGGTCTGTTCGGTCACATCGGTGGTCCGGAAATCCTGGACTTGCAAGGCGATTGGCGCTGTCACGCACTGTCCTATTGCACTCTTTTGGTGCATTTAACGGCGAAGAAAGTGGATAGATCGCCCTCGCGGGCTGCGCCCAAGATAGTCCTCAGCGTCACCCGTGGGAAGTGCCCACTGGCGAGCGACGCACAACAACCCAACCAAGAGGTCTGTATGAACGCCCCCTTCGATCAGCTGTCCACCTGGCTGAAAGAACACCGGATCACCGAAGTCGAATGCGTGATCAGCGACCTGACCGGCATTGCCCGCGGCAAGATCGCCCCGACCGCCAAGTTCCTCCACGAGCGCGGCATGCGCCTGCCCGAAAGCGTGCTGCTGCAGACCGTTACCGGCGACTACGTCGATGACGACATCTACTACAGCCTGCTCGACGCCGCCGACATCGACATGGTCTGCCGCCCCGACCCCACGGCGGTGTACCAGATCCCGTGGGCCATCGAGCCGACCGCGATCGTCATCCACGACACCTTCGACAAGCAGGGCAACCCCATCGAGCTGTCGCCGCGCAACGTGCTGAAGAAGGTGCTCAAGCTGTATGCCGACAAAGGTTGGCAGCCGATCGTCGCGCCGGAGATGGAGTTCTACCTCACCCAGCGCTGCGAAGACCCGGACCTGCCGCTGCAAGTGCCGCTGGGCCGTTCCGGCCGCGCGGAGAGTGGCCGCCAGTCGTTCTCCATCGACGCCGCCAACGAATTCGACCCGCTGTTCGAGGATGTCTACGACTGGTGCGAGATCCAGGGCCTGGACCTGGACACGCTGATCCACGAGGACGGCCCGGCGCAGATGGAGATCAACTTCCGCCACGGCGACGCCCTCGACCTGGCCGACCAGATCACCGTGTTCAAGCGCACCCTGCGCGAGGCGGCACTCAAGCACAATGTCACCGCCACCTTCATGGCCAAGCCGATCACCGACGAGCCCGGCAGCGCCATGCACCTGCACCAGAGCGTGGTCGACATCGCCACCGGCAAGCCGATCTTCGCCAACGACGACGGCAGCATGAGCGAGCTGTTCCTGCATCACATCGGCGGCCTGCAGAAGTACATCCCCAAGCTGCTGCCGATGTTCGCGCCCAACGTCAACTCGTTCCGCCGCTTCCTGCCCGACACCTCGGCGCCGGTGAATGTCGAGTGGGGCGAGGAGAACCGCACCGCCGGCCTGCGCGTGCCGACCTCCAGCCCCGAGGCGATGCGCGTGGAGAACCGCCTGCCGGGCGCCGACGCCAACCCGTACCTGGCGATCGCCGCAAGCCTGCTGTGTGGCTACATCGGCATGGTCGAGAAGATCGAACCGAGCGCGCCGGTGCAAGGGCGTGCCTACGAGCGGCGCAACCTGCGCCTGCCGATCACCATCGAGGATGCGCTGCAGCACATGGAGGACTGCGAGGTGGTGCGCGAGTACCTGGGGCAGCAGTTTGTCCAGGGATATGTCGCGGTCAAGCGCGCCGAGCACGAGAACTTCAAGCGGGTGATCAGCTCGTGGGAACGGGAGTTCCTGCTGTTGAGCGTGTGATTTGCAACGCCCCCTGTAGGAGCGGCTTCAGCCGCGATCACCCGCGCAGCGGGTGCCTGGCACCGCGGTGCCGGCATCGCGGCTGAAGCCGCTCCTACAACGAACGCCGCAACACCGATCCATCGTTAATACCACGACCAAGAAAAAGACCAACGAGGTGTCGACATGCGTCATCCGAAAGCCCTGATCCCCGCAACCTTCGCCCTGCTGTTCGGTGCCGCCGCGCAGGCCCAGCCGACGGTGAGCGTGTACAACTGGACCGACTACATCGGTGACACCACCCTGGCCGACTTCCAGGCCAGCAGCGGGATCAAGGTGGTCTATGACGTGTTCGACTCCAACGAAACCCTCGAAGGCAAGCTGCTGGCCGGGCGCACCGGCTACGACGTGGTGGTGCCTTCGAACCATTTCCTCGCCCGCCAGGCCCAGGCCGGCGCGTTCCTGCCGCTGGACCGCAGCAAGCTGACGAACTGGCAGCACCTGGACCCTAAACTGCTCAAGCAACTGGAGCAGAACGACCCAGGCAACCAGTACGCCGTGCCGTACCTGTGGGGCACCAACGGCATCGGCTACAACGTCGACAAGGTCAAGGCGGTGCTGGGTATCGACAAGATCGACTCCTGGGCGGTGCTGTTCGAGCCTGAGAACCTCAAGAAGCTCAAGCAGTGCGGCGTGGCGTTCATGGACTCGCCCGACGAACTGTACCCGGCCATGCTCAACTACCTGGGCATGAACCCGCGCAGCGAGAAGGCCGAGGACTACAGGAAAGCCGAAGCCCGCTTCCTCGAACTGCGCCCGTACATCACCTACTTCCACTCCTCCAAGTACGTCTCCGACCTGGCCAACGGCGACGTCTGCATTGCCTTCGGCTACTCCGGCGACGTGCTGCAGGCCGCGCACCGCGCCGAAGAGGCCGGCAACGGCGTCAAGGTCGCCTACAGCATCCCCAAGGAAGGCAGCAACCTGTGGTTCGACCTGCTGGCCATTCCCAAGGACGCCAAGAACCCCGACGAGGCCCTGGCGTTCATCAACTACCTGCTCGACCCCAAGGTGATCGCCAAGGTCAGCAAGGCCGTCGGCTATGCCAACGCCAACCCGGACGCCAAGGCCGACATGGAGCCGGCGCTGGTGAACAACCCCGAGATCTACCCGCCCCAGGAGGTGCTGGACAAGCTGTATGTCTCGACCATGCAAAGCCCTGGGATCCTGCGGCAGATGACCCGCTCCTGGAGCAAGATCAAGTCCAACCGCTGAGCCGAGCACACCCATGCCACACATGACTGAACACACCGCTTCCTACTACGCCGCCAGCGCACGCCAGGGTACGCCCTACCCGGTGCTCGACCAGGACCTGCAAGCCGATGTCTGCGTGGTCGGCGGCGGCCTGACCGGCGTCAACGCCGCCCTGGAGCTGGCCGAGCGCGGCCTGTCGGTGATCCTGCTGGAGGCCCGGCGCATCGGCTGGGGCGCCAGCGGGCGTAACGGCGGCCAGCTGATCCGCGGGATCGGCCACGATGTGTCGGGTTTTGCCCGGCATGTCGGCCAGGATGGCGTGCGCTACCTGAAACAGGCGGGTATCGACTCGGTGGCGCTGGTGGCCCGGCGCATCGAGCAGTACGGCATCGCGTGCGACCTGCGCTGGGGCTTCTGCGAACTGGCCAACACCCCGGCGCAGTTCGCCGCCTTCGAAGAGGAACAGCGCGACCTGGCGGAACTGGGCTATCACCATGAGACACGCTTGGTCGAACCCGGGCGCATGCACGAGATCGTCGCCAGTGACCTGTACGCCGGCGGCCTGGTGGACATGGGGTCCGGGCACCTGCACCCGCTTGATCTGGTTCAGGGTGAAGCGCGGGCGGCCCATGGCCTGGGCGTGCGCATCTTCGAGCAAAGCCCGGTCGTGCGCATCGAGCACGGCAGCACCGTGACCCTGCACACCGCGCGGGGCAAGGTCCGCGCCCGGAGCCTGGTGCTGGGCTGCAACGCTCACCTGGACGAACTGGAACCGCGCCTGACCGGCAAGGTGCTGCCTGCGGGTAGCTATGTGGTGGCCACCGAACGGCTGCCCGAATCGCTCGCCCGCACCCTGATCCCCCAGAACATGGCGCTGTGCGACCAGAAAGTCGGCCTGGACTACTACCGCCTGACCGCCGACAACCGCCTGCTGTTCGGCGGTGCCTGCCACTACTCCGGGCGCGACCCCAAGGACATCGGCGCCTATATGCGGCCCAAGGTGCTCAAGGTGTTCCCGCAACTGGCCGATGTGCGCCTGGACTACCAGTGGGGCGGCATGATCGGCATCACCGCCAATCGCTTCCCTCAGGTAGGCCGCCTGCGCCAATACCCCAACGTCTACTATGCCCAGGGCTATTCCGGGCATGGCCTGAACGTCACCCACTGGACCGCAAAGTTGCTCGCCGAGGTGATAGCCACCGAGCACAGCCATGGCTTCGATGTGTTCAGCGCCGTGCCGCACCTGACCTTCCCCGGTGGCAAGGCCTTGCGCTCGCCGCTGCTGGCGCTGGGGATGTTGTGGTATCGGGTGCGCGAGGCGCTAGGTTGACGCGCGCACGCCCCCTGTAGGAGCCAGCCTTGCTGGCGAACAGCCGCAACACCAATCTCGAGGCCGGCTTGCGCCGGGTTCGCCAGCAAGGCTGGCTCCTACAACGATCGCGAAGGCAGAGTGCCCTGGGTGCTGGCCATCCGCCAAGCACCTGCTAGCGTTGTTCTGGCCACTTCCCTCATGGACCTCGTCATCATGAAGCACCTGCCTCGCACCACCCTGTTGTGCGCCGCCCTGCTGGCCCTGGTCGCCTGTTCCAGCAACCGGGTCGACCCCAAGGACTACTCCGGCTTTCTCAAGGACTACAGCCGCCTGAAGCCCGCCGAAAGCGTTTCCGGCGCGCCGGTGATGCGCTGGGTCGACCCGGACATCAAGGCCAGCCAGTACACCAAGGTGTTCATCGAACCGAGCCAGTTCTATCCCAAGCCGCAGCCGACCAATGTGATCTCGGCGCAGACCCTGCAGGAGATCACCCGCTATTTCAATGAAGCAATGCGCCGGGAACTGGGCAGCGTGCTCACCCTGGTCAAGGAGCCCGGCCCGAACACCATCGTGGTGCGCCCGGCGATCACCGCGGTGTCCACCAGCACCGAGGGCCTCAAGCCCTATGAAGTGATCCCCATCGCCCTGGTGGCGGCAGCGGTCAACACTGCCGCCGGTGGCCGCGACCAGGCCGTGGACATCGCCGTGGAAGCCGCCTTCCTCGATGGCGCCAACCAGAAGGTGCTGGCCCAGGTGGTGCGCAAGGGCAGCGGCAAGGAGCTGGAAAACGACACCACCCAGCTGACCCTGAATGACGTCAAGCCGGTACTGGACGGCTGGGCCAGCGACATGCGCCGCAGCTTCGTGGCGATGCGCGACAAAAAGCGCTGAGCCACTCGTCGGAGATAATGCAAAAAAGCCATCACCGCCTGCCGGGCCTGCTTAACTCAAGCGGGCTGCCAGGCAGGCGGCCCGTATACCACGGATGGGTTGCCCAAGTTGGCTGCCAACAGCCTCTCGCACCCGTCGGCCCGTCTTCATGACGTAGCCCGACGGCCTTTCGAGCGCAAGCCAGCTCGAAATCTCTCCCCTCCTTCCGCCTGCGCCAGCTGACATAACCGTTCTTCACTCATTGAATGCAATGGAGGCAATCATGTCTGAATCGCTGCTCGCACCGTCGGAAGGCCTCTTCCCGGTGTCCTACCTGATCGGCAACAACCAGCCAGGTGCCCCGCGCCTGCAGTTGGACCTGCTGGTCTACACGCCGGACCGTAGCGTCAACGGCCACGCAACAATCACCCAGGCCACCAACCCACCGCTGGACCTGAACCTGGATGTCTGGGGCACCTACAGCTACCTCACCGTGCAACCGCCAAGCGAAGGCAAGATCCTGCTGACAGTGCGTGGCAACCATGGCGGCCCACACGCCAACTCGCCGGAGCAGTTCGAGCTGCGCGCACTGCTCGACCAGGACTGGCAGAAGGGTGTGGCCAGCTACCGCTACTACAACGGCCAGCGTTGGATCGAAGTGGACAACGTACCGGTCGTGCTCGAACTCAAGCGTATCCAGACACTGGCGAACGTCGACCTGGCGACCGAACTGCATAACGCCACCCTGGAGGCCGTTATCGCCACCGGTGACATTGCCCAGCTCAAGCAACTGGCCAGCGGTGCCGTGGGCAAAGCCCTCGACCAGGCCCTCGCCTCGACCAAGAGCCCGGCCGCCAAGGCCGCCAAGAAAGCCTGAGCAGACAAGGAGAATCAGCATGTCCTTCGGACTCTTTCATACCCGCCTGAATATCAGCAATGGTCTGCTCGGCGCACCGACCCTGACCCTCGATCTGCTGGTCAATACCGTGCAGAAGAAGGTCACCGGCAGGGCCACCATCATCCAGACCACCCATCCCGTGCAGGTTTTCCACGCCAAGGTATGGGGCGGTTACAGCGAGCTGCCGTTCGCGCCAGTGGGCAGCCCGTCGATCGTCCTGCACCTGGATGGCAGCCCCAGTGGCCCGCTCAGCCAGATCGCCCAGACCTTCCACCTGCAAGGCCTGCTCGACCAGGGCTGGAATTATGGCACTGCCAGCTACCGCTACTTCATCAACGGCCACTGGGTCGACCAGCACGGCCGTGTGCGCAAGGCGCCGGAGATCGTCCACCAGCATCAGCCGGCAGAGCGCCTGAAAGCGGCCATCCGCCACCTCGAAAGCGCCTGATCCAGGCAGCGTGACCGTGCGGGAGCCAGATGGCTCCCGCATCGCCTTCAGTCGATGCAGTTTTCCTCAACACACCCTGCAGAAAACAACGTTTTTTCCAACCCACGCTCCCCGCTAGGCTGTGTCCGTACCCGACCACGGACCAACACCCATGCTTTCGCTGCTGCTGACCACCCTCGTGCCGATCATCCTGCTCATAGCCCTGGGCACCTGGCTGCGGGTACGTGGCTTTCTCGCTGAAAGTTTCTGGCCCGGCGCCGAGCGCCTGAGCTACTACGTACTGCTCCCTTCACTGTTCCTCCACGGCCTGGCCACCGCCAACCTCGATGGCGTGCCGGTGCTGGGCATGGTCGGCGTGCTCATGCTGTCCACCCTGCTCGGTGCCCTGCTGCTGGTGCTCTACCAGGGGGCGGCGAGCCACGACGGGGCCGATTTCACCTCGGTGTTCCAGGGCGGCGTGCGCTTCAACAATTACATCGGCGCCACCCTGGCCGCCGGCCTCTACGGCAGCGCCGGGATTGCCCTGGCGGCGGTGGCCAACGCCGCCATCGTGCCGCTGGTCAACCTGCTCTGCGTACTGGTGTTCGCCCGTTTCAGTGCCCGCCACAGTTCACCGGCCACGGTACTGCGGGCGATCTTCGCCAACCCGCTGATCGTCGGTTGTGCCGGGGGTCTGCTGTTGCGGGTCAGCGGCCTGGGCCTGCCCGCCGGGCTGGAGCCCACGGTGAAAGCACTCGGCCAAGCTGCCTTGCCTCTTGGCCTGTTATGCGTGGGCGCGGCGTTGGGCGGTGCGCGCCTGGGCCAGCAGGCCAAGCCGCTGCTGGCGGCGTCGCTGTTCAAGTTCCTGGTGATGCCGATGACCGCGTGGGGCCTGTGTCGGCTGTTCGGGCTAGAAGGCCAGGCCGCGGTGGTGGCCATCCTCTTCCAGGCACTGCCAACCGCCTCGTCGTCCTATGTGATGGCCCGGCAAATGGGCGGCAACGCGCCCCTGATGGCGACCATCATCGCCCTGCAGACCGTGGCGGCCGCCGTGACCCTGCCCCTGATGCTGAGCTTGACGCTGAATTGAGCGCGCACGGCTAGACTCACAGGCAACCCACCCTGCGAGACTTCGACCATGCGTCAACCTTGGATGCTCTGCGGCCTGCTCCTGGCCCTGCTCGCAGGCCCTCTCGGCGCGGCCGACAGTCAGAAGGCCGCCGTCGCCGAGGACAAGGCGCACAAACTCGAAGAAAAAGTCGTCGAGGACGCGCCGCCCCCCAAACAGCAGGAAAAGATCAGCCCGAGTGAGGTACAGGCGGTCGACCCGGCCGGCCAGGCCCCCATGGATGACAGCATCACTTGCCTGGCACGCACCATTTACTGGGAGGCGAAAGGCGCCGACGCCCAGGACATGAGCGCAGTGGCCAGCGTGGTGCTCAACCGCCTGGGCCACGAAGGTTTCCCCAACACGATTTGCGGGGTGGTCAAGCAAGGGGTGGAGAGCAAGAGCTGCCAGTTCTCCTGGTGGTGCGACGGGCGTCCCGACCAGGTGGAAGAAGAGGAGCGCTACGCGGTGGCCAAGGAAATCGCACGCAAGGCCCTCAACCAGCAGCTCAAGGACCCCACCGGGGGTGCGCTGTACTTCCACGACCGCAACGTCAGCCCCGACTGGGCCAAGACTTACCGCAAGACCGCCGAGACCACGCATTTCCTGTTCTACACACCCAACCAGGCGCTGGCCAGATAGCGCGGTCCTGCGAAACCTCACCCAGTGACCGCACTTTTGCCATCATCGACGGTCTATTGCCCCTTTGCCGCACTGCACAGGGCCGGGCCAAAACCCGTGCGCTTGTGTAGGATGAGCAGCGCGGACGGGCTCGCACCCCGGCGTTGCCAGTCATAGGGAGATCCACATGCGCGTCCTGTCATCCGTTGCCTGCCTCTACGGCCTGTCGCTGCTGGCCTCGACCAGTGCCCTGGCGTTCACCGGCGAGGAAGCGCAACTGATCGATACGATCAACGTCTATCGCAGCCAGGCCCAGCGCTGCGGTGGCGAAGCCTCGCTGGAGCTGCCACCGCTCAGCAGTGACACCCGCCTGGCACTCTCGCCGGAGGGCACCCGCGACCTGCAACAGGCCATGAGCCGCGCCGCCTACCCCATGGTCAACGTCCAGGCCATCAGCCTGTCCGGCCCGCGCGATGCCCAGGCGGCGATGAGGGCCATCGAGGAAAGCTTCTGCCAGGTGGTGCTCGACCCGCAGTTCGTCGATATCGGTGTCAGCCAGGAGGGGCGCGACTGGCGCATCGTCCTGGCCCGGCCGCTGCTCAGTGGCCGCCTGGGCGACTGGCAGGCCGAGGGGCAGAAGTTGCTGCAGGCGATCAACGCCGCGCGCAACGTGCCACGCCAGTGCGGCGGCCAGCCCTTCCCCGCCGCCCCGGCGCTGGCCTGGAACAGCACGCTGGCTGGCGTAGCCGCCAACCACACGCGCAGCATGGCCAACCAGAACTTCTTCGACCATATCGACCGCGACGGCCGTACGCCGGGTGATCGTGCCGAGCTGGCCGGCTACCTGTACCGGCAGATCGGCGAGAACATCGCCGCCGGGCGCGACACCGCGGGCAAGGTGGTCGATGGCTGGCTAGCCAGCCCCGGGCATTGCGCGACGCTGATGAACCCGGACTACCGCGAGCTGGGGGCGGCGTATGCGGTCGATCCGAAGAGCGATGCCGGGATCTATTGGACGGGGTTGTTCGGTACCCCCCAGTAAGCGCGGATGGCGCACGGTCTGTAGGAGCCAGCCTTGCTGGCGAACGCAAGGCGCAGCCTTGCCTCTAACGCGCCCTGCGCAACGCCAATGCCGTGCAACCAAACCGCCGCTTCACCCACTTGCCCAGGTAACTGGCATCCCCCATCCCCACCTCGTCGGCAATCTGCGCCAGGCTGTGGCTCGAGTTGAGCAACCGCCACCGCGCCTGTTGCAAGCGCATTTCCTGCCACCAGGCCTTGGCACTCATGCCATGGCTGGCCTGGAACTGCCGGTCGAGCTGGCGGCGGCTGATGCCCAACTGCGCCGCAAGCTGTTCGATGGACAGCCGCGCCGCCAGGTGATGACGCATCAATGCCAGGGCACGCTGCACCTGGCGCCCCTGCCCCGGCCCGGCCTCCAAAGAGCGCAGTGCGTGGCGACTGTCACGGCTTTCGTCCACCAGCATGTCCGCCAGGCCTTTGAGCGCCCTGGCTCGGCCACAGGCCCGCGCGATCAGTTCCACCGCGAGGTCGACGGCCGCAGTGCCGCCCGCACAGGTGATGCGTGGGCCGTCGATGCAGTACAACTGCTCGGTCAGCACTTGCACGCGCGGAAAGCTGGCCCGGAACTCGGCCTCATGACGCCAGTGCACCACCACCTTGAACCCATCCAGCAAACCGCAAGCCGCTAACAGGAAGGCGGCATTGTCGACACAGACCAACTTCACGCCAGCCTTCACCGCACGCCTTAGCAATGCCCGATACACAGGGGCCAGCACCGCCGTTGCGGTGGCGTTGCGCCCGCCGAACAACACCAGGTAGTCAAACTCGCGCCACTCGACCTGTTCCGGCGTCACTTCCACCTGCAGCACCGCGCCGCTGCTCGAAGGCACCGGCTGCCCGTCCAGCCCCAGTACGTGCCAGTGGCAGTAGCGCTGGCGGCTGTAGTCTTCGTCATCGGCGGAAAAACGCAGCTTGTCGAGAAAGGCGCCCAGGGGCAGCAGGGCGAACTCAGGCAAAGGCAAGATCAGCAGGCGCAAGTCAGGGGTCATGCAGAGTGTCCAGATATCACCATGAAATGACCAGATCATACGCTGTGCCGGCATCGACCTGTTTCATACTGGCCTCCTGAAAACACCCAAGGCACCTACATGGCACTCGATACCTGGCTCATTTACCTGCTTGCCTGCCTCGGCTTGTCGCTGACTCCAGGCCCCAACAGTTTGCTGGCGCTCACCCATGGCGCACTCTATGGCGCCCGGCGCACGCTGTTCACGATCATCGGTGGTGGCGTCGGCTTCACCGCCCTGATCGCCCTCACCCTGTTTGGCCTGAGCGCGCTGCTGCTGGCCTCGGCATCGTTGCTGACAGTGATGAAGTGGGTGGGCGGTGCCTATCTGATATGGCTGGGCGTCCAGCTGTGGCGCACGCCGGCGTTGCACCTGAAACCCCTTGAAGCCAAGGCGAGCCTGAGCAATGCCGGGCTGTTCCGCCAGGGCCTGCTGTCGGCCGTGGCCAACCCGAAGGTCCTGCTGTTCTATGGTGCCTTCCTGCCCCAGTTCATCGACCCGAACCGGGGCCTGGCGATGCAGTTCGTGGTGCTGGCGGCGACCTTCGCCTGCGTGGAGTGCCTGGTCGAGTGGCTGCTGGCGCGCCTGGCATTTCGTATCCGCCCCTGGCTGGCCAAGGGCGGCAGGGGCTTCAATCGTTGCTGTGGCAGTCTGTTCGCCCTGATTGGCGTGGCGCTGCCTCTGGGCCGCTGATCAGCCCTTGCGCGAGATCACCAGGAACACCAGCAACGCCAGGGCGGGCAGCGTGGCGCCCGCCAGTGCCACACCGTTCCAGCCAAACTGCGCGTAGACACCGCTGGCCACCGCCGAACCCACGGCACCGCCCAGGAAAATGCTGGTCATGTACAGTGCGTTGAGCCGGCCACGGCTGGCCGGATCGAGTGCGTACACCTCACGTTGGCCGATCACCATGTTCATCTGCACCGCGAAGTCCAGCAACACGCCCGTCAACCCCAGGCCGATCACGCTCATGCCTGGCGCGCTCAAGCCCATCAGAAGCGCCATGGGTGCCAGGGCCATCGCCAGCAACGAGCCACGCCGTGCGTGCCCCGCGTCGGCCAGGCGCCCAGCCAGCGGTGCCGCCACCGCCCCCACTGCGCCCACCAGGGCGAACAACGCGATCTGGCTCTGCGACAGACCATGCTCGCCTGCCAGGGCCAGCGGCACCGCCGTCCAGTACAGGCTGAACGCACCGAACATAAGCGCCTGGTACAGCGCACGCTGACGCAGCAGCGGGTAGCGACGCAGCAAACCGACCAGCGACAACATCAACCCGGGGTAGCTGGCCTTGTGCTCGGGCACCCGACGCGGCAGGGTCAGCGCCAGCAGCAGGATGATTGCCAGCATCACCCCGGCCGCGCCGATGAACACTGCTCGCCAGCCGAAGTGGTCGGCCACCAGGCTCGACAGTGGCCGCGCCAGCAGGATACCCAGCAGCAACCCACCCATGATGTTGCCCACCACCCGACCGCGTTGCTGCTCCGGCGCCAGGTGGGCGGCCAGCGGGATGAGCATCTGCACCGCCACCGAACTGAAGCCGATCAGCAAGGCGAATCCCAGGAACAACTGGCCCTGGCCATGGCCGCTGGTGCCCGCCAGTAACAGGCTGACGGTGGCCAGTACCGCCGTGGCGATCATCAGCCGGCGGTTTTCCAGCAGGTCGGCCAACGGCACCAGCAACAGCAGGCCAAGGGCATAGCCAAGCTGGGTCAACGACACGATGAGGCTGGCTTTTTCGGTGGACAGCCCCAGGTCCGGGGTGATCAGGCTGACGATCGGCTGGGCGTAGTAGATATTGGCGACGATGGCGCCACAGCAGAACGCCAGCAGTGTGACCAGCGCCCGGCTCAGGCCCGGGGCCGACGGCTGGGCGACAGCGAGGGAGGGATTCATGGGAGGTTGCCTCGGGAATCGACGGAAAGTGCGTGCATGGTGCCGTGCATCGCCGTTGCAGAGAATCCGACGTCAGCGCAACGGGCCTTTGCGCTGGACGCAACGCTCCGGACGCAAGCGTTGCAGCGTCTATGAGATCAAGCGCCGCCCACGGCGCATCAGCCATGCAAACAAGCCGAACAATGCAATCGATGTAGGAGCGGATTCATCCGCGATGCGCCGCGCGGGCGGCGCTCGGTCTCGGGAGCAATTCAAGGCCACCGCCAAACATCACCTCCTCACCCCGCCAGCAGCGCCTCGCAGAAACCGACGAAAGCCATCACCCGCCTCGACCCCCGATGATTGGGCAAATACAACGCATTGATGCTGGTGCTGGCCGCCCCGGGGCTCGCCTGCCAGTCGCTGAACAGCCGCCGCAGGCGGCCGGCCTCGACATCCTCGCGCACCAGCCAGTCGGCGAGCAGGGCCACACCGCTGCCGGCCATCGCCGCCTCACGCAGCAGGTCGGCATTGGCGCTACGCAGCGGGCCGGCGACATCCAGCTCCAGCGTCTGCTCGCCACGCTTCAAGCGCCAAGGTCTGGCCGACTGGCCATAGCGGAAACGCAGGCAGGCGCAGTCGGTCAACTGCCGGGGGTGCTCCAGGGGCGGCCGCTGCGCCAGGTAGGCCGGGCTGGCCACCAGCCAGCGCTCGAAGCGCCCCAGCGGGCGACACACCAGTTCATCGCTGGGCACCGGCTCCCCAAGCCGAATGGTCATGTCGTAGCGGCCATCGAGCAGGTCGTCGAAGCGGTCGCTGAGGTCGATGTCCAGCTCCATCCCTGGGTGACGTGCCAGAAATGCGCCCAGGTGCGGTGCGATCACCCGCCTACCGAACTCCACCGGCAGGCACAGGCGCAGCACGCCAACGGGTTCCTCACCGCGGTCGGCCACGCGGGCATCGGCCTCGGCCAGCGCCTCGAGGATGTCCCTCGCACGCTGGTAGTAACCCGCACCCGCCTCGGTCAGGCTGACCTGGCGCGTCGATCGATTGAGCAAGGAGGCGCCCAGTTCGTTCTCCAGTGCATCGACCAGCCGGGTCACCGAGGAAGTCGCTACTCCAAGCTTGCGCGCGGCGGCGGAAAACCCCTGGGCCTCGACCGTGGCCATGAACACCTTGATCGCCAGCAGCTTGTCCATTGCGATTATCCCTGGGGCAAAACCCGGAACCTTCCTACAATCACCAGCGGTAATCAACCACGCACGAGACCACACATGGCCGACAATCTGTTCACTGCCCTGCCCGCCCTCACCCCACAGGCTGCCGAGCAATTCGACGACCTGCTGCGCCGTCCTGGCCTGCGCATCGAGCGCATTGTCTCCAGCGGCCAGGCCAGCCCGCCGGACTTCTGGTACGACCAGGCCGAAGGCGAGTGGGTGGTGCTGCTCAGCGGCAGCGCCGGGCTGCGCCTGGAGCACGAGTCCGAAACCCGTGTGCTGCGCCCCGGCGATTACCTGGACATTCCGCCCCACTGCCGCCACCGGGTGGAATGGACCAAGGCCGGCGTGGCCACGGTGTGGCTGGCGGTGTTCTACGGCGCCTGAACCAGCGGCTGCCCTGCCGGGCGGGACTGCAACCAGTAGAAGCGCCAGGGCAGCAGCATTGCCGCCACGGCCAGGCCACAGGCAAAGCCGACCCACACGCCCACCGCGCCCAGCGCGGAATGGAACGCCAGCCAGTAACTCAACGGCAGCGCCAGCAACCAGTAGCTGACCATGGTCACGCCCACCGGCCAGCGGTAGTCCTGCAACCCACGCAAGGCGCCCAGCGCGGTGGACTGCAAGCCATCGGCCACCTGCATCGCCGCCACCACCACGAACATAGGCACCGCGATGGCGACGACCTGCGGGTCGTCGCTCATGGCCTCGGCGATCCGGCGACCGAACACGGCCAGCAACACCGTGGCGACGACCATCCAGGCGGTCACGCTGATGAAGGTGGCGCTGCCGATGGCACGCACCCGGGCCTGCTCGCCTCGCCCCTGGGCCTGGCTGATACGGATGCTCACCGCCGCGGCCATGCCCAGCGGCAGCATGTACAGCAATGCGCCGATCGACTGCACCACCTGGTTGGCCGCCAGCGCTGCATTGCCCAGCCAGCCCAGCATCCAGGCGGCGATCACCACCGCGCCAGCCTCGGCCAGGTAGCCCAGGCCCAACGGCCATCCTTCGCCCAGCAGTGTCCGCCAGTGCAAAGGTTGCCCGCGAGTGGCCTGGCGATAACGCGCCAACGACGGCGCCAGGCGCCAGTATGCAAGGGCCAGCAGCACGGCCAGCGACTCGGCGACCACCCCGGCGATACCTGCACCCACCAGCCCCAGCCTGGGCAGGCCGAAATGGCCGTGGATCAGGCCGTAGCTCAGCGGGATGTTGAACAGCACTGCGCTCATCACCAGCAGCACCGCCACCCATGGGCGACCGATGGCCTCCAGCACATCCTTGAACACCACCGCCAGGCAATATGGGATCAGGAACACCGCCATGGCTTGCCAGTACGGGGTCAGCAGCGCCACATCCGGCAACGGCACGCCCAGCCACTGCAGTACCGGCAGGCTGGCCAGCATTGCCAGGCAGCCGAGCACACCGACCAGCAGCCCATAGCCCAGGCCGGCGCGCAAGGTACGCGCCACGGCACCCGGATCGTCGGCACCAAAGGCCAGGCCGGCACGCACGCTAAGCGTGGCGAGCATCCCGTAGAGCCCAGCGTGGAAAATCAGGCCGGCGCTGGCGGTCAGCGACACGCACGCCAGCACCAAAGTGCCGAGCGATGCCAGCAACACGGTGTCGGTCAGGCTGATCAACTCGGCGGCCGACAGGCCCAATACCAGCGGCAAAGCCAGGCGCAAAAGCCCTGGCAATTCGCCCAACCAGGCGCTCTTCGGGCGCAAAACAGAAGCAGTCACGGTGAAAACCTCCAATTTACATACGCTGCGTATGCTAATGCCATTTATTGACATACGCAACGTATGCTAATTTGCAGCCACCGCCTTTTCTTCTGGAGTTCCTTATGCCCGCCCCCCGTCGCAGCCGCGCCGCGATGAGCGCCGACACCACCGAGCGGCTGATCGCCGTGGCCCGCCGTCAGTTCAGCGAGAAAGGCTTTGCCGCCGTGGTCATGGACGACCTGTGCGCCGAGGCCGACCTCACCCGTGGCGCGCTGCATCACCACTTCGGCGGCAAAGCCGGACTGTTCACCGCCGTGGTGCAAAGCCTGCTGGAGGACATCAACCGACTGTTGGATGAGCGCTACGCCACCCACGACGACCCGTGGGAGGGCTATATCGACACCTGCCTGTACTACTACGACCTGCTGCACGACCAGGCCTTGCGCCGCATCCTCTTGCAGGACGCCCCTGCGGTGCTGGGCGCCCGTCTGCGCGAACTCGAGGAGGCCAGCTACATCGGGCCCATGGCCCAGGGGTTGGTGGAGTTGCAGGAGGCCGGCAGGTTGCGGGCGTTCGACGCGGTGGCCATGGCTCACCTGATCAATGGCGCGATGGGTGACAGTGGCATGTGGGTGATTGCCCAGAAGGATCCGCAGGTGGCGGCGGAACGGGTGAAGGCCGCGCTGCGGTGCTTGCTGGAGGGTTTGCAGGCTTGACCTGACAGTAGCGGCACGTCCACTGCGCCTCACCCTGTAGGAGCGGATTTATCCGCGATGCGCCGCGCGGGCGGCGCTCGGTCCTGAGAGCGCAGCAAGACCCCACCCAGTATCTGCCTGCCTGCATGCGATCATGGGCCTGGCCCTTGCCGCCCCGAGCAGCCTCTCCCTGTTCGACAGGAGATGACGAAGGCTTCAGGCACATGACGCAAAGATTGTCAGTGCCTGCAACACCGAGCGCCGCCCGCGCAGCGCATCGCGGATAAATCCGCTCCTACGTCTGTTGCGACGTGGCCACGCGTGAGACATTAGGGAAAGCAAAATGTACTAACTTGTTAATTAGCTTGCTAAGGGCATACACTGCACCGCATTCAACCTGCGAGATCCCTGGCATGAAAGACACCCCGCGCGCGTCAAGCGCCTCAACCTTCATTCTGGTCGGCCTGGGCGTGGTCATCGCCCTGCTCGGCCTGCTCCTGACCGCTGGCGGCGTCAAGCTGGCCGGCCTGGGCGGTTCCTGGTACTTCCTGGTCGGCGGCCTGGTCATGGCTATCGCCGGTGTGCTCATCGCCCGCCGCAAGCCGGCCGGTGCCTGGCTGTACGCCCTGTTCCTGGCCGGCACCGCGCTGTGGGCAGTGATCGACGCCGGCCTGGTGTTCTGGCCGCTGTTCTCTCGCCTGTTCATGTTCGCTGCGATCGGCTTGGCGGTGGCGCTGGCCTACCCGCAACTGGTGCGGCGCAAGGCCCGTGGCGCCTATGGTGTGGCCGGCGTACTGGCCGTGCTGCTGGCAATCGCCGCCGGCAACATGTTCGTCGCCCACCCCAGCGTCGCCCCCACCGGCAAGGGCCCGGGCCTGACCCCGGTCGAGGCCAGCCACCAGCAGAAAGACTGGGCCCACTACGGCAATACCGAGGGCGGCAGCCGCTTCGCCGCGCTGGACCAGATCAACCGCGGCAACGTCGACAAGCTCAAAGTGGCGTGGACCTACCACACCGGCGACGTGGCCATCAGCGATGGCAACGGCGCGGAAGACCAGCTGACCCCACTGCAAGTCGGCGACAAGGTGTTCATCTGCACCCCGCACAACAACCTGATCGCCCTCGATGCCGACACCGGCAAGGAATTGTGGAAGAACGCGATCAACGCCCAGTCCAAGGTCTGGCAGCGCTGCCGTGGCATGGCCTATTTCGACGCCACCGCGCCAATCGCCCAACCGACCCAGCCGAACAGCTCACCGATCACCGCGGCCAGCGTTCCGGCCGGCGCCAACTGCCAGCGCCGCCTGCTGACCAACACCATCGACGGCCGCCTGATCGCCGTCGACGCCGACACCGGCGCGTTCTGCCAGGGCTTCGGCAACAACGGCCAGGTCGACCTCAAGGCGGGCCTGGGCGACGTGCCCGACTCGTATTACCAACTGTCCTCGGCGCCGCTGATGGCCGGCACCACCGTGGTGGTCGGCGGCCGCGTGGCGGACAACGTGCAGACCGACATGCCTGGCGGCGTGATCCGTGGCTTCGACGTGATCACCGGTGCACTGCGCTGGGCCTTCGACCCGGGCAACCCACAGGACCGCAACATCCCGGACGAAGGCAAGAGCTACGTACGCAGCACCCCCAACAGCTGGGCGCCGATGTCCTACGACCCGGCGATGAATACCCTGTTCCTGCCGATGGGCTCCTCCTCCACCGACATCTACGGTGTCGAGCGCAGCCAGCTGGATCACACCTACGGCGCCTCGGTGCTGGCCCTGGACGCCACCACCGGCAATGAAAAGTGGGTGTACCAGACGGTGCACAACGACCTGTGGGACTTCGACCTGCCGATGCAGCCAAGCCTGATCGACTTCACCCGGGATGACGGCAAGACCGTGCCCGCCGTGGTGATCGGCACCAAGGCCGGGCAGATCTACGTGCTCGACCGCGCCACCGGCAAGCCGCTGACGCAAGTCGATGAAGTGGCGGTCAAACCCAGCAACATTCCCAACGAGCCGTATTCCCCGACCCAGCCGAAATCGGTTGGCATGCCGCAGATCGGCGCACAAACGCTGACCGAGTCGGACATGTGGGGCGCCACCCCCTACGACCAGTTGCTGTGCCGCATCGACTTCAAGAAGATGCGCTACGACGGCCTGTACACCGCGCCCGGCACCGACCTGTCGCTGAGCTTCCCGGGCTCGCTGGGCGGCATGAACTGGGGCAGCATTTCCACCGACCCGGTGCACGGCTTCATCTTCGTCAACGACATGCGCCTGGGCCTGTGGATCCAGATGATCCCGTCGCAGAACCAGGGCTCGGCGGCTTCCGGTGGCGAGGCGCTGAACACCGGCATGGGCGCGGTGCCGCTCAAAGGCACCCCTTACGCGGTGAACAAGAACCGCTTCCTCTCGGTGGCCGGCATCCCGTGCCAGGCCCCGCCGTTCGGCACCCTGACCGCCATCGACATGAACACCCGGCAGATCGCCTGGCAGGTGCCGGTCGGCACCGTCGAGGACACCGGCCCACTGGGGGTCCGCATGCACCTGCCGATCAAGATCGGCCTGCCGACGCTGGGCGGCACCTTGTCGACCCAAGGCGGCCTGGTGTTCATCGCCGGCACCCAGGACTTCTACCTGCGCGCCTACGACAGCGGTAACGGCAACGAGATCTGGAAGGCCCGGCTGCCGGTCGGCAGCCAGGGCGGCCCGATGACCTATGTGTCGCCCAAGTCCGGCAAGCAGTACGTGGTGGTCACCGCTGGCGGCGCGCGCCAGTCGACCGACCGTGGCGACTATGTGATGGCCTACGCATTGCCATAGACCGCGTCGCCCCCGTTCGCCGCCAAGCCAGCTCCTACGGTCCTTGTAGGAGCCGGCTTGCCGGCGAACCAGTTTCGAAGTCAATCGAATTTCCCAGGACACCCTGCAATGCCCCGCGCACTCTGTATTACCCCCACGCTGTTGCTGGCCTTGGCCAGCACCGCCGTCCTCGCCGACGCCAACCTGCTCACCCGCGACACATTGACCGGCGACTGGGGCGGCCTGCGTCACCAACTCGAAGCAGACGGTTTCAAGTTCACCGGCGATTACAGCGGTGAAACCGCCTACAACACCCACGGCGGCCGGCATCGCTCGGCACGCTACTCACAGAACCTCAAGCTTGGCGTGCAATTCGACCTGGCGAAGCTCTACGGCCTGGACAACGGCGGCAAAGTCCAACTGACCGTCAACGACCGCCGTGGCAACAGTGCCTCGGAAGACCTGGTGGGCAACCGCCTGCCGATCCAGGAGAACTATGGCGGTCTCTACACCCGCCTCACCGAACTCAGCTACGAGGGTAATCTCACCCCCACGCTCAACGTGAAGCTCGGCTACATGGCCATGGGCAACGACCTTGGCGGGCTGGACAGCGGCATCCTGTGCAACTTCATGAACGCTGGTTTCTGCGGCCACCCACTGAACATGTCCGGCGGCAGCGGCTGGACCAACTATCCCAATGCCCACCTGGGCGCGCGGGTGAAATACGACCTGTCTCCCGCCTGGCAACTGCGCGTCGCAGCGTTCAACGTCGACCCCGAAAGCAACGGCAATTCAAGCCGCGCCTGGCACCTGGGGCCGAAACACACCACCGGTACCGTGGTGCCCGTGGAGCTGGTGTACAAACTTCAGGGTGAACTGCCGGCCGAGTACAAGCTGGGGTACTACTACGACAGCTCGAATGTGAAACGCATCGGCAGCAGCCAGGAAGTCGCCGGGCGTGGCGGGCATTACCTGCTGGTCGACCAGGCCGTGTGGAGCGACCCGGTGTCGCCTGGGCGAACTCTGCATGCCTTCGGCCAGTACTCGGCCTCGAGCAAGGCCGCCTCGCCGTTCACCAGGTGGTATGGCGCGGGCGTGGTGCTGTACAAGCCATTCGAAGGCAGGCCACGCGACGCCCTGGCGCTGGGCTATGGCCGTGCCGTGCCCAATCCGCGCAGCCGTGATGTGCTGGAAGCGTCCGCGCTCGATGCCGGGCAGGGCTTCCCCAACCTGGACAGTGCCGAGCAGTTGATCGAGCTGAGCTACGGCTACCAGGCCACGCCCTGGCTGAACCTGCGCCCGGATGTACAGTACATCGTCGAACCGGGAGCGTTTTCCGGCAAGGACATCGACAATGCGCTGGTGGTGGGGCTGCAGGTCAAGGCTTCCTTCTGACAGCCTGTAGGAGCCAGCCTCGCTGGCGAATGGCGTTGCCCGATCTCCGGCCCCGGTTTGCCAGCAAGGCTGGCTCCTACGCTGCCTTGGGCCAGCTTTTTGTTCTGCACCGACCACATTTTTACTAATTTCCCCACCCCGCCCCCTGTTCCACTATCTGGCGCAACTACAACAACAACGAGCGGGGAAACTCTCATGAGTGCACGTGCATCCGTGCCTGCCAGCGTGCAGCACGATCAAGCCGGTTTTCGCCGGGTCCTGGGGCTGGGATCGCTGTTGGCGGTGGCGGTCGGCCTGGTGGTATCGCAAGGGGTGATGGTGATGATGCTCCAGGGCGTCGGCACCGCCGGCCTGGGCTTCATCGTACCGCTGGGGCTGGCCTACCTGCTGGCCCTGAGCTACGCCTGTTCGTTCTCCGAGCTGGCCCTGCTGGTGCCGCGCGCCGGCAGCCTGTCGAGCTACACCGAGGTCGCCCTCGGGCACTTCCCGGCGATCCTCGCCACCTTTTCCGGCTACGTGGTAGTGGCGATGTTCGCTCTTTCGGCCGAACTGCTGCTCCTGGACCTCATCATCGGCAAGGTCTACCCCGGCGTTTTTCCCCAGTACAGCGTGGCATTTGGCGTGCTCGCCGTGTTTACCCTGCTCAACCTCATGGGCATCGACATCTTCGCCAAGTTGCAGAGCGCCATGGCGGTGGTGATGGTCGTCGTGCTGCTGATCCTCGGCATTGCCGCGATCAGTGAAGGCCACGCCGAGGGCGCCACCACCACCCTGCTGCAAGGTGACTGGAACCCCATGGGCGCGGGCGTGCTGGCCTTGACCGCCATGGCCGTGTGGGGGTTCGTCGGCGCCGAATTCGTCTGCTCGCTGGTGGAAGAGACCCGCAAGCCCGAACGCAATATCCCGCGTTCGATGATGATCGGCCTGACCGTGATCTTCGCCACCATCGGCCTGTACGGTCTCGGCGCGCTGTTCCTGGTGCCACGCGAGGGATTGAGCAGCGATGCGCTGCCGCATTACCTGTTCGCCACCACCGTGTTTGGCAAGACCGGTGAAGTGTTCCTGGTGATCGCCGCGGTGACCGCCACCTGCAGCACCCTGAACACCTCCCTGGCCGCCATCCCACGGATGCTCTACGGCATGGCCTGCAATGGCCAGGCATTCCCGCAGTTCAAACGGCTCAGCCCGCGTGCGCGCACACCGTGGGTGGCGGTGCTGTTCGTCGCGGCGATCACCGGCCTGCCGATCCTGCTGATGGGCCAGGACGCAGCGGCGATCAACCTGTTGCTGCTGTCGGCGGCCCTGGCCTGGCTGTTGGCCTACATCATCGTCCATCTCGATGTGATCGCCCTGCGCCAGCGCTACCCGCACCTGGCGCGTCCGTTCCGCACGCCGTTCTATCCGCTGCCGCAACTGTTCGGTATCGGCGGCATGCTGTATGCGATCTGGAATGCCTCGCCCAGCCCGGAGATGAGCCTGAAGATCTTCGGCACGGCGGGCGTGGTGCTGGTGGTGGTATCGCTGATCGCGCTGGTGTGGATCAAAGTCGTGATGAAAAAGCCACTGCTACGGCCTGAACCACTCTGAAGCGGACGTGGCGTTCAGCGCTTGCGCCCGATCACGCCGAACGCCACGTCACCGATGTAGATGGCCGGCGTCGCCAGGCGCTCGGCATCCAGGCGGGCCTGCAAGGTTTCGATGCCGACCTGCCTGGCCGTCGCCACGCCCAGGGCGATGATCCGTGGCAGGCAGGCGCGGACAATATCGCCCAAGGCGTAGGGCTGAGCGGGTGTCTGTACCAGCAACTCGGCGCGCAGGTGCTCGACGGCAAGCCCCGCCTCACTGAACAGGCGCTGCAGGTTGAAACCGATGTGCAGGTCCGCCCCTTCGAGCGCGATCATGCGCTGCAACCATTGTTGAGCCTTGCGGTGCAATGGGAACGGTTCGAGGCAGGCCGGCGCCAGCGTTGCATCGTGCTCCTGGAACACCATCACCCCGCCTGGCAGCAGATGCCGGGCCAACGCACGCAAGGCCCTCACCCCCTCCGCCTGGTACATCAGTACCCGACGACCAACGATGGCGTCGAACAACCCGAGGCTATCCGGCAGCGCGTACAGGTCACACGGGATGAACATCGGTGTCGCAGCGCCTGCGGCTGCTTCGCGCTGGCTTGCACAGGCGAGCGCCTCGACCTGCCGGTCGACCCCGACCACCGCGCCGTCTCGCCCCACGAGCCTGGCCAGCAGCCAGGTCACATCGCCTTTGCCACAGCCCACGTCGAGTACCCGCATGCCTGGGCCGATCTCGGCATCGAGCAGCAGCCGGGTGGTGAAATCCGTTGTCGAAAGTGCCATGCGCCGCTCCTTCGCGAAGGAGCGCCAGTGTGCCGAGCAAAGGCTCACAGGCACAAGGGCGAATCTGCTCTATCCTCAACCCACCCCAGCCTGGCGGACCTGACCATGACCAGCCCCGACAACACCCTGCTACCCAGCTGGCGGCACAATGCCTGCGCCTGGATCGATGCCGTGCGCTCCGGCGCCATCGAATCACGCCGGCAGGTCACCGACCAGGCAATCCTCGTTGCGCTGCTCGGACACCAGCCGAGCCGTGTCCTCGACCTGGGCTGCGGCGAGGGCTGGCTGCTGCGTGCCCTGGCTGATCGCGGGGTGGAAGCTGTCGGGGTGGATGGCGAAGCGACACTCGTCGAGGCCGCACAAGCAGCGGGTTCGCCAAGCGTGCACCTGGCCAGCTATGCGCAACTGGCCAAGGGCGAAGTGGACATTGGCCACGACTATGACCTGATCTGCGCCAACTTCGCCCTGTTGCAGCAAGACATCATTCCCCTGCTCACGGCGATGCATGGTTTGCTCAAGCCCGCTGGCAGCCTGTTGATCCAGACCCTTCACCCCTGGGCCGTGGCAGGCGGAAACTATCAGGATGGCTGGAGGGAGGAGTCATTCACTGGCCTTGCAGGTGAGTGGGAACCGATGCCCTGGTATTTCCGCACGCTGTCCAGCTGGCTGAAGGCGCTGGGCATGGCAGGGTTCAGCCTGGTCGAGCTGCAAGAGCCACAACATCCACAAAGCCCGGTGCCACAGTCCCTGCTACTGGTGGCCCAGCACCTGCCTTGAGCGCGCCACCTACCCTGTAGGAGCCAGCCTTGCTGGCGAACCGCCCCATCGCAAGACTCAGGCCTCAGGCTCACCCTTGCCACTTTCAACCTCGGCCGTGCTTTGCGAAATGGATGGACTCAACCGCAACACACGATCACGACCGCCCTCGGCCAGCAGGTACCCACCACGCCCGTCGGGCACGATGGCCTGGGGCGCCTTCAGGTAGCTCAGCACGACATGCCGCGAACCATCGCCATCGATGCGCAACAGGCGTGCACGGTGGGTGGAGTCCTCGCTGATCCACAGGCCACGCTGATCACACAGCAGGAAAGTCGGGTTGCGCAGCCCCTCGACCACCACCGGGTCGTTGCCGTCCGCGTTGAGCGCACGGATCTTGCCCGTGGCCTTCTCGGTGTACAGCAGACGCCCGTCGGCGCAGCGTGTCAGGCCTTCGGTCTCGGTCAGGCCAGCGCGCAGCACCTCGAGCTGACCGTTGCGCCAGTCGTAGCGCATCAACCGTCCATCGCCCTTGCGATCTTCGATGGCATAGAGGTAATCGCCATCGTTGAACAGGCCCTGGACATTGTTGCCGTCGAACAGTGTCGTGACCTGGCCATTGCGCGACAGGCTGACCGGCGCCCCGCCCACTTCCTGGCTGAACGCCCAGCCGCCGTCGACCGCCACCATGCCATCAGGCTTGGACAGCCCCTCGAGAACCACCACGCGCTCACCGGTGGCGTTGATCTGCAGGATGCTGCCCTTGCCGCCATTGAGCTCACGGCTGACCAGCAGGCTGCCGTCGGCCTGGGGCAACAGCGAAGCGGCGCGCGTCACCGAGTTGTGCAGTACCTGCACTTCCCAGCCGTTGGCTGCCTGTACCGGGTAGAAACTCTGCCAGGCAAAGAAGCCCAAGGTACTGGCCACCAGGCCAGCCGTGGTGGCCAGGGCCAGGCGGACAGCTCGCCTGCGCAGGATTTGCGTCATCGAATCGGCTCCTTGGAAGAGCTCGTGATCCTAGCAAGGTGATGTGAAAAATTTGTCGAAAGGCAAGGCGTCATGACCCGGCATTCGTGGACGACCTTGTTCGCCGGCAAGCCGGCCCCTACAGGGTGATTTTTCGACCTCGACTAACCTGTAATTGCATGCCGACATTTCTGCGGCATGGTCAAGGAGAACAGGATGAAAACCTCAGATCACTCGCTGCACCACAGAACACCGACGGTGGCGGTCCGCGACAATCGCGGCCTGGCCGTGCGCCAGATCGTCTACCACCGCCATCCGGATACACCCGCGGACATCGACGAACGCATCACCCGCCACCGGTTCGATGCGTTTGGCCATCCCGTGGAAAGCACCGACCCACGCCTACCCGCCCCCAACTTCACCTATCAGCTGTCCATGACCGGTGAAACGCTGCACACCGACAGTGTCGATGCCGGCCGCAGCATCGCGCTGAACGACAGCGCCGGGCGCCCGCTGATGCACCTCAGCGCCAACGACGTCGCTCGTTATCACCACTATGAATCGGCGCCACTCGCAGGGCGGCCATTAAGTGCCACCGAGAGCTTCGCCGGAGCAACGCCCCGCATCGCCGAGCGCTTTGTCTGGGCCGGCACCGACCAGGCTAGCAAAGACCATAACCTGGCCGGTCTACCTGTCCGTCATTACGACACTGCCGGCCGTCTCGGCACCGACAGCGTCGCACTCACCGGTCAGCCGCTGTCCTCGACCCGCCAATTGCTCACCGCCAACGACGAAGCCGACTGGCAAGGCCCGGACGAAGCAGCATGGGAGCGCCTGCTGGCGCCGGAACCCTACACCACCCTGGCCCTCAACGACGCCACCGGCACCCTGCGGGAACAGACCGACGCCCGTGGCCACAAACAGCGCCTGGTCCACAATATCGCCGGACAGCTGGCCAGCAGTTGGCTCACCGTCAACGGTGGCTCAGAGCAAGCTATTCTCGTGTCCATCGTCTACTCGGCCGCCGGCCAGAAACTGCGCGAAGAACACGGCAACCGTGTGGTCACCACCTTCACCTACGAACCACGCACCCAACGTCTCATTCAAAGCCTGACGCAGCGCAAGAAAGATCCGAAACAACTGCAAGACCTGCGCTACGCCTACGATCCGGTCGGCAATGTGATCCTCCTGCACAATGACGCCGAGGCGACACGCTTCTACCGCAACCAGAAGGTCGTCCCCGAACACCGTTTTACCTACGACACCCTCTACCAGCTGGCCAGCGCCACCAGCCGCGAACTGCTCGACATCGCCAAGCAACACCAGAAAAATCGCCCGATCACCCTCCTGCCCCCCTCCACCGACGGCACCCTCGTCAACTATGTTCGCCACTACCAGTACGACCGTGGCGGCAACCTCTTCCGTATCCAGCACAACCCACAACACCCGCCCAGCGCCTACACGATCGAACTCACGGTGTCCGACCGCAGCAACCGCGCCGTGTCCAAGGACGTGACGGCAGATCCCGCCCAGGTCGACGGGTACTTCGACGCGGCGGGCAATCAACGCCAGTTGCAGGCGGCCCAACAACTGGACTGGACCGCCCGGGGCGAACTGGCGCGGGCCGCGCTGATCGCCCGCCCCAGCCTCACGACCGATGAGGAAACCTACCACTACGACGCCCACAGCCAGCGGGTCGTCAAGCGCCGCTCGGACCTGACCTCCGGGACCCTGCGCCTCAGCCACGTGCTCTACCTGCCGGGGCTGGAACTGCGCACTCAATACAGCGGCACGACCGTGGAATCGTCGCGGCACGAAATCATCGTCGGGGCCGCCGGCAGTGCCCAGGTGCGGGTGCTGCACTGGGAAACCGGTTTGCCTCCGCGCATGACCAACGACTCGATACGTTACAGCTATGCCGACCTGATTGGCAGTATCGGCCTGGAACTGGATAAAGACGCCGAGATCATCAGCCAGGAAGAGTATTACCCGTATGGGGAAACCGCAGTGTGGATGCCACACAATAACGTTGAAGCGAAGTACAAGACCGTGCGCTATTCCGGCAAGGAACGGGATGCGACCGGGTTGTATTACTACGGCTATCGCTATTACCAGCCCTGGTTGGGGCGTTGGCTGAGCGCAGACTCGGCGGGCACAGTGGATGGGCTGAACCTGTATCGTATGGTCAAGAACAACCCGACATCATTCAAGGACATGCTGGGGCTCAACCTGGAGGACGCCAACGCCACGGAGAACTCGTCACCCCCTACCCATTTTGAAACCCTACTAAACAGCGCAAAGGGCAAACTCAACGAACAAATACAAAACCTAAAAATAAAACTATTCAAAGGCCAACTTGAAGGCCTCGGAAAGATACCGGAAATAGCTGAAAGCATAAACAAACAGATGTATAGTTTTACCCAGTCAAAAGCCACGCACATCGCCCTCGAGATCGGGGCAAACTTTGCCTCAGGCTCCGCCAATAGCCTTATAACGATTGCAGCCCCACCCGCTACAAAGTCCTTGGCAAAAAAGGGTGTGATCGCTCTAATAGATGCGTTTGCAGACCCTCAACCGATAAGCCCGGAATATGACTTGCTATCAAAAGTCAAGGATGCGTCAGCCAGCATAAAAAGAGAAATTATTTCCAAAGCCAAGGACACGATTACAAACAAGCTACAAGACGTCACCGAAAGCGCTGCCAAGGCAGCCCTGGAAGAGATAATCGGCTTAGATTTGGAGTCTGTCTCGCTTGTCAGCCTATCAAAGTCTTTAGGAAGCGCATACAGCGCCATGAATCTCTCAAGGAGAGAATACCTTGACTTGGTTGATAGCAGCGCAGAAAAGACCATACACTACCTGACAGAGTTACACCAAGAGCTCTACGACACTTTCAAAAAACTTGCAAAACCAATAGCCAATATTGAGGGAGCATGGCAAGTCGTGGACCCGAATAATTCTGACATCACACCGAGCCTTGGCATTATATCGCCAAACTCCAAAGGCAAGGAGGCAATCTTCCTCGACGACATTGAGAAACCAATAAATAACGGCCTGCGCATTACCAACCTCCTTAGAAAGCGGGTCAGTGACAATCGTAACCAGATAAAAAAATAAGGCGCCTACGAGCATTCGTCGCGCATCGATCGGCAAGGTGAAAACAGGCAAGGCTGCACGACGTTCCAACGCATCGGGCAGCCGACCCTGCTTTCAACTTCGCCTGCACAGCCAGGCACGGGAACCAGAAATTCAAAAATCGAATGTCGAGCATTTCAACATTTAATTTGTGGATGCCACCAGCAGGCTCTTATGCTGTCCACGCATCCCCTGCACGCACCGGCCGGTGTGGAGACAGGCATGGGGAGAGAACAACAAGTCGAGACCGTTCATGTCGAAACCTTCCTACTTCGCCCCCCACGGTGGGCACCCGGCTCAGACCGAGCTGCTGACTGACCGTGCCATGTTCACCGAAGCCTATGCCGTCATCCCCAAAGGCGTGATGCGTGACATCGTCACCAGCCACCTGCCGTTCTGGGACAAGATGCGCATGTGGGTCATCGCCCGCCCGCTGACTGGCTTCGCCGAAACCTTCTCCCAGTACATCGTCGAAGTCGCCCCCGAAGGCGGCAGCGAGCGCCCTGAGCTGGACCCGAACGCCGAAGCGGTGCTGTTCGTGGTCGAAGGCCAGATCGACATCACCGTCGAAGGCAAGCACCACACCCTGGTGCCGGGCGGCTACGCCTTCCTGGCGCCTGGCGCCGACTGGAGCCTGCGCAACAACAGCAAGGCCAACGTCACCTTCCACTGGCTGCGCAAGCACTACCAGAAAGTCGAAGGCCTGCCGGTACCCGAGTCGTTCGTCACCCACCGTGACAACGCCACCGTCATCGAAATGCCGGGCACCGAAGGCCGCTGGGTCACCACCCGCTTCGTCGACATGACCGACATGCGCCACGACATGCACGTCAACATCGTGACCTTCCAGCCGGGCGGCGTGATTCCGTTCGCCGAAACCCACGTCATGGAACACGGCCTGTATGTGCTGGAAGGCAAGGCGGTGTACCGCCTGAACCAGGACTGGGTCGAGGTCGAGGCCGGTGACTTCATGTGGCTGCGCGCCTTCTGCCCGCAGGCCTGCTACTCCGGCGGCCCAGGGCCCTTCAGCTACCTGCTGTACAAGGACGTCAACCGCCACGTGCACCTGACCCTGAACCCACAGCGCTGACCCTCTTCGCCGGCAAGCCGTCTCCCGTAGGAGCCGGCTTGCCGGCGAACCTCTCCCCGTGGCAACCCACTCATTTGCCGCGCATACTGGCCACTCGTCCTCTCTCCCCGCGCGATACCGGCCATGAACCGCTACCCCCTGCTCGCCGCCCTTCTGCTCTCGGCCCCCCCCCTGGCCGCCGATACCTGGAACCTGGCCTACGACCGTGAAGGCATCCGTGTCTACCTGAGCGCCGTCGCCGAATCGCCCTACCAGCAATTCCGCGGTGTCAGTACCATGAAGGCCAGCGTACGCACCCTCACCGACCTGCAGGAAAACCTGCGGGTGGCCTGCAAATGGCTGTATGCCTGCAACCAGATGCGCCTGCTCGATGTCGAAGGTGACAGCACCTGGGTCTACCTGACCACCAACCTGCCGTGGCCCACCCTGCCACGGGACATCGTGCTGAAAGTGCGCACCGAGCGCCTGGACAATGGTTCGCTGGTACGCCATCTGAGCGCCGAGCCTGGCAGGCTGCCCGAACAACCGGGCCTGATCCGCGTGCGTCATCTGCGGGGCGAATGGGTCATGAAGCCGCTGGGTGAACGGCTGACCGAGGTGACCTATGAACTGCAGGCCGACCCGGCCGGCGACGTCCCGGGCTGGCTGGCCAATCGCTTCGTGGTCGACGCCCCGGTCGTCACGCTCAGAACGCTCAGGGCTGTTGCCGAACGGCAACCCTGACCTCTTCGGTCCATGTAGGAGCCGGCTTTGCCGGCGAACCGAGCGACGCGGTGGATGGCACCGGCCCTGCCGGTGTTCGCCAGCAAAGCTGGCTCCTACAGGGTTCTGATGCCGCGCGAATTATTCGTTAGCCTGCTTCCTTTTTCACCATGCAGCGCCCATCATGGCGCCACGCCCCACCGCCTGCCCGCGAACGAACCCATGACCGCGCAACAGCCCACCTCCAGCATCACGCTGCAGATCCTCGCCATCGTCTTCTATACCTTCATCGCCTTCCTCTGCATCGGCCTGCCGATCGCAGTGCTGCCTGGCCATGTGCATGACCAACTGGGCTTCGGTGCGGTCATCGCCGGGCTGACCATCGGCCTGCAGTACCTTGCCACCCTGGTCAGCCGCCCATTCGCCGGCCGGGTCGCCGACACCCTGGGCGGCAAGCGGGCCATTCGCTATGGGTTGTACGGTATCGCCGGTTGCGGCGTGCTGACATTACTCTCGGCCTGGGCCCTTGCCTTGCCCTGGGTGAGCTTGGTGCTGTTGTTGGCCGGGCGCTTGCTGCTGGGCGTTGCCCAGGGGCTGATTGGCGTCGCTACCTTGAGCTGGGGAATCGGCCAGGTGGGGCCTGAACATACCGCACGGGTGATCTCATGGAATGGCATTGCCTCGTATGGCGCCATCGCCATCGGCGCACCGGCAGGCGTGCTGCTGGTAGGTAGCCTGGATTTCGCGGTGCTGGGGCCGGTCCTCCTGGCGCTGGCGGCGGTGGCCCTGCTGGTGCTGCGCACTCGCCCTGAAGTCCAGGTGGTCCGCGGCGAGCGCTTGCCATTCTGGTCGGCATTCGGCCGGGTCGCGCCTTGCGGCCTGGGGCTGACCCTGGCGTCGATCGGCTACGGCACCCTCACCACGTTCGTCACGCTCTACTACCTCGAACGCGGCTGGGTCGGCGCAGCCTGGTGCCTCAGCGCGTTCGGCCTGTGCTTCATCTTGTCGCGGCTACTGTTCGTCAATGCGGTCAACCGCTTCGGCGGCTACAACGTGGCGGTCACCTGCATGGCCACCGAAGTGCTGGGGTTGGCCTTGTTGTGGTTGGCGCCCTCGCCGCTGTGGGCGATGCTGGGTGCCGGGCTGACCGGGTTCGGGCTGTCGCTGGTGTACCCCGCCCTGGGTGTGGAGGCGATCCGGCAAGTCCCCAGCAGCAGCCGAGGCGCTGGGCTTGGCGCCTACGCGGTGTTCTTCGACCTGGCCCTGGCCATCGCGGGCCCATTGATGGGCGCGGTGGCCGTGCACCTTGGGTACGCCTCGATCTTCGCGGTCGCCGCCCTGCTGGCGCTGTCAGGGGTGGCCCTGACCCTGCTGCTGGCCCGCCGCGGCTGAACGTTCGGCCGGCTCCGGCGCACCCAGCGCCTGGCTGAAGAACGCCGTGGTCTCGCTGCGCAGCGAGCGGTGGATATGGCGGCGGTCGACACCGTCGGCATCCTTGCACAGTGCGGGCATGCGCAGGTGTTGCTCATCATCGCAGGGGGCCATGAACACGAAATGCCCGGCACCAGAGAGCAAACGGTAGTCCGGCGTGACCGGTAACTTGCGCGCCAGCGCATCGGCATTGTGCTCGAGGGCCAGTAACTGGTCGTTGTCACCGCTGTAGATCAGCGCGGGCACGTGCACGCTCGCCAGGGCATGGCGACCGAACATCAGGCTCAACGGTGCCATCAGCATCACCGCCCCTACGCGCGGGTCGGCCCGTGGAGCCAGCTCGCTGTGGTCGGCGATCAGCACGCCGTGGGTCTTGCAGGCATCGGCGTCCGTGGGGCGTTCCTGGCAGTAGCGGCGCAGGCGCTCCAGGTCGGGACGGGCGCCCGACAGGATCAAGGCCGTTTCACCGCCTGCGGAATAACCGATCACGCCAACCTTGCCATCGTTCAGATAAGGTGCCAGCAGCTTGTCTGTGCGCACCGCCGTGATAGCGGCGCTGATCTGCAAGGGGCGACCGTAGAGATTGCTGAGGGTGCCCAGCCGACTATGGTCGCGGCCGTTGTCACCGGGGTGGACCACCGCCACCACCACGAACCCCTGCCGCGCCAGGCCATTGGCAAGGTCATGCAAGGCCATCGGGCTGCCAGCGTTGCCGTGGGAAATGACCAGCAAGGGAAACTGACCCATGGCCACCGGTGCTTCTTCTGCGACCCGGGTCTGATAGCCTTCGATACGCACGGGGCGTGCTTCGCCGCTGGAGGGGTAGAACACCAGCGCCTGCATGGGCCGGGCATCCACCGGGTCAGTCAGGGTGAGCCGATGCAACCCGGCCGCCCACGGTGCGGCTTCGGCCTGGGCCATCAGGCTGCCGAGCAGCACACAGGTGATCAAGGTGAGGAATCTGTTCATGCGCAGGCGCTCCCACGCCCGCATGGCGGACGTATTCGCCAGCTTAGAACCCGTTGTGCCCGGCCAACATGAAAAAAGCATGAAAAAAAGCCGACCGGCGCCTTGGGGCGACGATCGGCTTTTTTATCGCCTCGATCAGGCTGCGGCGAACAGCTCACCCGCGATCTGCGCCTGGGCGGCGTCGATGGCTTTGGCACGGTGCTCCGGGCCATAAGCCAGGCCGTGGGCACGGACGATCTCCAGGTCGGTGATCCCGATGAAGCCCAGGAACACTTTAAGGAAGTCTTCGTGACCGACGCCGGTCGGTTGGCCCTGGTGCAGGCCACCGGCAGTCGAAACCAGGATCACCTTCTTGTCACCGCACAGGCCTTCAGGGCCGGCTTCGGTGTAACGGAACGTCTTGCCGGCGACGGCGACGCGGTCGATCCAGGCCTTGAGCTGGGTCGGCACGGTGAAGTTGTACATCGGCGCACCGATCACCACCGCGTCGGCAGCCAGGAACTCTTCGAGGGTTTCGGCGCTGAGCTTGGCTTCATGGGCCTGGGCGGCATCGCGCGCTTCCTCGGGGGTGCCGGCAGCCACCAGGGTGGCGGCGGAGAAGTGGCTGATGGCATCGGCGGCCAAGTCACGGTAGACCACCTCGATGCCTGGCTCGGCGGCTTTCCAGGCCTCGACCACTTCACGGCTCAGCTGACGGGAGGCGGAATTGTCGCCCAGGATGCTCGAATCGATATGCAACAGTTTCATGGGACTCTCCTGTGAAAGAAGACCGCGGCGGTGGGCGATCACGTTGGGGAGAATCCTATCGATACACCGAATGACTGATAAGCCGGCAAAAATGCGTTAGATTGTTCCACTGGTAGAACAATGAGATTGTCATATGCAGGACCTCAACGACCTCTTCTACTTCGCCCGGGTGGTCGAAGCCGGTGGTTTCGCCGCCGCCGGGCGCCAGCTGGGCATCCCTAAATCGCGCCTTTCGCGGCGCATCGCCGAGCTGGAGGAGCGCCTGGGCACACGCCTGCTGCAACGCACCACCCGGCAACTCAAGCTCACGGCGGTGGGCGAGCGTTATCTGCACCATTGCCAGGCCATGTTGCTGGAAGCGGAAATGGCCGATGAAGTGGTAGCCAGCATGTCCAGCGAGCCCCGTGGCCGGTTGCGGGTGTCTTGCCCGGTGGCCCTGGCCCATGCCTTCCTGCCGGACGTGATCAGCCGCTTCCTCGCCCAGTACCCGCTGGTGCAACTGGACATGGTGCTGCTCAATCGTCGGGTGGACCTGATCTCGGAAGGCATCGATGTGGCCCTGCGGGTGCGTGACCTGGGCGATGAAGACCCGGCCCTGGTCACCCGTCGCCTGCGCCAGGCGCAGATGCAGTTGGTGGCCGCGCCGGGTTTCGCCGATCACATTCGCGAACCCTCCGAGTTGGCTACGCTACCCGTGCTGGGTGCGGCCGAGGCCGACCGCCTGGTGCATTTCCGCCTGTTCGGCCCCAACGGGCGCCAGGAGGATGTCGCCCTGGAGCCCCGCCTGGCCATCGACGACTTTGTCGTGCGCAACGCCGCAGTGCGCGCGGGCCTGGGCTTCACCGCGCTGCCGAGCATGTTCTGCGAGCAAGAGCTGGAACGCGGCGAACTGGTTCGCCTGTTGCCAGACTGGTCGCTGCCGGGCGGCTACCTGCAAGCGGTCTACCCGCACCGGCGTGGTTTACTGCCTGCGGTCAGGGTGTGGATCGACCACCTGGCCGCCTCGTTCGAAGCCTGTGGAGAGCGTTATGTCTGAGAAAAGGATGACCGAAGAGCAAGTTGCGGCGTATTGCCTGGGCCTGCCTGGGGCAAGGGAAGATTACAAGTGGGGCGGGATCCGGGTGTTCTCGGTAGCGGGTAACAAGATGTTCGCGATACAGAGGCTCAACGGTGACGGGCTGGCGTTCAAGGTTGCCGACGAGCTGTTCCTGGGTTATTGCGATCGCCCGGGTATAAGCCCGGCACCCTATCTGGCGAGGGCCAAGTGGATCAGCATGGCACGCCCCTACCCCATGGGCCGCGAGGAGCTCAGCGACCTGCTGCGCCGCTCGCACCAGCTGGTGGTGCGACGGCTGCCCAAGCGCTTGCAAGTGGGGATGCTGCTTACAGGGGGCGACGCGTTGTTGTAGGAGCCGGCTTGCCGGCGAACACCGGCAATGCCGGTGCCACACACCGCGCCGTCTGGTTCGCCGGCAAGCCGGCTCCTACAGGGACCGCGCCAAGCCTGGGCATTACACCAGGCGTCCCAGCCAGCGCCCACCCAGCAGCAGATGGTCGGCCCAGAACACCTGGTGCAACAGCACGATGCCCCAGAACACGGCCTGATACGACACCTTGCGTGTCTTGTGCCGGAACAGCTGCTGCGCCAGCAGCGCTCCCGGCCAGCCACCCAGCAGCTCGCTGGCGTGCAGCACCTTTTCCGGTGTTCGCCAGGCCTGGGTACGCGCCTGCTGCTTGTCCTGCCAGTACAGCAGCAGGCTGATCAGGCTCACCACCGGATACAACGCCAAAGGCACCCAGGAGTCGCCATTCAACCCCATCTGCAGGCCACCCAGCACCGGCAGCAGGCATAACCCAGCCAGTACCAGAAGCTTCAGGCGTGCGTTGCGCACGCCTTCCTGCCCGTGCGCCATCAGCCGTGCGCCGTCGACCAGTCGACCCAACCGAACTCCCAGGTCGCGAGGATCAACAGGCCAAAGGCGATGCGGTACCAGGCGAACACCGCGTAGCTATGGTTGGCGATGAACTTGAGCAGGGCACGCACGGCGATCATGGCGAAGATGAACGACACCACGAAGCCCAGGGCGAACACCGGCAAGTCGCCTGGCTGGAACAGCTCGCGATACTTGTAGCCCGAATAGACCGCCGCCCCGACCATGGTCGGCATGGCCAGGAAGAACGAGAACTCGGTGGCGGCCTTGCGCGAAAGCCCGAACAGCAGGCCACCAATGATGGTCGAGCCGGAGCGCGATGTCCCCGGGATCATTGCCAGGCACTGGACGAAACCAATCTTCAGGGCGTGGTGCCAGCTCATCTCGTCGACATGATCGACCTCGACACGGTGCTGGCGACGCTCCGCCCAGAGCATGATCACCCCGCCGACCACCAGCGCCGCAGCCACGGTGATGGGGTTGAACAGGTATTCGTGGATCAGGTCGGCGAACAGCACCCCCAGCACCACCGCCGGGAAGAACGCGATCAGCAGGTTGGCGGTGAACCGCCGGGCGGGCGCCTGGGTGGGTAGCCCCAGCACCACATCGAAGATCTTGCGGCGGAACTCCCACACCACGGCGAGGATGGCGCCGAGCTGGATGATGATGTTGAACGCCATGGCGCGCTCACCACCAAAGTTGATCAGGTCTGCGACGATGATCTGGTGCCCGGTACTTGAAATCGGCAGGAACTCCGTCAGGCCCTCGACCACGCCCAAGATGATTGCCTGCAAGGCACTCCAAAAATCCATCATTCCCCCAGTGGAGCGCTGCCGGTGGCAGGCCCCTTGTTTTTGATTTGCATGTTCGTGCCATGGAAGGCGAGGCTGTTTTACAGCGACAGTTGGTCGCAAAGCCAGCTGAAAAGTTCAGTGGACTAAAGGTTTCATCTGGCACGGCCGAAATCCTAGCAGAGCGCCCCGTTGAAGGCTTGCATTACCTGCAACACGGATTGTCTCGGCGGGCACTTAGCCGTTGGTCGAGTAGGGACTGCCGGCAAAGCATGCTTGGATGCCTTGGATAAAAAGAAAAACACCGGAGTAACGCATCATGAAGACCCTGAGGTCGATGTCGATCAGCCGCCGTCTGTGGCTGATCTTGCTGGTCGCCGTGGCCATGCTGGTGGTACTGGGGCTTTTGATGCTGCGCCAGATCCATGGCGACCTGTATCAGGCCAAGGCCGAGAAGACCCGCCATGTGGTGCAGACCGCCGCCGGCGTGCTGGCCTATTACCAGGGCCTGGAAGCTGCCGGCACGCTCAGCCGCGAGGCGGCGCAGCAGCAGGCGCTGACCGTGGTGCGTGGCCTGCGCTACGACCAGAACGATTATTTCTGGATCAACGACCTGACCCCGCGGATGGTCATGCACCCGGCCAACCCCAAGCTCGATGGCCAGGACCTCTCCGCCATCCGCGACCCCGACGGTTTCGCCGTATTCAACGAGATGGTCGCCCTCGCCCGCAGCCAGGGCGCCGGGCCGGTCGATTACCGCTGGCCCAAGCCCGGGGCCAGCGACCCTGTGGCCAAGACCTCCTATATCCAGCTGTTCAAGCCCTGGGGCTGGATCATCGGTTCAGGGGTCTACGTCGACGATGTGCAGGCTGAGTTCGGTCGTCAGTTGCGTGACGCCTCGCTGGTGGGCCTGGGTATCGCCCTGCTGATGACCCTGCTGGTGGTGCTCATCGCCCGCAGCATTGCCCACCCCCTACAGGAGGCGGTGCAAGCCATGGGCAACATCGCCAGTGGCGAGAGTGACCTGACCCGCCGCCTGGATACCCACGGCCGTGACGAAATCACTCACTTGGGTGAGCACTTCAATCGCTTCAATGGCAAGTTGCAAGGTGTGATCGGCCAACTGCAAGGCGCCGCCCACGCCCTGGCCGAATCGGCCAGCCACGTCGGCGACAACGCCGGTTCCGCCCAGGCCCGCAGTGCCCAGCAGTCGCTGCAGATGGACCAGGTGGCCACGGCGGTCAACGAGGTCACCTATGCCGTGCACGATGTGGCCAAGCATGCCGAGCAGGCCGCCAGCGAGATGCGCAACGCCCAGCAGCAAGTCGGCCACGGCCAGCAGGCGATCCATGGCAGCCTGCAACAGATCGACCGGCTTTCGGCGACCATCGACCAGGCAGTCCAGGTCATCCGCGAACTGGCCAGCCACAGCACGAAGATCGGGGGCGTGCTCGAAGTGATCCGCTCGATCGCCGAGCAGACCAACCTGCTCGCCCTCAACGCTGCCATCGAAGCGGCCCGGGCCGGTGAACAAGGGCGCGGTTTTGCCGTGGTCGCCGACGAGGTACGCCTGCTGGCCCAGCGCACCGCGCAATCGACCGCCGAGATCCAGACCATGATCGAGCACCTGCAGGGGCAGTCCGAAGCCGCTGTAAAGGCCATCGACACCAGCAGCGAGGCCTCGCGCCAGACGGTCGAACAGGCCCGCGAAGCGGGCACCAGCCTCGACGCCATCAGCCAGGCCCTGGGCAACCTGGGCGCGCTGAACGCCTCCATTGCCAGCGCCACCCTGCAGCAATCGCACGTGGTGGAGGAGATCAATCGCAACGTGACCGAGACCGCCGATCTTTCGCAGCAGACCGCCGAGGCGGCGCGCCAATCCAGCGATGCGGGTGCTGCACTGGCGCGGTTGAGCGAGGAACTGGAGCAGTTGTTGCGGCAGTTCAGGGTCTAAGGTCGACAATCCCGCTCTGCCGTGAAGCGGGTACCGGCTTTGCCGGTGTTCGCCGGCAAGGCCGGCGCCTACAGGGATCGCGCAAGGCTTCGGTCTGGCGCGGCCTGGGTGGGAGCGGGCCCACCTGCGAAGCACTGGCCACCGACGCTTGTGGCTTGAAGCTTGTGGCTTGAAGCTTGTAGCATCCCGCCCTCTCCTCTCTCCAAGGAACGCCGATGTCCGGCCTCGAACTCTTCGCCGCCGCGCTTGGCGTCATTGCCGTCTGGCTCACGGTCAAGCAAAACCCCTGGTGCTGGCCGATCGGCCTGGTGATGGTGATGCTCTACAGCTGGATCTTCTATGAGGAGAAGCTGTACTCGAACATGCTCCTGCAGGTGGTCTTCGCGGTGCTGCAACTCTACGGTTGGAGCCAATGGACCCGCTCCGGCCACGTCGAAGATGCCCGCCAGGTTTCCAGCCTCGACCTCTCACAGGTAGTCGGCGGACTGGGCGTGGGTCTGTTGGGCAGCCTCTTGCTGGGCGCGGCCATGGCCCATTGGACCAATGCCACGCAACCCTGGCTGGATGCCGCGCTGACCGGCTTCAGCCTGGTGGCGCAAGTGTGGATGGCGCAGAAGCGCCTGCAATGCTGGGCGTTGTGGGTGGTGGTGGATGTGATCTTTGTCGGCCTGTTCCTGTACCAGGCCCTGTATCTCACCGCAGCCTTGTATGCCCTGTTCACCCTGATCGCCGTGCGCGGCTGGCTGGAGTGGCGCCGTGACCCGGCGCTGGCTGGCGTATGAAAGTCCTGGTGCTGTGTGGCCCTGAGTCCAGCGGCAAGAGCTGGCTCAGTGGCGAGATCCAGGCGCACTTCGGCGGCGAACTGGTCGGCGAATATGTCCGCCACTTCATCGACGAGCAAGGCCGCGATACCTGTTACGCCGACATCCCCGCCATCGCCCGTGGCCAACTGGCCTGGGAAGACAACGCCCGCGCCCATCAGCCAGAGCTGTTGATCCTCGATACTCACCTGTTGAGCAACCTGCTGTGGAGCCGCGCACTGTTCGGCGACTGTCCGGCCTGGATCGAGCAGGCGCTGCTCGAACGCCGTTATGACCTGCACCTGCTGCTCGACCCGATGGGCGTCGACTGGGTGGGTGATGGCCAGCGTTGCCAGCCCGGGTTGAGCCAGCGCCAGACGTTTTTCGACGACAGCCTTGATTGGTTGCAACGCCACCAGCAACCGCTTCAAGTCGTGGGCGGTGATTGGCCGAGCCGCAGCGCAGCTGCCTTGAGCGCCGTGCAACGCCTGCTCGACGGAAAAACTCCGGATTGCGCCACCGAGTGTTAAGTCGCTGACACAACCCCATGCACCTAAGTGCCTGTCACTGGGCGTCGCTCGCCCGCTCGGGGTTGGAGTGTCACGTCGGTGAAACAGCCCTGCAAGCCCGTTTGAGGGGGTAAACACTCCTCCAGGCTCAAATTGCCCGGGCGTCTGTCTCAACGCTGATACAGCAGATTCCTGGCACCCTCACCTTTCAAGCACAACCCTTTGATTCTCATGAAATAACAAAAACCGGCACATCTTCTGCTTTCTTCCCGGCAACGCTGAGCAGGGCCAGCGACCTGAAGAAGGAATTGCCATCGTGAGGACACCGAAAAAAGGCATCAATAGCCTCCTGCTGGTCGGTTGCGCACTGGCCTGCGGCGTGAGCGCGCCCGTGTACGCCGACAACGGCATCATCGTCATCACCCGTGATGTGCAACCGCGCATCGCCACCACCCGCCCCATGGCTCCCGACCCCTACCCGACCACCGCCAACGCCAACCCGTCCGCGCACATCCTCACCCAGACCAACGAGTTGAGTGATGGTGACTTTGCCGGCATCAGCAGTGGTTCGGGCATCAGCACCCTGATCACCCAGCAGACCAACAACATGGGTGCAAACATCAGCACCCAGAGCCAGTTGCCGAACCTGGCCGGAGGGCGCGGCGCCGGGTCCGGCGGCAACGGCATCTCCAACATGGTCAACTCCGGCGTGCAAAAGGGCATGGGCGCGCTGAATATCCTGACCGGAGGCCAGTAACATGAAGCCCACCGTGTTGATTCTGGCCGCGCTGTGCAGTGCGTCGGCTTTTGCCCAGGGCCCGGTAGTCAACAACGCCGACATCGACAACTCCGGGGCCCAGTACCAGGGCAACGTCGGTGTCAACCAGGCCGCCGGCGACCAGCAGCAACAAGCCAACGCCCGGGCCTTCGCCATTGGCCATGACGCCAACGCCAGCACCCAGATCCGCCAGCGGCTGCGCAGCCAGGTCGACCCCGCCATCGACGCCCAGGCCAACATCAAGGGTGATTCGTTCAGCCACGGCAGTGGCGCACTGGGTGTCAACCAGAGCGCCGGTGCCGCCAACCAGCAAGCCAACGCACTGCGCATCAGCATCAGTGCCCAGCCGCAAAGCATCGACGACAGCGTCCTTCTGCAACAGAACGTGGCGCTGATCAACAGCTCCGATCCAACTGATCTCGCACCCGGCCATCGCCAGGTCACCACCAGTGACCAGGCATTCACCGGTAGCCGTGGGGTGGTTCAGTTGAATCAGAGCGCCGGGGTGGGGAACCAGACGGCTAACACCCTGAGCGTACGGGTCGCCAATTGACCCAAACAGGTAAGAACAACACTTAACCTAAAATAAAGTACGGAGAATCACCATGAAACCCTCGATGGCACTCAAGCCTCTGGTTTTCGCAATTGCTGCGGTCATGGCTGTTGCTGTACAAGCTGGGCAGAATGATCGGCGTGGCAACCACCACGGTCACTATGACCCACCTCCAACCAAAGTAAGCGTCACCGCCACTGCAAAGGCGACTGACACGCAAAGAAGTACCAACAACAAGATCAAGAATGAAGGCACCCTCAACAATGCCGAGATGAGCAGCTCCGCCGCAGGCGCAAGCGGCAACGTCGGTGTCAACGTGGCGGCCGGTAACGGCAACCAACAAGACAACGCCGCCGCCATCGCCAACGCCGGCTCCGATCTGGGCAGCCTGGACAACGCCTTCGTCTTCGGCAATGCCACCGCAACCGCCAAAGTCACCCAGACCAGCAGCAACAACAAGGTCTACAACTGGTCGACCCAGAACTCCGCCGTCATGAGTGGTTCGGGTGATGGCAGCAGCGGCAACGTGGGTATCAACATTGCCGGTGGTGATCTCAACCAGCAGAAAAACACCATGGCCATTGCCAACAGCAATGCCGCCCTGGGTAACGCCACGGCCACTGCCTCCGCCGACCAGAATGGCCCTGGCCTGACAGTGGAAAACAACGCCGACCGCACCTACCGTGTGGACACGCTGACCTTCACCACCACGAAGAGCGGCTCGTCCTCGCGTAGCGGTTCGTTCGACGCCAGTGTCGACAAGAACTCGAGCTCCAGCTTCAGCGTAGCGGGCAACAGCAGCAGCAGCGCCAGCGGCTCCCACAGCAGCAGCTCGAGTGGTTCGAGCAGCAGCAACGCCAGTGGCTCGCACAGCAGCAGCGCCAGCGGCTCCAACGACTGGGCTGCCAATGGTTCCAGCAGCTCGAATGCCAGTGGTTCGTCGAGCCGCGACCACAGCTCGTCGTCTAGCGCTTCGCTGAACGCCTCGCTGGATGCCAGCGCTTCGGGCAGTGCTTCTTCGTCCGAAACTGCCGGTCGCTTCACCCGCTCTCGCAGCGCCGAGTTCGATGCTTCTCTGAACGCCTCGCTCGATGCGTCGATCGACAAGTCGCACGAGTCGTCCAGCAACTCGTCCTACGACAAGTCCCGTGATTCGTCGTTCGACAAGTCGTTCAGCTCTTCGTATGACCGCAGCCGTGACTCGTCGTATGACAAGTCTCGCGATTCTTCGTACGAAAAAGCCCACGAGTCGGCATGGGACAAAGCCAGCGCTTCGGCCTACGAGAAGTCCGGCGAGAAAGCTTCGCAGTCTTCGGACAGCATCTCGAAGAGCTACAACGAAGCTAGCGATTTCTCGCTTAGCAACTCCGTCTCGTTCCAAGTGCTGACCCCGACCGGCTGGGCCAACCCTGTGACCAACACTGCAACCCTGAGCGGTTCGGTGAATGGTGGCAGCGGCAACCTGGGCGTCAACGTGGCAGCCGGTGTGGGCAACCAGCAGAGCAACTCGCTGGCCATCTCCAACACCTCGATGTAACAGCCGTGGCCTGGAGGCCCCCTTCGGGGGGCCTTCTTCACGAGGGAACCAGGGGGGACAGGGAAAATGCGCATCATCGCCTTGGTATTTTTACTGTGCGTGGCCAGTGTGAGCGAGGCCGCCCAGATGCCGCTGTCCGTACTGCCGGGTGGCGCCATGATCTACAAGCCCGTGCAAAGCATCCGCGAGCGTAAATTCGTCGACCTGGTCCAGCAGAAGACCGACTTCAGCTGCGGCGCCGCGGCGCTGGCGACCATCCTGCGCCAGGCCTACTGGCTCGACGTCGATGAAGAACACATCATCAAGGGCATGCTCGAACATGCTGATCAGGACATGGTGCGGGTCCAGGGCTTCTCCATGCTGGACATGAAACGCTACGTGGAAAGCCTCGGCATGCGTGCCCGCGGTTACCGGGTGGCCCCCGAAACCTTGAACAGCATCCGCATTCCCGTGGTGGTCCTGATGGACATCCGCGGCTACAAGCACTTCGTGGTCATGCAGCGGGTCGAAAAAGGCTGGGTCTATATCGGCGACCCGGTGCTCGGCCACAAACGCTTCAAGGTCGACGACTTCGTCAAAGGCTGGAACGGCATCATCTTCGCCGTCATCGGCCAGGGCTACGACAAGAGCAATGCCTTGCTCGACCCACCACTGCCGCTGTCCGCCAAGAACCGCATCAATAACTTCACCCCGGTGCAAGACGCTGAGCTGGTCGATTTCGGCTTCATTCGCAGCGACTTCTTCTGATGAAAAGGAGCACCACGCTCCGGGAGCATCCCATGAACACACGCATCTGGCTGGCACTGGCGTGCCTGGCCGCCAGCCTGTCGACCCAGGCAGAGACCTTCAAGCCCATCGAGCTGAAGGACCAGGAACTGGCCAACCTGCGCGGCCGCTACGTGTTGCCGGGGCGCATCGTCAGTTTCGGCATCGTCATGACCAGCACCTGGCAGAACGCCAACGGTGAGGTGATCGGCGCCACGTCCTCGATGCAGATCCAGCATTCGACCATCACGCCGCAGTTCTATGTGTCGATGATCAATGAGAAGGGCAATGGCGCCTCCTCGTCGCAAAGCACCGGGACTGGCAGCGTGACCGGTGGCAGTGGCCTGAACACCACCCAGGGCGTCACCCAGGTCGTGCGCGCCGCCGGCGACTTCAACGCGGCGCAGAACAATGTCGACATCAACGTCACCAAAGGCAACGAGGCGCCCACGACGCAACCTCAGGGCCAGCTTCTGGCAGCAGGCTCGACCGTGATGGGCAGCAACGGCGCAGGCACACTGAGCGTTTCCGCGAGCAATTCGGGGCTGCAACTCAATATCGATGCCGGCAACAACCAGGGCAGCAGCCTGCAGCGCCTGGCCCAGGGTGGACTGATGCAGAACACCACCTTGCTGGGCTCCGGCAACCGGGTGAACAACCTGACCTCCCTGAATATCGTATTGCGCGACGGTGCGGCGGCAGCCGGATCGGTCGGTACCAATCTTGACCAGCTCAAAGGCCTACGCACTTCCGGATACTGATCTACGCTGAGTCTCATCTTTTGTAGTCAGAAGGGACGGCTAACTCATGCACCGATTGTCAACACTCAGAGCTATTGTCTGTTTGAGTACCCTGGCCCCGGCCAGTTTGCTGCACGCGGCAACGGACCCGCAGGTCGAAGCGCTGAAACAGGAACTTATCCAGTTGAAACAGCGCTACGAGGCACAACAGAACGCGCTGATGGTGTTGGAGCAAAGGCTTCGCCAGGTCGAAGAAACACCGGCAGCAGCGCCACCCAAACGCCTGGTGCGGTCCCCAGCGGAGAAGGCCAAGGGCGCACAGACCGTGGCTTCTGGGGCACCAGGCGCCTCTGGCAGCTCTTATGGCCAGTCGCTAAAGGATGACTCGGAGCCCGCACAGAGCGTGTCCAACCTGTATGACGAAGCCAGCGGCTTCTTCGGCGGCGGCAAGTTCAGTGTCGAAACCGGGCTTACCTACTCGCGCTACGACACCCAGGCGCTGGTGCTCAACGGTTTCCTGGCGCTGGACTCGATCTTCCTCGGCAACATCAACATCGACCGCATCAAGGCGGATGTCTGGACGCTGGACCTGACCGCCCGCTACAACGTCGACCAGCGTTGGCAATTCGACGTCAACGTTCCGATCGTCTATCGCGAGTCCACCTATTCCTCCGGCGGTGTGCAAGGCTCGGGCAAGAACGCCTCCGACGCCAGTGTTACTCGCGACCCCGAGATCGGCGATGTCAACTTCGGCGTTGCCTACAAGTTCATCGATGAATCGGAAAACTGGCCAGACGCCGTTGCAACGCTGCGCGTGAAGGCCCCGACCGGCAAGGATCCCTACGGTATCAAGCTGATCCAGGCCGACCCCTCCAACGACAACCTGTTCGTGCCCGAAAGCCTGCCCACCGGCAATGGTGTCTGGGCGATCACGCCCGGCATCTCGCTGGTCAAGACCTTCGACCCGGCCGTACTGTTCGGTAGCCTGTCCTACACCTACAACATGCAGGACTCGTTCAGCGACATCAGCCCCGCGATCAACACCAAGGTGGGGGGTGACGTGAAACTCGGCGACTCCTGGCAGGTTGGCGGTGGTATCGCATTCGCCCTGAACGAGAAGATGAGCATGTCGTTCTCGGTCACCGACCAGTTCGCCCGCAAGAGCAAGATCAAGCAGGACGGCGGCGACTGGCAATCGATCACCAACAGCGACTACAACGCCGCGAACTTCAACGTTGGCCTGACCTTCGCCGCCTCCAACAACCTGACCATCGTGCCCAACCTGTCCATCGGCCTTACCGAGGACGCGCCGGACTTCTCCTTCAGCCTGAAATTCCCCTACTACTTCTGACCTTGCCAGTTGAATGGGCCTGCAGCGCGGGCCCGTCATTTGGTTACCAGCTTTGTCCTACAGACGCTGCGTATGCGTGGCCTGATATCATTCGGCACATTTATGTGACGATTTGATGGCAAGAAGGAACGCTTACGTGAGAAACATGCTTGGCCACCCCCGCGCCCGGTTGCTCGCCCTGGCCACGCTGGTGCTGGCCATTCCCCTGGCAACCCGCGCCCTGCTGGGCTGGTCCGACCCGCTGGGGTACCTGTCCGACCTGGCAATCGGCAGCCTGCTGGTGCTGCTGTTGCAGCGTGCGCCACTGTGGCTGGCGCTGCCCGTGATACTGGCCTGGGCCGGCCTGCTGATCGCCTCTGCCGAACTGGTCAGCGCGGTCGGGCGCCTGCCCAACCAGGCGGACCTCACCTACCTGTTCGATCCGCAGTTCATGGAGAACTCCACCGGCGGCGCGCTGGCCAGGCCCTGGTTGCCATGGCTGCTGGCGGGTGCCCTGCTCGCCTGGCTGGCAACCGCCTGCTTCGGTACGCGTCAAGGCGCAGCCCTGCCGCGCAAGGCCTGGGCCGTACCGGCAGTCTTGCTGACGATGCATTGGGGCAGCCAGCAGCTCGCGCCGTCGGAGGCCGATCAATGGCGCCAATACAACCTGCCACACCAGCTGCTCTCAGCGGCAGCGGGCCAGTTGCAGCAGCGGGCCCAGGTGCTGGTCGCGGGGGAAACACCCGTCACACCGCTACCCATTGCCGGCCTCACCCAGACCGACCTGCACGGCCAGCGGTTGTTCGACGGCCCGGGCGCGGCGCGCAACCTGCTGATCATCACCGTCGAAGGTATCCCGGGCACTTATGTTCGAGCGAACCGCCAGGCGGTGGGTAGCCCGTTCGACGAAGAGCTCATGCCCAACCTCAGCCGCTGGGCCGAACGCGGCATGAACACGCCGGACTACGTGTTGCACACCCACCAGACCATTCGCGGCCTGTACGCCATGCTCTGTGGCGACTACGACAAGTTGGCCAACGGCACCCCGAAAGGTGTCGAGCTGCTGACCCAGGACGTTCGCAATCAGGCCTGCCTGCCCGCGCAATTGCGCCAGGCCGGTTTCAGCACCCATTACCTGCAAGGGGCCGGGCTGCGCTTCATGGCCAAGGACCGAATCATGCCGCACATCGGTTTCGACCAAGTGCACGGCCTCGAGTGGTTCAACAACGCGAACTACCTGGAGTTCCCCTGGGGCAAGGACGACCGTGCGTTCTTCGAAGGCGCCCTGGACTACGTGGGCGAGCTGCGCAAGCAGCCGCAACCCTGGATGCTCACCCTGCTGACCGTGGGCACCCACCAACCCTACTCCGCACCCGACGACTACCTGCAACGCCATGCCACCGCCAAGCAGGCCGCCGTCGCCTACCTTGACGACGCCCTGGGCAGCTTTCTCGACGCACTGGAACGCGAAGGGGTGTTGAAAGACACCCTGGTGGTCGTCACCTCGGACGAGTCCCACGGCATCGACGGCGTACGTCTGGCCTCTTCGTGGGGCTTCAACCTTACCCTGGCGCCTGAGCAAGGGCAGCTGCCCAGACTCAACCGAGGCACCTACGGCCATGTAGACCTGACCGCCTCGCTGCTCGACTACTTCACCCTGCCGATCCCGGCAGCGCTGGCGGGGCGTTCGTTGTACCGCGATTACGACACCGGCCGCGAAATGATCGCCTACACCAACGGTGTGCTGCGCTACCACGACGGCCAAGGCACGTTCAGCGAATGCGATTTCCAGCAACGCTGCCGGCGCTACGCCAGCGATGGCTTCATCACCCGTCAGGCCCGCTTTCTGGGCCATGGCGAACACACCCTCGGCCCGCAGATCAACTTGCTGGCCGCCACCCTCGACCAGTCGCTGCTGAACACCCCGCTCAACCTGCGCTACCAGTTCGGCGGCCCTGCGCCCATCGCGTTGCAGGACCGCATTCGTGACGACTGGGCGGACAACCTCATCGGTGCGCAATACCTGGAAATGCCCGAGGGCTCGCGTACCCGGGTGCGCGTCAAGATTCGGGCGCTCGACCCAAATCACGAAGCCTATATTCAGTTGAAGGCCAAGGAACGTGAGCAGGATGTCGCGCTGGGGCTGCCCGAGGAAGTGCGGGTAACGGCCGACCAGCCACTGGAAATGGAGTTCGACTTCGACAACCCGACCGAGCGCAAGGCGTTCTCTTTCCACCTGCTGGGCTACGGGGGCGGAGAGGTCGAGGTGAGTGACTTCAGCGTGATCACCGCGCTGCCAGGCGAGGAAGAAACGTTGGAAGAACGCGTGGACGGGCATATCGCCCAGTCCACCTGATGGCGACTGCCTTGCTGCGTTCTTGAGATCGAGCACCGCATACGCGGTGCATCGCGGATGAATCCGCACCTACACGAAAAACAAACGCCAAGCCACGTTGCAATGTTGTAGCAGCGGCCTTAGCCGCGATGCGCCGCCCGGGCGGCGCTCGACCTCATTGAAAGGGCTGGCTCTCGACATCAGTAGTAAGAGCGCTTCTGCGGCTCCGCCTTGTTCAACACCGCACCGATCAGGTTGGCCGTGGCCAGGTGATACAGGCAGTCCTCGATCTCCTTCTTGCTGTTCACGCCGTTGGCGACCACCAGTAACACGCAGTCGAACTTGGGCAGCACGGTGATCGCATCATCGGAACTGAGCAGCGGCGGCAAGTCGAAAATGCAGATACGCGACTCGTAACGTTCGCGCAGGTCGCTGATCAGGTTGCTCACTTTCGGGGAAGACAGCATCTCCGTGGACAACGGGATCGGCTCACGCGTCGGCAGTACCACGAAACGCGGCAAGGTCGGGTTGACCATCACCTCTTCGAGCCCCGACTTGCCGGCCAGCAGCTCATTGAGCGCCTTGTCCATCGGCAGCCCCAAGGCGCTGCCGACTCTCGGGCGACGCAGGTCGAAATCCACCAGCAACGCAGTCTTGGTCGTGTGGTGAGCGATGCTCATGGCCAGGTTGATCGACAGCACCGTCTTGCCGGCCTCGGGCGTCGGCGATGTGATCGCCAGGGTACGCCACCCCTTCTCTTCCATGGTCTGCAGGATCTGCGTGCGCAGCAGGTCGAATGCCCAGCTCATGTTCGAGTTCTTGTTGTAGGCCACGATTCGATTGCGCTCCAGATGCTCCGCGCGCAGAGGCACGACCTTGGTCTGCACATAATCGAAGGGGCCCAGCAGTTCATGCTGCTCCACCAGTGGCACGGGCTGCGGCGTCTCCGAGGCACCCGGTGAAACCTGATGAAGGTTCTTTCCAACAACCGGCGTAATCCTGTCCATCGTGACTTTCCCTATGCAAACCGAGCCATGGCTTTGAACAGCAGAACATCAAGCGGCATATAGAACAGGTGGACGACCACCAGCAGAATAGCCGCCAGCAGAATACCCACGCTGACCAGCATCACCCGCCATTTCCTGCGCCGAGCCAGATCCGCCTGGGTAGAGATGTAGGGAACAGCGACCAGCACACGTTTACCCAAGACGCTCTCCAAGGCCCCCACGCCGCGTATGCGCTGGTTCAGCAACTCCAGCAGCATGACCAATGCACCACCACCGGCCGGTGCCAGCACCAGGCCAAGGGCGACGATTTTCTTGCGATTGGGCTTGACCGGCTTTTCGGGCATCAGCGGGGGCTCGAGCAGCACGAAGCGTTCAGCCTTGTTTTCCTGCTCCAGGCTCTCGGTGATCTTGGCGCCCATTTCCTTGGCGCGGATTTCCTCGTACTTCTTGCGTGCGTTGTCGTGATCGCGCATCAAGGTGACCAGGCCACGTTCGACCTGTGGCGCTTCGAGAATCTGCGCCTCGTAGCTCTCCATCTTCTTGGTCAGCTCGCGCTTTTGCTGGGCCAACGAAGCGATCGTGTCCTGCGCCGCGACAATCTTGGCGCGGGCCCGGGCCACGTCGAGGCTGACCGATGCCGCCGCCAGGCCCTTGCCGTCGGTGGCGCCCTCAAGCGCTTGGATCTTGCGCTGAATCGCGACCACGTCAGGGTGTGCCGGGGTGTACTTGGTCAGCAACCGGGTGTACTCGGCCTTGAGGCTGCCCAAGTCCTGCGGCTGCTCGGCGGCCGAGGGGCGAGTGCCGTCGGGGCGCGTGGCCAGCCCCGCGTTCGCCGCCGAGAGTTCGAGCTCCAGGTAGCGCAGCTCTTCCTGGGCATTCTTGTAGTCGCGGTCCACTTCCCGGAACTCCAGCTCCGAGCGCGACAACATGCTCATGCGCAGCGACTGGTTCTCGGGCAAGGCATTGGCGTGAGCCTGTTTGAAGTCCGCCAGCTGGTTTTCCAGCGTGGCCAACTCGGTACCCAGCTTGTCGGCTTCCTGGGTCAGGAATTCGGTGGTTTCACTGGCGCGCTCGGTACGCTGCTTCATGTTCTCGTTGAGGAACAACGTCACCAGTTCGTTGGCCACTTCCTTGGCGACTTCCGGACGCTTGTGCTCGAACGACACGCTGAACGCCACGGTGGTCTCGCCCCGCCCCTTGACGAAGGTGCTGAGGGTGGTCACGACGATGGCGTTGCGCATCTGGTCGATCTTGTCGGCTTCGCTGAATTGCCGGCCCTTGTCAGCGAACAGGTTGTACTTGTCGATGATCTGCAGCAGGTTCTCGCGGGTCATGACCCGTTGGCGGATGACCTCGATACGTTCATCGGCGAAACTGTTGTTGTTGGCCGACACCAGCTCCGGAGAGATCTGCTGCGACTCGACCAGGATGGTGCCAGTCGATTGATAGACTGGCGGCACGGTGACCGCCACACCCACCGTCGCCGCCAGTATGACCACCGCCGTCACCCCCAGCAGCAGGGCCCGGTCCTTGATGATGGCGATGTAGTCTTTCAGGGACAGCTCGTATTCAGATTTCATGGCGGCCACCCAACTGAGGATTCAGAGGTCGGGAAATCTATAAGTCAGCGTCAGTCCAGCGATCGTAGCTTGGGCATCGGGCGAGCCATTTTGTTGGCGCTCCTTGTACATCAACGATAGGCGCAGATCCCAAAAAGGCGAGAATTGTCGACTACCCCAGATGCTGTAGGTCTGCAGCGTGTTCGGTGTCTGCCCCTTGCTGTCCTGCCAGGCCGCGTCGACACCCACACGGTTGAGCTCGCTGAGCGCGTAGCTCCAACTGCCCCGGATCATGTCGAGTTCAGCGAAACCACCCTCGGCGCTGGCGACGGTGCTGCGCTCGGCACTGAGGCTGGCGTCGGTGCGCAGGCCTCGGTAATTGAGCAACACCCCCCCTTCTCCGCGGCGCTGGCCAGAACCGGATACCTGGCTGACGCCAAGATGCACGATACTTTCCAGTTGATCGGAGAACTGGTACTTCATGCCGATGGTCGGCGTGTAACTGTTGGTGGCGACAGCCCCCGCGCTGGTCTGCTCCGGCTCATAGCGCCGCACCCGCATGCTGCTGAAGACGTCGGTGCGCTCGTTCCAGGCATAGGTGTACTTGAGCGTGTTCGCGTACTCGTCGAAGCCGGTCAGCGAGGTGATGTCATAGCGCGCGTGGTTGTAGGTGGTTTCGTTGTCCAGGGTGCTGCGCTCGGTGAGCGCATAGCTCCAGTCCGCAGTCAGCGTGCTCAGTTTCTGCGTGCCGTCGGTGGTCACCACGCCGGTGTCGAGCACGGTGCCGGAAAGGGTCGAACTTTCGATGTACTGCCCACTCAAGCCGAAATGCCCGCGTTCGGTCTCCCGCCGCCAGCCCAGGCTGAGGTCGGGGTCCTCGCGATTGCCCAGCACGCGGGTGTCGGAGGAATGCAGCACGTGCGCCCCCAACCCCAGCCGCCACTCATCGCGGTCGAAGGTGCCGACTAGGCTATAACGTGGCTCGATGATCGTTCGCATCACACCCTTCTCGTCCGAGGTCAGGAGCAATGGGTTGCTGTCGTACTCGACGGTCGTGGGGACCACGAACGAGGATTGCCAGATGGACGCTTGGGCCAAGCCCGTGTACGGCAACATCAATAACGCTGTTGCAACACTTGTTGTTCGAATAATAGGCACTATGCGGTCTTAATAAGTCGAGCAGGCTCATGGGACGACCAAGGTGTCGCCCGCCTGGAGTTGAAAATTGGTGGAAAGGTCACGGCCGGAAACCAGGTCCTTGTAACGTACCGGCAGCACTTTTTGATCATTGCCCTGGATGCGAATCACCTTGATGTCGCTTACGTCCGCGAATTTGTCCAGTCCGCCCGACAGGCTCAACGCCTGGAGCACGGCGGTCGGGCCGGCCATTGGTACAGGGCCCGGTTTGATGACTTTGCCCTGGACATACACAACATTGCCGGCCGGGTTGATGATGTCGACACTGACATTCGGCTCGGCAAGGTAGGTTTTGAGCTTGACGCTGATCTTCTGTGCGGCCGTTGCAGCATCCAGCCCGGCGACATCGACCCGGCCAGCCAATGGGAAGGTGATGCTGCCGTCTGGAAGCACGGTGGTTTCCCGTCGCAGGGTATCCTCCTGCCAGACGGAAATCAGCACCTTGTCGCCGGGGCTCAACAGGTAAGGGGTTGTCGGTTCGTTGGCGCCAGATGCACCGGACCACAGCATCAGCACGCCCAGCAGGGGAAGCAGCAAACGCACCATGAGGGGTCCCTCCGGCCAACGGGTGGCCATGCAAAAGAGCACTGAACGAGAACAGCACACTACCTCTTCGCTCCGCTTTGCAGCCATACGGCTCGCTGCGGTGACCCCGATCATCCTGGAGGTCCGCTTGCCAGTTCAGCCACCACCCGAAAGTTAGGGTGCTGGCTGTTGATACTGGCTAGTGGAATATAGCAATCGCCCGGGATTTCTCAAGCGTTTGACAATACTGTCAGTCACCCTTGACCGTCGATTTGTCGACACCAGCCTGGGAAGGCGCTTGGATCGGGTCAAGCTCAAGCCTTCCAGGCAGGCGGTCAGATCCGTTTTCTATTCGCTACCGCGACAAAGCCGATGACGGCGAAGCCAAACAGCCAACCTGCCGTCGCCAGAGGAATGACACTGGACTGATTGATATAAGAATCGGCCGCTCGCGCTGCGCCACTAATAAGCACCAACAGGAAAATCGACTTGATGAACAGTGTCGAGCGCATATTCCCCTCCTGGAAAGAGGACAACCGTTGTAGGTGAGCGGTAGTTTCCATCGCTGGTAAATTGAGCTTATGGGCACAATGACATTACGTCAACGATCCGGCACCATAATAAAAATCAATCGGACATCATCGCACTCGTCAAAATCCCGCCAACAAATAATGCAACTGTCTTTCCACACAGCCAATGCATGAATCTTTTGACGAATACCAAAATAATCAAACATTCAAACACTTTTGCGTAGCAATCCTGTCAACGGTATGTCGTTATGATCCCTGCGTGGTACCTGACGGCGAACAATACGGTGTTTCATCGGCGAACATAAAAGCGAGAATGATTGTGCTTTTCGCTCATTATTTGACACGTTGCTGCCGCCATTGAAGCAGGTGCAAGAATCCGGCCTGCTCATGCTCCTGGCGTGGCTAATGCAAGCGTCTCAGGATGGCAACAAATCCAACGTGCGTTCGACTTCGTCGATATCGATCCTGAAACCTTCGCCCTCCGGTACGCCAACCACGAAGGCATAGTGCTGCTGGTCCCGGTCGGTCAGGTACTTGTAGTAGCTGACAAAACGGTTGGGCGGCTGCAACGCCAGCAAGGTGCAGCCTGCCTGCATGACGTTGACGCCATGGACCAGCTGGCTTCCTTCGACGCCGATCACCACCCTCGCCCCCGCACAGGCCGCGATGATCGCCGGGACATCGTTCTTCATCGGATCGATGACCCGAAAACCCCGGTGCTGGCGCAGGTGCTCGGCAATCTCCAGCTCGTTGCGCAGCAAACGCAAGTCACCGTCACTGCCGCGCAGGATGAACACGCCGGGATGCGGCGCATGCTCCACATGCGACAGCAGTTTGTCGCCCATGGCCCGGTAGCGCAGGTGCCGATTGCGGTTGTTGCTCAGGTCGTCGAACAACACCAGTTCGCGGATGAACGCACTGCGCAACCGCTGCGGCTTCATCCCCAGCCAATCTTCGTAGGCCGGCCCTTGGGTGAACAGCGGAAATCGTGTGGAGGGCGCGGTGGTGATCGGAATGCCCTCCTCGCATGCAAGGGCGTAGGTCGGGCAGTCCTCCATCAGCCAGGTGCCGAACCAGGTGTTGCCGTTCTGCGTGCAATAGGCCGCCGCACGTTCAAGCTCATGCTCGACGATGATCCGCGGGAACGTGCTTGGTTTCAGCGACAGCCAGTGGCTGGCGTCACCTTTGTACAGGGCGCCGTCGACCAGCCAGACATCCTTGATCAGATAGCCCCGTGTCGGGCCTTGCTCCGTTGTGATGCCGCCTTCCATCGTGCGCCCGGGGTGCACGTAGGGGTAGAAGCGCTTGCCTTCCCAGCCGGTCACCCGCTCCATCTGGTTGGGCAGGTAGAACGCCGGAGGCGAGAGCGTGGTTTCGCCCGGGGCGATATCCCAGCTTTTCGCCGCCACGCGCTTGATGTCCAGGTCTGCCTTGCGCGCGAGACGCTTCCTCGCCATGTACCTGTAGGCCGCGAGGGTCCAGGTATGCCGACTGGCTGCGGGCACTTCGCTGAGCTTCGTAATATCACTTTCCATGAGGCGTCCTCCCTTGAGGATGGCGTCGGTGAGCCGCACGGGGCTCAATTGGAAAAGATGCGTTCCATCGAGGGGGGCGACTGCAAATTGGCGTAACGCGTGCGCAGGGTCTCGAGGAACTGCTCGCCAGCGCGACCCGCGCCGTAGAGATAGATCTTGTGCAGGCCGCCAAAGACCATTTCGTGATAACGGTCGGCGACTTCCTCATCACTGGCTTCATCCGGCAACCCCAGGTGAAGCGTCAACTTTCTGCCTTCCACGGCGAACAGTGGCGTGTCCCAGAGGAACTGCGCCACGCCGGTCTTGGGCAGGCGCACGAACATGTAGGCGTGATTGCCCAGTGAGTCGATATCGCCACCACGCCTTCTCTTCCACTTCAACAACCCGTCATCCGGCCGTGCCAGGCACAGGCCAATGTCGTAATAGTCGAAACCGTTCTCCAGTGCCCACTCCAACGCCATGAAGGTGGTGATGGAGTTGACCTCGCGCAAGCGCTTGGCATCCGAAAACACCGCCTCGCAGTAGCCGAAGCGTAAAGTGCTCCAGTACCGTTTGCCGCCCCGGGTGATCTCGCACCCCAGGTGGCAGGCCACCACCTCTCCCTCGAAGGTGATCAGGTCGAGCCGCCCCACCCCCTTGGCCAGGCGAAATACGTCGTCGGTGGGAAACTGCGCCGCATGGATACCCTGGCGTGCCGTGGCATAAGGCCGTAGCAGGTCCCTGTCGGCCATGGCGATTTCTTCGTCGTCAAGGGTCTGGCGCATCTGGTACAGCGGCCGGTGCTTGCGAATGCTGCGACGCAGTTCGCTGTCGTAACGGGCGGTTATCTCGTCGAGGGAACGCCCCAGAGGCACCACGGCACTCAGGTAATGAGGCACGTTCAAGGCCCCTGACGTGGGCATTTCACTGACCACGACCACATGACCGGAGGCGGTCGAGCGGCTTTCGCCTTCCGCGACCGGCACATCCCCATGGGATTTCCCGCCGATCAACAACTTGGCCATGGCCCGTTGTTGTTTTCTACCGATGTAGAGAATTTCGTAGGGGCTTTCTTGCTGCAACTTGAACCTGGCGACTTCCCAACGCCAGAAGCAGGCGCGACTGAGCAGATCCCGCAGTTTGTTAGAAGCATTTCTTATTTCGAAGCGCAGGGAAGGTGATAGGAGTGTCCGGGCAATGGCCGCCAAGTGCGCTTTCATGTCTTCTCCGATGTCCATGCATGCTGCCGGTGGGGCAGATCAGAAAAAGTGGCTTACCCTTGGATATCGCACGTAATTATTTGATAAACATGACAAACACTTCGCAAGCAGTTCATATCCAGTAACAAGTAAAGATGCGCGACTCGACCTTGGCAAGCGGCCAATTGAGATCAATGCTGGTTTTTTAATGACGTCAAATTTTTTATCAGCGCGCTGGTGATTGTAAAACCACCGCTTATAGCTACTGCTTCGGTAGAGGTAACTTTTCTCTTATCACGTCCGATACTGAAAACACCCAGCGTTATGTGCTGCGATTACGCGAGGCTGATGGTGTCTGCTTGCCGCTTCCCTCGACAGGAGCAGCACAATGCCGAACGACATCCCCCACCAGTCGCTGTTGCAGCAACGCCTGCCCACCTGGGCACGCCAGGCCTGCGCCGAGCAATGGCGCCCCCTCACGAATGCGCTGGCACCCGCCCAGGGCACCGCCGAACAGCCCCCAGGCTGGTTCGCCAATACGGCGCCGGACCTGCGCGAGCAGGTACTGGACAGCCAATCCCGTCTCGCCCGATCCCAGCAGGCCCTGGCACGGGCGATCAAACCTCTGCGTCAGATCGCCGAGTTCGCCGAGCCTCTGCTCGCAGACCACTTGCACACGGAGCACGGTTTCGACCACTCCCTGCGCAATACCGAGCTGATCCGCATCCATCGCCGCTGGACCCACCAAGTGGATGTCGCTCGCCACGAGCGCAGCACGCTGCTGGAGGCCGCCCTGCACAACTTCGCCGGCAACGTCACCTTCGGCCGTGACAGCGCACTGGCACCCCGCGAAGGCATCCAGGTGAACACCACCACCGTGGTCGGCCAGACCACCCTCGGTGACAGCGAAACCTGGGTGGATATCGTCATGGCCTCGGAAACCTACACGATTGCTGCCCTGGGGCTGTCACCGGAGGACTTCGCCCGGACGTGCCGCGAGCTGGACCTGGGGCAGCGCTACCAGGATCACCTGGCGTCAGTGTTCGCGCCAGCCAAGGTTGCCAGGCACAGCAAGCAGGTACACAGGGACCGTCTGCGCCTGGCAGCAGATATCGCCTTCCTGCGCCATCACCTGACGGGGGCTGCGCTGGACACACTCAAGACGCTGCTCGACGGCGGCGTCGCCCTGCCTTGTGCCCAGCTGAGTCTGTTCGACATCCCCCTGCATGAAGTCCTGATCATGGATGCCGGTGAATCCGGCCTGCTGGTGAGCCTCCCCGAGCAGGACAAGGCGCTGCGCCAGTTCACCGACATGGACAGCCTGCACGAGCAACTTTGCGCTGACCTGCTCGATGCAGCGTTCCGACAACGGTTCCTCGACTATGTGCCCCGCCTGCAGCAAGCCGCGTTTCTCGACCGCCTGCAGCAGAACCTCGATGCCAACGGCAATTCGCCAACCGACCAGAATTGGCCACGTCGCGCCCAGGCAGACCTGCATATGGCGCAGCTGCCGGTCAAAGCGGAGGTTTTCGATTTTCTGCACAACGACCATGTAGCCCGTCTCAAGGCCGAAGCCCGACTGTTTGCCGTGCCCACCGCCGACGCGGATGAGCAGGAACGCAAGCGGCGCCTGGCGCTGTGGGAAAGCGCAGGCCTGGACGCGCTGATGATTGCCGGTCTATTCGTTCCCGCCGTGGGCACGTTCATGCTGGCGGTCACGGCCTTCCAACTGCTTGATCAAGCCTATGAAGGCTACGAAGCCTGGCATGCAGGCGACCGCCATCTGGCCTTGCGCCATCTTGAAGCGGTGAGCCTGAACCTCGGCCTGATGGCCGGGCTGCATGTGGCCGGCAAGGTCTTGCCCAGGCTTTTCAACAGCCCTTTGCTCGAAGGCCTCGATCCGGTAACCCTGGATGACAGCAGCCAGCGACTGTGCAAACCCGACTTGGCCCCCTATCAAAGCCCGGTCGAACTCCCCGAGACGGTGCAGCCCAACGCCAAGGGGCAATACCTGTACCAGGAACAGCACTTCATTCGCATCGAAGGAAAAACCTATCGCCAAGCACTGGACGGCTCCACGGGGCGCTGGCGAATCGTTCATCCAGAACAGAACGACGCCTACCGACCCTGGCTCGAACACAACGACGAAGGCACCTGGCACGTCGAACAGGAGGAGCCTCAGCGATGGAGCGATATCCAGTTGCTGCGTCGCCTGGGGCCCGGATTTGGCCTGGATGCACTCGACGACGCCGAGCTGCTGGAGGCCCTGGATATCAGCGGCGTCGATCGCGCTCACCTTCAGGAGGTTTACCTGGCGAACCAGCCGACACCCGCCCTGCTGGCTGACACCCTGGTGCGAATGGGAATGGCCAGACGCTTGCCCGCGCTGGGATCCGAAGCCCTTGAAAGCCTGTACGCAAGTCAGGCTGCAAGCACAATGGAACAGCACCTGATGCAGGCCTATCCGCGCCTGACCACCCCATTGGCTCGAAGATTGTTGGCACGTCTGTCGGCGCAGGAGCGCAGTGCCTGGGCCAAGGGTGATCAACTGCCGCAGTGGTTACTCACCCAAGCTGCCGAGACGCAAGGACAGCTACCGATCGTCCGCGCGATGGAAGGTCTTTACCGCCCGGCCCTGACCAGCCTCGACGGCGAGCGTCTTATGCTTGATTGCCTGGAGCGCTTGCCGGGTAACACCGGCGAACTGCGCATTGAACTGCGTCAGTCTCGACCGGACGGTAACCTGCTCGCCAGCGCCGGCCCCGAGCAGGCGCGCTGGCGGCGCGTGCTGATCAAGTCCACCGAGGGCTACGAGGTCTACAAAGACGATCGTCCTGTCGCCGGACACCAGCACCCTACGCTGCTCGATGCATTGCATGACGCCCTTCCCGAGGCCATGCGCGGGTCATTGCAAGTAGGCCGCCCCGAAGTCCTGGGCAACCTGATCCGACAGCAGGCCGTGCAATCGCGTAGTGAATGGCCACACCGCCTCTGGGGGCTGAAACGCCCGTCATTGCGTCATGGCCTGCGCGGCGGTACTCCGCTGACGGCACAATCGGTGCTGCAATCCCCACGTAATGCCTTGTTCGCCCGTTACCGCCGGCTATACCCAAGCGTCAGCGACACGCAGATCAGCTAAGTGTTTGCCAACTGGCGACAGCGGCTGATCGCACCAGAAGCCGAACTGCTTGCCCGTGAACGCTCACTGCGCGACTTGCGTGAGCGATTGGGCGCCTGGGCAGGCGAGATACCGCGCCGCCAGCGCGCGGTACGTGCCATCCTCAACGCTTGGCGACGCAACACCTTTGCATGGTTGATCGACGGTCGGGCGCTGCATAGCCTCGACCTGTCCGGGCTGGAGCTTGAAAACCACGATATCGCCGACCTTACGCTTGCCGACGGTTTCACGCACATCGAGGACCTGAACCTGAGTGACAACGCGGCACTCAGTCATCTGCCCGAACCACTGCTCAGCGCCTTCCCACGCCTCACGCGCTTGAGCCTTGGTAATTGCCGATTCACCCGCCCTCCACATGTCGCTGCGCCTTCACGATTGACCTGGCTGGACATGGAGTCCAATCGCGTGACCTGGGATGATCGCGCCCAGGCCGCGCTCGACCGCCTCTCCAAACTGGTACTGCTGGACCTGAGCGGTAATCCGCTGCTGCGCGCACCCGCACTCGACCGTTTGCCAAGCTTACGATCGCTGATGCTCAACAACTCGCACCTCAGTGCACTGCCCAGCGGTCTCGGGCAGCTGCGTCAGGCGCTGTTGCTGGACCTTTCCGGCAATACATTCGAGCGCCTGCCGAGAGGCTTCGAGGTCCCCTCCGAAGTCGGCAGCCCCCTTGCGTTGGAAAGTGATTGGCTGAACCCGGTGATACGCGAACAGATCGAGGACTATTACCAACAGCACGGTATCGACCTGCTGGTCAGCGATTTCGACTACCAGGAACTGTTGCGCGACGCCAGCCCTGCCCGGCTGCGCTTATGGCAAAAGCTGCCATTGCAGTACCGCCGGGGCATGCGCGAGATCCTGGAGTCCGCACAATTCGATCGCAATCCGACAGCCACTCGCGAGGCTGTCTGGCAGCGAATAGCCCGCATGGACAACGACCCGGCGTTCCTCCAGTACGCCCTTGAGCGACCAGCGATCGAGCTGCTCGACCTCTGACCCTCATGCGCCACGGCGGCGGCTTTCATTGGCCGCCAGCCACCGCGCCAGATCGACGGCGGGCATCGGCCGCCCGAACAGGAAGCCCTGGCCTTGGTCGCACCCTGCATTGCGCAGGAAGTCGAACTGGGCCTGGGTTTCGATACCTTCGGCGGTGATCCTGAAACCCAGGGCATGCCCCAGGTCGATGATTGCCCTGGCCACGGCCACGGCATCGTCGTCCTCGGGCAGGTCCTTGATGAAGGCACGGTCGATCTTCAAGTGGTCGATCGGCAAGGCCCTCAGGTAGGCGAGCGACGAGTAGCCGGTGCCGAAGTCGTCCACTGCCGTGGCCACGCCCATGGCCTGCAACTGGGCGAGCACCGCACAGGCTTGCTGCTGGCTCTCCATCAGCAGGCTTTCGGTGATTTCCACTTCCAGCAGGTTGGCCGGCAGGCCGTGGCGCTCCAGCGCCGACGCCAGGCTGGTGACGTAGTCGCTGCGCTCGATCTGCAACGCCGCCACATTGATCGCCAGCGGCCCAGGCAAGCCATCGCCGGCACGCCAGGCGGCCAGTTGGGCACAGGCCAGCTCCAGCACCCGCTCACCCAGCGGAATGATCAGGCCGGTGCGCTCGGCCAACGGAATGAACTCGGCCGGAGACACCAGGCCATGGTGCGGATCACGCCAGCGCAGCAGCGCCTCGACGCCTTCCAGTTGCCCACTGAAGAGGTCGACCTTGGGCTGGTACCACAGTTCGAACTCGTTGTGCTCCAGCGCCCTGCGCAGGTTGCGCTCCAGCTCAAGACGTTGCTGCAGGCGCTCGGTCATGTCCGGGTGGTACGGGCGCCAGGCGTTGCGCCCGCTCTCCTTGGCCGCGTACATGGCGGTGTCGGCGTGGCGCAGCAGGCTGTCAGCGTCTTCACCGTGCTGGGGGCTCCAGGCCAGTCCGATGCTGCCGGTGACCAAGGTGGCATTGCCGTTGAGATCGAACGGCCGCTGCAAGCAACGCAGCAAGGCACGGATCTGGTGCTGCACCTGCCCTTGGGCGCCCTGGAGCATGAACACGAACTCATCGCCGCCCAGGCGGCATACCCGATCCTGGCTGTGCAACTCCTGCAGGAAGCGCGCGGTAGCCTGCTGCAGCAGCAGGTCGCCCATGGGGTGGCCAAGGCTGTCGTTGACCTGCTTGAAACCGTCGATGTCGAGCATCAGCACCGCCAGGCCATGGTCCTGCAGGATGGCCTCGGTCAGTTGCTGCTGGAACAGCACCCGGTTGGGCAACCCGGTGATGGTGTCGTAGTGGGCCAGGCGCTCCAGCTGGGCCTGGTACTGGCGCAGTTCGCGGTTGCGCTGTTCAAGCAGACGCTGCTTGCGGTTGAGCTGGGCAACGAACAGGCTGAACAACCCGGTGCAGCTCAAGGCGAACAGGAACAGCGGCGAGGCGAACAAGTCGAGCCCCGCCGCGCTCGCCCGAGGCGCGGCCACCAACTGCCAGACACCCCCGGGTACATCGACGGTCATCTTCACCTGGGACTCTTCGAACAGCCGGGGGTCGCCCCAGATCAGCGCGCCATCGGCACCCTTGCCGTCGACACCGCGCACGGCCAGTTCGAACTCGGTGTCCGGGCGCAACCCGGCGCTGAGCAGCAGCCGGTCGATATCGGCCACGATCGACACATTGCCCCAATAGAACTGCACACCACGCTTGCCCGTGATGAACACCGGGCGCCGGTAGATCAGCGCCCTGCCGCCCTGGTACAGCTGCAAGGGGCCGGCCAGCACGGGCCGTGCCTGGTCGCGGGCCGACTGCAGGAGCGGGAACTGGTCCGGTAATTGGCGGTAGTCCAGCCCGATCAACCGTTCATTGCCCTGCATCGGGTAGACATCGAGGATCACATCCCCCGGCGCCAGCACGATATGGCGCATGTAAGGCATCGACTGCAAGGCATCGCGGGCCATGCCATGGAAATGCGCCGGGCTGATGCCGCCATCGGCGGCGATCAACTGGGCGATGCCTTCGGCTTCACCGAACGCGGCGCCCAGCTGTGCCTCCAGCGCCCCGCGCATCCCGGCCAGGCGCGCAGCAAGGTTACCCAACTGTTCGTTGCGTTCGCGCTGTGCATCGAGGTAGCCGAGGGCAACCGACAAGCCGATGCCGACCAGGGCGAAGCCGACCGGCAGCAAGCGGTTCAACGTTTGACGCAGCGCACCCGAAGTGGGCGGCAGCGCTTCATGGGGGAATTGGGAGAGGGTCATAGGCAGGCGACGTAAGGCTATTGAGCGGTTATCGGCGCGGCACGGGCGAAATTGAGGTTTCTTTTGCGGCACGGCCAGCGCCAGACCTATGTACGACCTGCGGCACTGCTGCGGCCGGTCTGATAGGCCTTTTGCAAGGAGCCGCACATGGACTCGAATACACCCAACCCACATCAGGCCCTCCTCGAACGCCAGCTGCCCGTCTGGACACAGGACGCCCTCCCTGAGCACTGGCAGCGGCTGAGCGAGGGCATCATGCCGATACAGGGCTTGCCCGGCGCCGAGGCCGACTGGTTCGCCAACGCCGCGCCTGACCTGCGCGAAGCCGTGAAGGCCAGCCAGGCACGCTTGATGACCTCGCAACGCTCGTTGGCCGCGCAACTACGCGGCCTGAAGAACATCACCGCGTTCGCCGAGCCCCTGCTTGCCGAACGCTTGCGCAAAACATACGGCGTCAACGCCCCGCTACGTACGGCCGGGTTGGTATGGCTAAGACACTTCTACACCTTCCAGGTGTATGTCACCCACCACGAGCACCGCACGCTGCTCGAAGCGGCCCTGCAGAACTTCGCCGACCCCGTCACCTTCAGCTGGGACAGTGCCCTTGCCCTGGACGGTGACTGGACTGTGCGCAAGACAACGGTGACAGGCAAGACGACCCTGGGCGACAGTGAAACAGGGGTGGACATCACCCTGCCTTCGGAGCAGGTGACCATCAAACCGCTTGCGCTCTCGCCCGCCGACTTCGCCAGGGCCTGCCGCGAACTGGACCTCGGCCAGCGCTACCAGGAGCATCTCGATACCCTGTTCGCCCCCTCCGCCGTTCGCCAGCAGGCGGTCCGTGTGCTCCAGGACAGCCTGCGCCTGGCCAGCGACCTGGCCAGGGTGCGCCATCAACTGAGCGGCGCAGGCTGGGATGCCGTGCAATCGATGCTGGCCGATGGCTGTGCATATTCCTGCGAACAGTTGTGCCTGTTCGGCATTACCCTGCACGAAGCCGCCATCATCGACACAGGCACAACCGGCCTGCTGCTCTACCTGCCAGGCCACCAAGCGGCATTACGCGCGTTCGACAACCTCGATGCCCTGCACAAGCAGTTACGCACGGAACTGTTGGATGCGGTGTTCCGCCAACGCTTCATGGACTACGTACCGAGCGCGCAACGCGCCCTGTTTGCCAGCCGACTCCGGCAGAACCTCGACGCCAGGGGTGACACGCCCGATGATCAGCCCTGGGCACTGCGCAACGGTGCCGACCTGCACCCGACAACCTCACCCATCACCGGTGACCTTTACGATTTCCTGCACGATGATCACCTGGCCCGTCTCAAGCGTGAGGCCAGGCAAGTGGCCGTGCCCACCGCCGATGCCGACGAACTGGCCTATAAAGCCCGCAAGGCCTTATGGGACAGCGTTGGCCTCGATGCGCTGATGATTGCTGGCATGTTCGTACCGGCCCTGGGCACGATCATGACCGCAGTGGTTGCCTATCAGTTGCTGGATGAAGCCTATGAAGGCTACGAAGCCTGGCAGGTTGGCGATCGACAGCAGGCTATCGACCATCTCGCGTCGGTCGCGCTCAACCTGGCGGTGATCGGCGGTTTGCACCTTGCTGGCAAGGCAGTGAAGCAGCTTGGCTCGAGCGCATTGATGGAAAGTCTCGATCCGATCACCCTCGACGACGGCAGCCAGCGCCTGTGGCGACCGGTGCAAGGCCGCCTGCTGCAGGACTACCCGCACCTGACCAGGCCAATGGCCGGGCGCATGCAGGCCGAAAGGCAGCTTCCATCGAAAGCCGTTGCATCCCTGCACGACGACTTGGCCCGCCAGTTCCTGAACAGCGCGTTGGAGGGCCTTTTCCTGCCCGAGCAGGCCGGCGCCGACAGCGAACGCCTGATCATCAATGCCCTGCCCCAGCTCCCAGGCTGGCCGGCGCAATTGCGCCTCGAGCTGCGCGCGGCGTCGCCTCGAGGCGTGGTATTGATGGCCTCTGGCGCCGAACCGGGCAGCCGCACCTGCATCGTGATCAAGTCCGCCGAAGGTTACGAAGCCTATCTTGGCGATCGGCCGGCACCGCAGCCTCGGGATCATGACCTCGGCAGGGCTGCTCTTCACGCGCTGTCCGGAGGCGACCGCCAGGCCCTGGGGCTGACGCTCGATGATGCCGATAGCCTGCGCGGCGCGATCCACCGCCTGGTGGTATCAGACAACACCCGTGCCATGCGCCTGCTCGAACCCTCTGCGCTGGGTTGGGGACCGCGCGGCGGGCTGTCGGGGGGCATGGAAGAGGCGGCCCCGCGCATCGACATCGGTGCGGCGTTCCGACGCTACCGGCAGCTCTATCCCGAGGCTGCCGACTTCCAGATCAACGAACAACTGACGCAATGGGTGGAGGCTGGCCTGGACCCAGTGCAACAGATGGCCGACCTGGAACGCCAACTCATGGACTTTCGCGGTGAACTGCGTACATGGGCCGGCGATGATCCGTTGCGCCATGCCGCCGCCCGTAGACTGGTGAGCAACTGGCAACGCATTTCGGAATATGCCGAAGAGGAAGGGTACGCCGTGCACCTGCTCAGCCTGTCCGACCTGGCGTTGACCAACGAGGACCTGGCCGCGCTGGCGTTGCCTGACCGCTTCGAGCATATCCGCCGCGTGGACCTGAATGGCAATCGCAACCTGACCGAGCTGCCCGCGGAGTTCCTCGAGCGCTTTCCCCGGCTGGAACGCCTGCACCTGATGGACTGCGGTCTGACACAGATCCCCAATATCGCAGTGCCGGAGTCGCTGCGCTGGCTCGACATGCAAGGTAATCGAATCATCTGGAACGATGCCAACCAGGCAGCTCTTGACCGGCTGAGCGATCTCGAGCTGCTGGACCTGTCGCACAATCCTCTGGGCCGCAGCCCCGACCTCGGTCGGTTGGACGACCTCGACATGCTCAACCTCAACCACTGTGAGCTCGTGACTTGGCCTACAGGCATTCGCGCTGACGACGACTGGCGCCCGACGGTTTTCGACATGCGCGACAACCGCTTCGCAAGCCTGCCGCAAGACCTGCAACTGTCCCGCGTTGCCGCCCAGAACTTGTGGCTGGAGAGCGACGACCTGAGCGAGCAGATCAGCCAGCAGATCCAGACCTACTACGACCAGCACGGCATCGACCTGCTGGTTGCCGACGTTGACTACGACGAAATGCTCGAAGACACCGACGTCGGCGACTGGGCCATCTGGAATGATCTGCCACTTCCCTATCGCCGCGAGCTCCGGGGCCTGCAGCAATTGCCCGACTACAGCCAGCCACGATTGTGGGAGCGGCTGCGCACCTTTACCGACCCTCGGGTGAGAGGCTATGCCTTGTCGATCGGCGCAATGAGACTGCTGGACGACGAGGTGTTCCCTCCGCCCTTCGAGGAATGACCCCAGGGCCGGTGCCACACTTCGCTTCATGAGCCAGACTGGTGTTTTTCAGCCGGTGAGCGCATGCTCACCGGCTGAAGCGTTTCATCATCTGGATTAGAGAGGTGCAGTGCCCATGGACCGTCTGCTCGATTCGCTGTTTCCCGCCCCCGCGGACATTCCCGAGGCCTGGCGCCTGGGCGAACCTCTGGAACAACGCGATTACCTCGTCGCCGGTGAACTCAGGCGCTGGGACGGCCCGCTGGCCACGGTACGCAGCCCGGTCTGGCTGAAGGACGGCGACAGTGAGCGCCAGGTGATCCTCGGCAGCGCCCCGCTGCTCGATGCCGATACCGCGCTCACCGCCCTGGACGCCGCCGTCGCCGCCTATGACAAAGGCCGCGGCGCCTGGCCGAACATGCGCGTGGCCGAACGCATCCAGCATGTCGAGGCATTCCTGGCCCGTATGCGCGAGCAGCGCACGGCCGTGGTCAAGTTGCTGATGTGGGAGATCGGCAAGAACCTGAAGGACTCGGAAAAAGAATTCGACCGCACCTGCGACTACATCGTCGACACCATCAATGCACTCAAGGACCTCGACCGCCGCTCCAGCCGCTTCGAGCTGGAACAGGGCACCCTCGGCCAGATCCGCCGCGCACCGCTGGGCGTGGCCTTGTGCATGGGCCCCTACAACTACCCGCTGAACGAAACCTTCACCACGCTGATCCCGGCGCTGATCATGGGCAACACGGTGGTGTTCAAGCCGGCCAAGTTCGGCGTGCTGCTGATTCGGCCGCTGCTGGAAGCGTTCCGAGACAGCTTCCCGGCTGGGGTGATCAACGTCATCTACGGCCGTGGCCGTGAGACAGTCAGCGCCCTGATGGCCAGCGGCAAGGTCGACGTGTTCGCCTTCATCGGCACTCATAAAGCCGCCAGCGACCTGAAGAAACTGCACCCGCGCCCGCACCGCCTGCGCGCGGCCCTGGGCCTGGATGCCAAGAACCCCGGCATCGTCCTGCCTCAGGTCGACCTGGACAACGCCGTGGAAGAGGCCGTCACCGGCGCGCTGTCGTTCAACGGCCAGCGCTGCACCGCCTTGAAGATCCTCTTCGTGCACGAGGATGTGGTCGAGCCGTTCCTCGACAAGTTCCAGCGCAAGCTGGCCGCGCTCAAACCCGGCATGCCCTGGGAACCGGGCGTTGCCCTGACGCCACTGCCGGAGCCTGGCAAGGTCGACTACCTCGATGGCCTGGTGGCCGATGCCACAAGCAAAGGCGCCAAGGTACTCAATGAAGGCGGTGGCCAGAGCCGCGGTTCGTTCTTCTACCCCGCCCTGCTCTACCCGGTCAGCCGCGACATGCGGGTGTACCACGAGGAACAGTTCGGCCCGCTGGTGCCGGTGGTGCCCTACCGTGACCTGCAGACGGTGATCGACTATGTGCTCGACTCCGACTACGGCCAGCAGTTGAGCCTGTTCGGCAACGACCCCGAAACCATCGGCGCGTTGGTCGACATCTTCGCCAACCAGGTGGGGCGCATCAACCTCAACGCCCAGTGCCAGCGCGGCCCGGACACTTACCCGTTCAACGGCCGCAAGAACAGCGCCGAAGGCACGTTGTCGGTGCACGACGCACTGCGGGTGTTCTCCATACGCACTCTGGTGGCAACGAAGTTCCAGGATGCAAACAAGCAACTGATCAGCGAGATCATCCGCAACCGGCAGTCGAGTTTCCTGACCACCGACTACATCTTCTGACGCCCCATTCGCCAGCAAGCCGTTTAGCGCCTACGTGTAGGAGCCGGCTTGCCGGCGAACCGCCTTTTTATAGAAAAACGATCTAAAGCGACTGTCGATTTTCCACCCGCTTGAACGACTCTAATCATCCAGGTGTTGCAACCCACCCACGTGAAAGGAGCTTACGAACATGGCAGTCAAACCCATCCCCGAAGGCCAGCACAGCATCACCCCCTACCTCGGTATCAAGGGTGCCGCCGATGCCATCGAGTTCTACAAGAAGGCCTTCAACGCCGTCGAGATGTTCCGCCTGGAAGGCCCGGACGGCCGGGTCGGCCACGCGGAACTGAAAATCGGCGACTCCTCGTTGATGCTCGCCGACCCGTGCGACATGCCAGACAGCCTCAAGGCCACCCAAAGCATCAAGGATCCGGCTGTCGGCCTGCACCTCTATGTCGAGGACTGCGACAAAATCTACGACCAGGCCATCAAAGCCGGCGCCACAAAAGTCACGGAACTGAAGGACCAGTTCTACGGCGACCGCAGTGGCGCCCTGAAGGATCCGTTCGGCAACGTGTGGTTCGTCTCCACGCACAAGGAAGACCTCAGCGTCGAGGAGATCCGCGCCCGCGCCGCGAAAATGTTCGCCGGCCAGTAAGCCCCAGGCTGCGAGCCTCAAGCCAGAGTTGAAAGCATCGCCGCTTTGCTTGAAGCTTGGGGCTCGTAGCTTGGAGCTGCTTCTCAATGCGTATCATCGAAAAATCCGGCGTGCAGGTGCGCAGCCTGACCCTGGCCGAAGAGGAACTGCTGGCCGGTTTTTCCGCCGGCACCCTGTCCGGCCCCCGCCTGCTGCAAGCCAACCAACTGCTCATGAAGGTGCGCGGCGCCAACCAGTGGCTGGCCTGCGACTGCCGCAAGGATGCCCTGCCGGTGCTCAACGTCACCCTCAACGGCAATACCGGCACGCTGTTCCTGCGCAACAACCCCGACACCCCGGAGCACGCCACGGGTTGCCCGTTCACCAAGGATCCGCGGGAGGCCAGCGAGCATAGTGACGAACTCGCTCAACCTGCCGCCTGGCTGACGCCGGATACACCCTTGCGCCTGCTCGGCGACTATAGCCGCGCCAGTGATAACGATGCGCCCGCGCGCGCGCGCGAACCGGGAGAGCGCCGGGAACAGCAACGCCTGCTGTCTTTGCTGTTGACCTGGATCGAGGCCAGTGGCCTCAACGTCTACGCCACCCACTTGAAAAAGGACCTCACCGCACAGTTCGCCGAACTGCGCGGTGTTGCCAGCCGTTATCCGTTGCTGGAGCGGGTGCCGGCCAGCAACTACCTGGAAACCCGCCTGGACATGAAGCACATGATGATGCTCAAAGCCCGGTTGCGCGAAGCCACGGTGTTCGGCACCCACCGCCGCCATGGGCTGTTGCTTGACTGCATCGAGCAGGTCAAGGGGCGCAAGGTCATCAACGCCCGTAGCGAGGACGGCTTCGATTTCCAGGGTAATCACCAGTACTGGGGGGGCAACCGGACCGACGGCCCATTGCTGGCGCTGGCGCTGTACTCGCCTGCCACTGCGGGCAGCCACTTCTACGAATTGATTCATGTGGCCAGCGTGCCCGTGCTGTCACGGGCGCATCTGTTCCCGATCTACCGCGACGAAGAACGCGAGCCGCTCAAGGCACTGGTGTCGTTGATCGACTGGATGGCGGGCAAAGGCGTGAAGGTGTTGATGCGCCGGCCGGTGATCGGTGGCCAGGTGATGGATGAGCTGGTGCTGACCTCGGACCAGGACCGCGTGCTGTCGGTGTCGTTGCTGGAAAAGCCGCTGGGGCCGGAGCCCGATGCCGAGAACTTCAAGCGCTACGCCGACTTCAAGAGCCTGGAGACCTTCCGCAAGTACGTGGCGGGGTTCTTCATGCGCGAGCGATAGGGTGCCGGCCTGTAGGAGCGGCTTCAGCCGCGATTACCCGCGAAGCAGGTGGTGGACACCGCGGTGCCCGCATCGCGGCTAAAGCCGCTCCTACAGGTTAGAACGCCGCCTTGAAGATCGCTTCGATCTCCACCTGGCTCGCCACCCGTGGGTTGGTCAACCCGCAGGCATCTTTCAGCGCATTGGCCGCCAGCACCGGCACATCCTCGACCTTCACACCCAGCTCCGCCAACCCATCCGGGATACCAATCGCCGCCGCCAGGTGTTCAATGGCCGAAATCGCCGCACCGGCGCCCTGCTCCGCATCCAACCCGCACACCTTGGTGCCCATCGCTTTGGCCACATCGCGCAGGCGCGCCGCGCTGACCTTGGCGTTGAAGCGCTGCACATGGGGCAGCAGCACAGCGTTGCACACGCCATGGGGCAGGTCGTAGAAACCACCCAATTGGTGCGCCATGGCGTGCACATAGCCCAGCGAGGCGTTGTTGAACGCCATGCCCGCCAGGAACTGCGCATAGGCCATGTTCTCCCGCGCCTGCAGGTCGCTGCCGTCCGCCACCGCCTGGCGCAGGTTGTCGCTGATCAGGCTGATGGCCTTGAGCGCGCAGGCGTCGGTGATCGGCGTGGCCGCCGTCGAGACATACGCTTCGATGGCGTGAGTCAGGGCATCCATACCGGTGGCGGCGGTCAGCCCCTTGGGCATGCCGACCATCAGCGCTGGGTCGTTGACCGAGAGAATCGGTGTGACGTTGCGGTCGACGATGGCCATTTTCACATGGCGTGACTCGTCGGTGATGATGCAGAAGCGCGTCATCTCGCTGGCCGTGCCGGCGGTGGTGTTGATGGCGATCAGCGGCAGCTGCGGCTTGCTGGAGCGATCCACACCTTCGTAATCGCTGATATGGCCGCCGTTGGTGGCGCACAAGGCGATGCCCTTGGCGCAATCGTGGGGCGAGCCGCCGCCCAGCGAAACCACGCAGTCGCAGCGCGATTGCCGAAGCAGGGTTAGGCCCGCCTCGACGTTGGCGATGCTCGGGTTGGGCTTGGCGCCATCGAATACCACCGAGTCGATATCACGCATCGCCAGCATGCCGGCGATACGCTCGGCCACGCCGGCCTTGGCCAGGCCCTGGTCGGTGACGATCAGGGCCTTGCGCAGGCCGTAGCCGGCGATGGCGGTCATCGCCTCGTCCAGGCAGTCGATGCCCATGATGTTCACGGCGGGGATGAAGAAGGTACTGCTCATGGCCGGGTCCTCTCACGCTGACGGTTTGCCTTGAGCATCTACCTGGACCGCAGCGAGCATCTTGACCCAGGACAATGGCCACGCCGGTCCGGCACGTATGGCTCTTTGTAGGAGCCGGCTTGCCGGCGAACGGCACCCTCCACATCATCCCAGGAACAACTGGTACGCCGGATTCTGCGTCTCATCCCAATACCGATACCCCATCTCATCCAGCGCCTTGGGCAGCCCGTCCAGTTCATCATCCGGCACCTCCAGCGCAGCAAACACCCGCGCCTCGGCCGCGCCATGGTTGCGGTAATGGAACAAGCTGATGTTCCAACGCTTGCCCAGCCGTTCAAGGAAACCGAGCAAAGCACCCGGCCGCTCCGGAAACTCGAAGCGCAGCACCCGCTCATTGACGCCTGGCGCCGCGTGCCCGCCCACCGTGTGGCGCACGTGCAGCTTGGCCAGTTCGTTGTCGGTCAGGTCCAGAACCTGATAGCCCTGCTCGCCCAGGCTGGCCAGCAACTGTTGGCGCGGATCGTGTTGCGGATGGGTCTGCACCCCGACAAACAACCGCGCCTCCTTGCCTGGGTAATAGCGGTAGTTGAACTCGGTGATCTGGCGCTTGCCCAGGGCCTGGCAGAACGCGCGGAAGCTGCCGGGCTGCTCGGGGATGGTCACGGCGATCACCGCTTCGCGCTGCTCGCCCAGCTCGGCGCGCTCGGCGACATGGCGCAAGCGATCGAAGTTGACGTTGGCACCGGAGTCGATGGCCACCAGCGCCTGTCCCTGCACACCCTCCCGAGCCACGTACTTCTTGATCCCGGCCACCGCCATGGCGCCGGACGGCTCGGTGATCGAGCGGGTGTCGTCGTAGATGTCCTTGATCGCCGCGCACAGCTCGTCGCTGCTGACCGTCACCACCTCGTCGACGAAGTGTCGGCACAGCTCGAAGCAATGGGCGCCGATCTGGGCCACCGCCACACCGTCGGCAAAGGTGCCGACCTGTGGCAGGATCACCCGTTCGCCCGCCGCCATGGCAGCCTGCAGGCAGTTGGAGTCTTCCGGTTCGACACCGATCACCTTCACCTCGGGCCGCAGGTACTTGACGTAGGCGGCAATGCCGGCGATCAACCCGCCGCCACCGACCGGCACGAAGACCGCGTGCAGCGCGCCGGGGTGCTGGCGCAGGATCTCCATGGCCACGGTGCCCTGACCGGCGATCACGTCCGGGTCGTCGAACGGCGGTACAAAGGTCGCACCGTCACTGTCGGCCAACGCCAGCGCATGGGCCAGGGCATGGGGGAAGCTCTCGCCATGCAGCACCACGTGCCCGCCACGGGAGCGAACGCCCTCGACCTTGAGTGATGGCGTGGTGGTGGGCATGACAATGGTGGCCTTGATGCCCAGGTGCGCGGCCGCCAGTGCCACGCCCTGGGCGTGGTTGCCGGCCGAGGCGGTGATGACCCCGCGCTCGCGCTGGGCGGGCGTCAGGCGTGACAGGCGGGTGTAGGCGCCGCGGATCTTGAACGAGAACGTCGGTTGCAGGTCTTCGCGCTTTAGCAGCACCTGATTACCCAGCGCCGCGGACAGCGCGGGGGCGACTTGCAGGGGTGTCTCGATGGCCAGGTCGTACACGGGCGCACCAAGAATGCGGCGCACCTGCTCGGACAGCAGTTGCTGGGGCGTTGCGGGGGTACGGGGGCTGACGTTCAGATTGGTCATCGATGACTCCTGGTTCTTGTTTGAAGTGCCCAGGAGTCAGAGAGAAGAAACCCGCCTCCAGGGCGGGTTCGGTGCACGTACGCGCTAGCCCGCCAAACCGATAATGGCGGTAATAATAATGCTGGCGGCGAATGGGTGCGGGAATGTGTTCATGGGTCGGGAACTTAGCGTGGGCGAAGCCGGCGCGTCAACACCCTTTCGCCGCTTCCTGCGCCGAAACCGGCACGTCGAACACTTTGTCGAAGCCCCACTGGAACACAAAGGCATAGACGAAGAAGAACACGAACAGCGCCAGGTTGGTCACCAGCGCCGCCCACAGGCTGATATCCAGCCAGTAGGCCACCAACGGCAGCAGGATCACTACCAGCCCGCCCTCGAAGCCCAGGGCATGCAACAGGCGGCGCATGAAGGTGCGGCTGCGTTTGTGCTGGCGTGCTTCCCAGCGCTCGAAGAGCCAGTTGTAAGCCATGTTCCAGCTCATGGCGATGGCCGACATGAGGATCGACAGCACCGTCGACTGGGCCATGCCGGCGCCGAACGCCAGCTCCAGCGCCGGTGCCACGCAGGCCACGGCGATGGCTTCGTAGAGGATGGCCTGGACGACCTTGCGTGCCTTGCCTTGCATGTGCGACTCCCGGAAGAAAAGACCTACAAAGTTACTAGAAGCAGCCTGTAGGAAAAAGCCTGAAATACTTTGTTAACTGATCATTCAGTCAAGATTCGCTAGCATAAACGTTTCAGCATCACCCTTCTCCCTGGCACACGAACGGTCGCCGGGCCTCTTCGGCCCTGGCCTTCAGACCCGTTCGGCAATGGCCTGTCGCCACGATCCGCGACGGCCCCCGCATTGGACAACCCCGCATTCGGCTGCTTGTATCTATGACTTGCAAGCAGCGGCAAGTCTTACCACTTCGTCCAGGGAATCGTACGAGGAATTAGACGATGGCTCACACCGTCATGATGGTATTCGGTACCCGCCCTGAAGCAATCAAGATGGCCCCACTGGCCCGTGTGTTGCGCACCTGGCCAGGGATCGACCTGCACATCTGCTCCACCGGCCAGCACCGGGAAATGCTCGAGCAGGTGCTCACCGCGTTTGGCCTGAAGGTCGACCAGGACCTGCAGGTGATGACCCAGAACCAGACCCTCAACGGCCTGTCCCGCGACCTGCTGGACAAACTCGACCAGGCCTACGAGCGGGTCAAGCCCGAGATCGTGCTGGTGCACGGCGACACCACCACCAGCTTCATCGCCTCGCTGGCCGCCTTCCACCGGCACATCCCCATCGGCCATGTCGAGGCCGGCCTGCGCACCGGCAACCTGCAGCAGCCCTGGCCCGAGGAGGCCAACCGGCGCCTGACCGGGGTGCTCGCCGACCTGCACTTCACCCCCACCCGCGACTCCGACGCCAACCTGATCCGCGAAGGCGTGCCGCCCGAGCACATCGAAGTCACCGGCAACACGGTGATCGATGCCCTGCTGTGGATGCGCGACAAGCTCAAGCACGACAACTGGCGGCCCGCCGCCGATTCGCCGCTCAATGTGCTGCGCGACGACCAGCGCATGGTGCTGATCACCGGCCACCGCCGCGAGAACTTCGGCAGCGGCTTCGAGCGCATCTGCCTGGCCCTGGCCGAACTGGCCCTGCGCTATCCGGACGTGCAGTTCCTCTACCCCGTGCACCTCAACCCGCAGGTGCAACACGCCGTCTACAGCGTGCTTTCCGGCCGCGAGAACATTCACCTTGTCGCCCCCCAGGACTACCCGCACTTCGTCTGGTTGATGAACCGTGCCCACGTGATCCTCACCGACTCCGGTGGCGTGCAGGAAGAAGCGCCCGCGCTGGGCAAACCGGTGCTGGTGCTGCGCAAGGTCACCGAGCGCCCCGCCGTGCTCAAGGGCGGCACGGTCAAGCTGGTCGGCACCCTGACCGAACGCATCGTCCACGAAACCAGCCAGTTGCTCGACGACCCGGCCGCCTATGAGCGCATGGCGCGGGTGTTCACCCCGTTCGGCGACGGCCACGCCAGCGAGCGCATCGCCGAGCGCCTGACCCGCTGGTTCGCCGAACAATCCGCCGCCCGAGACAACGCATGAGCCTGGCTTTCATCGACTTCCTCACCTATGTCCTGTTCGGCCTGAAGATCCTCGCCATCGTCCTGGCCACGCTGATGTTCGTGCTGGGCCTGGACGACCTGTTCATCGACCTGTGCTACTGGGGCCGCAAGCTGATCCGGCGCTTCCGCATCTACGACAAGTTCGAGAAGGCCGACGAGAAGCGCCTGTTCGAGGTGCCGGAAAAACCCCTGGCGATCATGGTCCCGGCCTGGAACGAGGTGGGCGTGGTCGGCGAGATGGCGCGCCTGGCGGCCTCGACCATCGACTACGAGAACTACCAGATCTTCGTCGGCACCTACCCCAACGACCCGCAGACCCAAGCCGACGTCGACGCCGTGTGCCTGCACTACCCCAACGTGCACAAGGTGGTCTGCGCCCGCCCCGGCCCCACCAGCAAGGCCGACTGCCTGAACAACATCATCGACGCCATCCTGCGCTTCCAGCAGGACGCGCGCATCGAGTTCGCCGGGTTCATCCTGCATGACGCCGAAGACGTCATCTCGCCCATGGAACTGCGCCTGTTCAACTACCTGCTGCCCAACAAGGACATGATCCAGATCCCGGTGTACCCCTACGCACCGGAATGGAAGGGCTTCACCGCCGGGCATTATGTCGACGAGTTCGCCGAGAACCACGGCAAGGATGTCATCGTGCGCGAGGCGCTCACCGGCCAGGTGCCCAGCGCCGGGGTCGGCACCTGCTTCAGCCGTCGGGCGATCAGCGCGCTGCTCGAGGACGGCGACGGCATCGCCTTCGACGTGCAGAGCCTTACCGAGGACTACGACATCGGTTTTCGCCTTAAACAGAAAGGCATGAAGTGCATCTTCGCCCGTTACTCGATCACCGACCCTGCGTTGGCCCTCAAGCAGGACTGGCGCCCTGGCATGAGCCGCGAGTTCTCCCAGGTGATCTGCGTGCGCGAACACTTCCCACGCGACTGGCAGCACGCCATCCGGCAGAAGTCGCGGTGGATCGTCGGCATCGTGTTCCAGGGCACCAGCAACCTCGGCTGGAGCCGCAAGGGCGCGCTCAACTACTTCCTTTGGCGCGACCGCCGCGGGTTGTTCGCCTACCTGCTGAGTTTTCTGGTCAACCTGTTGCTGCTGGTGCTGCTGGCCATGTGGCTGGTCACGGTGATCGCGCCAGAGTCATGGCGCTTCATGTCGATCCTCGGCGACAGCAAGCTGCTCTCCACCCTCCTGTGGCTCAACGGCCTGCTGCTGGTCAACCGCCTGTTCCAGCGCGGCTGGTTCGTCACCCGCTACTACGGCATCTTCGAGGGGCTGCTGTCGGCGCCGCGGATGATGTGGAGCAACTTCGTCAATTTCTTCGCCAACCTGCGCGCCCTGCGCCAGGTCATGGAGATGGGCGACTCGCGCCGGGTGGCCTGGGACAAGACCACCCACGAGTTCCCCGCCCTCGCCTCGCCTGCGCGCACGCCCCTGGGCCAGCGCCTGGTGGAGAAAGGCCTGATCAGCGAAGAGCAGCTGCACCAGGCGATCACCAGCCCGGTGCGCCGACGCCTGGGCCGCGAGCTGCTGCTGCGCGGCTGGCTGAACAGCGAACAGTTGGTCGAAGCCCTGGCCGAACAGCTGGACTTGCCATGGGCGCCGCTCAACCCGTTCAAGATCGCGCCCGCGCTGATTGCCAAGCTGCCGCGCAAGCTCGCCACCCACTACGGGGTGCTGCCAGTAGATGAAGACGGCGAGACCCTGGTGTTGGCCAGCGAAAGCCCGGTAAGCCAGGTGTCACTGGGGGTCATCAGCCGCCAGCTCAAACGCCCGGTGCGCGCTCGCCTGGCGCCCCAAGGCCGGGTGACACTCGGCCTGCGCTACCACTACCCGAGCGAATGGCAGAAGCCCGAAACCCGCGAGATGCTCGCGGTGCTCGAGCGCCGCCAGGATGACGCCAGGCTGCTGGAAGACGTCAGCACCCACCAGGTCATGCTCGGCACCCTGCTACAGGTGCGTGGCATGGTGCCGGCGACCCTGTTCAACCAGGCGCTGATCGACTTCGACCCCGAGCGGCAGAGCCTGGGCGAACACCTGATCAGCCGCGGCATCATCACCGAAGAGATCCTGCAGCAGGCCCTCGCCGAACAGGCCAGCGAACAGCAGGCCGCCTATGACCTGACCCGGGAGGTGGCATGAAGCCCCGTGTTTCCCTGACGTTCGCCAGCCTGCTGCTGTGTTCCTCCGCCCTCGCCGCCCCGACGGCACCGATGACCGACTTCCAGCGTTTCACCAGCTTCCCGTTCATGGAACGCGGGTACCGCGAGGCGCAGAAGGACAACTGGCCCGAAGTCGAGCGCCTGACTCGCCATGTGCTCAAGCGTGTGCCCAACAACAACGAGGCCCGCGCCCTGCTGGCCGAGTCCCTTGCCCACCAGCGCCGCTACAAGGAGGCCGAGGCGATCGCCGAGGTGCTCGACGACAACCCCGAGCACGCCGACGCCCTGCTTGAGCTGCGCCTGACCTGGATCGAACAGGATCCGCCGCCCGCCAGCCAGGTCGAAGGCTGGATCGCCAGCAGCAACAGCAATCAGCGTATCCGCCTGTGGCAGGCCTACAGCCTGAGCCTGGCCAAGTTCGGCGGTGCGCGCCGCGCCCTGGACTGGCTCAACCAGCTGCCGCCGCGCGACGACGGCATGGTGCTGCGCCTGGCCCGGGGCAACTTCTCCGAACAATTACGCAACTGGGGCGAAACCATCGACCAGTTGCAACCGCTGGCCGACAAGGGCCAGTTGCCGCCGGAGGACTGGCAGCGCCTGGCCAACGCCTATATCCAGCGGGTCGACGAAAAAGGCCTGAACAAGCTGCTGGCCAGTGCGCCGTCGCAAGAGGCCGCCACCCGCGCCCGGCTGGCCATGGCCGACCGCGCCATCGCCATGGGCCACAACCAGCAGGCCGAACGCTGGCTGCACAGCGTGCCGGCCGATCAACTGCAGCAGCCCGAACAACGCCGGCAGTTGTGGGAGCTCGCTCGCGAGGGCGACGACGCGCCGCTGGTGCAACACCTGAGCAATGAATTGCAGCGCCCTTGCCTGGAAACCGTCGACTGGCTGTCACGCAAGGACCTGGCCTTGGCCCGCGAACAGCTCAAGGGCTGCCAGGCCAGCGACAACCCTCGTTCGTACGCCATTCTCAAGCAACGCCTGTATGGCGACCCGCCCCAACCTGCGCAACCACGCACGGCAGCGCAGTGGGAGCAGCACTACCGCCAGACCGGCGACCTCGCCGCCTTGGAACAGGCCAGCTTCATGCTGCTCGACCAGGGCCAAGGCGAGCGCGCCCGCCAACTGCTGGAGCAAGCCTATGACCGCCGCCAGGGCCGCCTGACGCCCTCGCTGCTGCAGCGCCTGGGCAATCTCTATGCGCGCAACGACAGCCCGCTGGACAGCCAACGCATGCTTGCCCTGGTGCCTCGGGTAGATGCCGCCACCCGTGGCCTGCTGCTCGGCCGCCTGGCCGAGGCCGGCCAGTGCGAGGCCGTGCGTGGCGCGATACCGGCCAACCCGACCGAAGCCGGCCAGTACCGTGCACTGGGCCGCTGCGCGATGCCCGACCAGCCCGGTGAAGCGGTGGTCTACTACCAGGCCGCCGAACGCCTGGGCGACTCGGGCAGCCGCCTGCCCCTGGCCTACGCCCTGGAGGCCTCCGGCGACTCGCAGGCAGCCCTGCCGATCTGGAACAGCCTGCCCGCCAGCGCCTGGACCGACAATGCGCGTATGACTGCCGCACGCGGTGCGCTGAACACCGGAGACGCCACCAGCGCCCGCCGTCATTGGGACGCCGCCGCGCACAACAACGCCGACGACTGGGCACTGGGCGCCGCCATCGCCCAACGCCAGGGCGACCTGCCACAGGCACTGGTCTTCCAGCGCGAGGCCCTGCGCCATGCCCCGCGCGCCGATCACTACTACGCCGCCGCAGGCACCGCGCAACAGGCCGGCGACACCGCGCAGAGCACGGCCTGGCTGGCTGAAGCCGTACGCCTGGCGCCTGACCAGCCGCGCTACCGCGCCGACTACGGCATGCGCCTGGCCGGCGCCGAGGACAAAGCCCAGCGCCGTCAGTCGATCCCCTATCTGGAGCAGGCCACCCGCGACTTCCCCGAGGACTACCGCCTCGGTGAAACCCTGGCCTTGCGCTACGACGAGTTCGAGGACAGCGCTGCCGCCCGCCGCGAGCTGCGCCGGGTGCTGGATGTGGAGCAGAACCTGGTTGATGGCGACGACGAGTACGGCAGCCTGGAAGCACGCAAGTACCGCCAGCGCCGCGCCCACGAGACCTTGTCGCGGCGCGACAGCGTCACCCTGGCCAGCACCTGGTCGCCCGCCGGCACCTCGACCAATGACCGCTTCCTCGACAACGGCACCCGCAGCGGCAGCTCGCGCAAGGCGCAGTCGCAGAACGTGCAACTGGCGATGTGGGACCACGCCCTGGGCGAGGAGCCCAGCCGCAACGGCAGCACCTTGTCGGTCTACGGCCGGGTGTTGTTCGGCGGCCAGAGCCGCACCGACTACGCCCAGAGCATGGGCACCGGCATCGGCTTGCGCTACAAGCCGCTCGGCCAGGCCAACCTCAACCTGTATGCCGAGCTCTACCACCAACGCCAGATCGACAGCGACCACTACAGCGGCCTGAGCCTGGGCGAGTTGCTCAGCCCGGCCAAGGTCGGCGGCAACTGGGGCGACCTGCGTCACCATGCCGAATCGAGCAACGATCTGCTGCTGCGCGCTACCGCTTCGTTCCTCGACCAGGGCCGCTACCGCAACGATTGGCGCATCGACGAGGACGACTGGGACGAACGCTTCCTTTATCTGGACGCCGCCTGGTGGACCCGCGCCGGTGACCATGCCTGGCTGTCGCGCTTCCAGCAGGGCCACGCCTGGAAGCTGCCCAGCCAGTCGCCGCAGACGATCATGCCCTACGGGTTCCTCGAGTTCTCCAGCCAGGACCCAAGCAACGACTGGCGCCAGGACGCCCGCGCCGGGGTTGGCGTGCGCTGGCAATGGTGGTTCGACGACGACCGCTACAACGCCTACCGCGGTTCGCTGAAAGTGCGCGCCGAGTACCAGCAGGCGCTGGGCGGCAACCTCTATGAACGCGCCAACGGTGTGCTGCTGGGTGTGGAGATGAACTTCTGATGCGTACCTTCCTGGCCATCTGCCTGCTCGCCCTGTGCCTGCCCGCCCAGGCCGACCAACGCCTGTTCTACCAGCCGCTCAACCGCGACGCGAGCGTCACCCCCGCGCAATGGCAACAACTGTGGCGCGCCACCGTGGCCCAAGGTGGCAAGACCGTGATCGTACAGTGGAGCGCCTATGGCGACAGCGACTTTGGCGGTGCCCGAGGCTGGCTGGCCAGCAGCCTGCGCGAGGCGCGTGCCCAGGGCCTGGAGTTGGTGCTCGGGTTGTACATGGACCCTGCGTACTATCAGCGCCTTGAAGAACTCGATGGCGCGGGACTGAACAGCTACTTCAAAGCCCAACTGGGCCGCTCGCTCACCCAGTACCAACAGCTGCGCGCCAATTGGGCATTGCCGGTGAGCGGCTGGTACCTGCCACTGGAGCTGGACGACCTGCATTTTCGCGATCCAGCCAGGCGCGATGCGCTGTACGCCCAGTTGCAGGCATTCAACCGGCAGTTGGACAAGCCCCTGCACATCAGTGCCTTCAGCGCTGGCCAGCTGTCGCCACGGGTCAATGGTGAATGGCTCGATCAACTGGCGAGCCGTGGTTTGAATGTGTGGTGGCAGGATGGCGCCGGGACCGGGCGCTTGGCACCGATGGTGCGCCAGGGCTATGAACAGGCGCTGCCCTGCCGGGTGGGGATCGTGCGCGAAGCGTTCCGCCAGGTCAGCAAGCCCGGCCAGCCCTTCCGTGCCGAACCGGCACAGCCCGCCTTGAGCGGGGGGTGCCATGCCGAGACGGTGTTTGCCCTTAGATACAGGCCTTGGGCCAAGGGCGTGCTTTCCTATCCCTAGGCACTGCGATATATGGCACCGGCTCTGCCGGTGTTCGCGGGTAAACCCGCTCCTACAGGGGCCGCACGGTCGTCGGGATCGGCACCGTACCTGTAGGAGCCGGCAAAGCCTGCGAAAGGGCCAGCGCCGTCAACAACAAACCGTCGACTCCGCAGGAACTGTGGAGACGACAATAAACCTGAAGGACCTTGCCGGCCCGCCATGTACAAGACCCTAGAAGCCCACATCCGCCAGCAGGTCGCCCCCGCCGCCCTGCGCGCCGAGTTCCGCCAGCACGAATTCGAGGCGATGCGCCGCTTCTGCCAACTGATCTTCTGCATCGGCATCGCCATCTGGCTGGTCTTCGACCTGATCGTCAGCTACCTGGGCGGCCAGGGTTTCACCTGGCTGTCGGGCCTGTTCATCGCCCTGTTGTGCAGCCTCACCGTGGTCCTGGGTTTCACCCGCAAAAGCCCGCACTTCGACGTGCTCAACCTGTTGTTCGTGGCGGTGATCACCCTGGCCATGCGCCTGGTGATCGAGGGCATCCCCATCGCCCTGCGCCCGGTGTGGCTGGTGCTGGGCGTCTCGACCGTGCTGTACACCGTGTCGGTGCTGCCGGTGCGACGCTGGTCGTTCTTCTGCGCCATGGCCATCACCTGGCTCATGCTCAACCCCTTCTACCACACGCGCATCGCGCTGCTGGAGCTCGAAGGGGCGATGCTGCTCAGCTATGCGCTGTGCCTCAGTGGCCTGGTAGCCTACAGCTACCTGCGCTTGCGAGAGGCCAAGCTGCACAACTTCTACCTGACCAAGGTGCTGCTGGAACAGGCCTATGTCGATGCCCTGACCGAAATCCCCAACCGCCGCTCGTTCATGGCCAAGGCCGAGAAGCAGCTACAGCAAGCGGGCCCTGGGCAGTTCCTGGCGATGATCGATATCGACAATTTCAAGAAGGTCAATGACCGTTTTGGCCATGACATCGGCGACGAGGTGCTCAAGCGCGTGGCGGGGCATATCAAGGCGGCGATGGTCGGTTTCGAAATCGCTCGGTTGGGCGGCGAGGAGTTCGCGATCTTTTTCCAGGGGCTGAATGAGCAAGGGGCTGAGGAGCAGGTCGGAGCCCTGTGTCGGCGGGTGCGCGAGGACGCTGCGGAGCATCCGGTGACCATCAGCATTGGGCTGACCCGGGTCGACAGCGGGGATACTCTGACCTTGGCGTTGATTCGCGCCGACCAGGCGTTGTATGCGGCCAAGCACACCGGCAAGGACCGGTTCGTGGTGTGGGACCACGGTCTTGTGGATGCCTGACGTGCGCTGTTCGCCAGCAAGCTGGCTCCTACGGGTGCGGGCTAACCGGTACTAGCCCGCCGGCAACCGAATCCTGAACTGCGCCCCGCCCAGCGCCGATTGCGCCACGGTCAGCGTCCCGCCCTGCCCTTCGATGGCCCGGCGGCTGATCGCCAACCCCAACCCGAACCCGCCGGTATTGCGATCGCGGCTTCGGTCCAAGCGGTAGAACGGCTGGAAGATCCGCTCGCGTTCTTCGGTCGGAATACCGATACCATCGTCCTCCACCGTCAGCAGGCAGGCGCCATCCTCTTCCAGGCGCAAGCGCAGCAACAGGCTCTCGTCGCAATAGCGCATGGCATTGCGTACCAGGTTCTGCACCGCGCGCGCGGTCAGGCGTGGGTCGAGCACGAAGCGCGGCAGGTTCGCGTCGGCACGCACCTCCCACTGGATGCCGCGGCTGTCGAGTTCTTCGGCGAACCCTCCCAGCACACTGTCCACCAACTCCAGCAAAGACACCTCGACCCGCTCGCGGGCCTGGTCGAGGCTTTCCATGCGGCTGTAGGACAACAACTCAAGCACCAGTTCATCCAGCTCTCGCACATGCCCCACCAGCTCCAGCAGGCGCTTGCGGCTGGGCGGCGGCACTTCGTCGAACAGCAGCACCAGACCGAAATCCAGGCGGGTCAATGGGGTTCGCAGCTCATGGGACACGGCATTGAGCAGTTCACGCTGTTGATTCACATGCCGCTCCAGGTCGCTGGCCATGGTGTCGAACACCCCGGCCAATTCGCCGATGTTCGAACGCGGCGAGATGTGCGTGCGCTCCGACATTTCGCCATGCCCCAGGCGCCGGGCGGTTTCCTTCAGGCGCTCCAGGTCGCGCCAGTGCGGCCATACCCACAACAACAGGCAACCAAGCATCGCCGCGCCGATCAGCACGGTCACGCCCCAGGACAGTACGTTGATATCCAGCGGATCGTCCGGCGAATGCAGGCGCACCATCCACTCCCCGTCCAGTGCCGCCAGCGCCGTTTCGTAATAGCCCCAGTCGGCCAGCCGCACCACGAACAGGCCATGTTCGAGCCGGGCTTTCTCCTCCGCGCTCAAGTCGGCATCGGCAATGCGCTGCAAGCGCACTTCCAGCGGCTTGAACACCGTGGCCAGGTCCTTTTCCACCGTCGGCCACTGCTCCCGCGGCGCCTGTTGGAACTGGCGCACGATCAGGGTCTGCACGCCTTTGGCCTGTTCAAGGTTGTAGGCCAGGAAGCGCTCATGGAACAAACCGACGATGGTGTCGGGAATCAGCGCGATCGCGCCGGCATAGGCGACGATGATCACCAGGTACAGCCGCACCAGGATCTTGAGCATGGCCTGTCAGTACTCCCACTCGACCCGGCTGAACAGGTAGCCCTTGCCCCACACGGTCTTGATCTTGCGCGCCTCGCCGGCGTTGTCGTCGAAGCGCCGGCGCAGCTTGGAGATGGCCACGTCCACCGAGCGGTCGGTGCCGTTGAACTCGATGCCGCGCAATTGCTGGAGGATGCGGTCGCGGCTCATCACCTCGCCGGCATTGCGCGCCAGCACCACCAGCAGGTTGTACTCGCCGCTGGACAACTCCACCTCCTCGCCGCGCCAGCTCACGCTACGCTCGGCCAGGTCAATGCGCAGGCCGCCGACCTGGATCAGGTCGCTGTCCAGGCGCGGCTCGTTGACGCTGCTGCGGCGCAGCAGGGTACGCACGCGGGCCAGCAGCACCCGAGGCTCGCAGGGCTTGGTGACGTAGTCGTCGGCACCCATTTCCAGGCCCAGCACCTGGTCGTGGCTGTCGTCGCGGGCGGTCAGCATCAGAATCGGCAGGCACTGCGTCTCCTGGCGCAACAAGCGGCACACCTGCAGGCCATCCAGGCCGGGAAGCATGAGATCGAGGATCACCAGGTCCGGTTTCTGCCGGCGAAATTCGTCCAGCACATGGTCGCCCCGGGCAATCACCCGGACATGGAAATCGTTGCGTTGCAGGTAGCTGGCGATCAGCTCGGACAGCGCGCTGTCGTCTTCGACCAGGAGAATGTTGGGCATAAAGTGAATTTGACGAAAGATTGAAGTCAGCCAGGATATAGAATCCTGCGCCAGGCACCGCCAATGCTTCACACTTTTTCACATACCGCCTACACAGCTTAACAGCGGCCACGCGAACGGCTGCCTTAACATACGCTCGATCAATTCCGGAAGATCTGTATGTCCATTCCATGCTCCCTGCGCCTGCGCCCCTTGGCGCTGCTGGCGCTGATGACCCTTTCCCTGGCCGGCTGCAATGACGCCACCGAACAGGAAGAACAGGCCCCCGCCCCCCAGGTCCGGGTCGAAACCCTCGCTGTCCAGCCGCTGGCCATCAGCACCGAGCTCAGCGGCCGCATCCTCGCGCCACGCACCGCCGAAGTCCGCGCCCGGGTGGCCGGCGTCGTGCTCAAGCGGGTGTACCGCGAAGGCAGCGACGTCAAGCAGGGCGATGTGCTGTTCCTGATCGACCCGGCGCCGTTCAAGGCCGACTTCGACAGCGCCCGCGCCACCCTGGCCAAGGCCGAGGCAACCGTGTACCAGGCACGCCTGCAGGAGCAGCGCTACCGCGAGCTGGTCGACGACAAGGCGGTCAGCCGCCAGGAGTACGACAACGCCCGCGCCGCCTTCCTCCAGGCCGATGCCGCGGTCGCCGAGTCCAAGGCCGCCTTGGAACGCGCACGTCTGAACCTTGGCTATGCCACCGTGACCGCACCGATTTCCGGGCGTATCGGCCGTGCGCTGGTGACCGAGGGTGCGCTGGTCGGCCAGAGCGAGACCACGCCGCTGGCGACCATCCAGCAGTTGAACCCGATCCACGCCGACGTCAGCCAGTCGACCCGCGAGCTCAACGCCCTGCGTCGCGCCCTGCGCGCCGGCGAGCTGAAACAGGTCGGCCAGGACCAGGTCAAGGCCACCCTGGTGCAGGATGACGGCAGCGCCTACCCGCTGCCCGGCAAGCTGCTGTTCTCCGACATCAGCGTCGACCCGAGCACCAACCAGATCACCCTGCGCAGCGAGTTCCCCAACCCCGACCTCGACCTGCTGCCAGGCAGCTACGTGCGCGTGCGCCTGGAACAGGCCGTGCAGCCCCAGGGCATCAGCGTGCCGCAGCGGGCCATCCTGCGCGACAGCGCCGGCGTGCCCAAGGTGCTGGTGGTCGATCACCAGGACCGCGTCAGCGAGCGCCCGGTGACCCTGGGCAGCGCCCAGGGCGACCGCTGGATCGTCAGCGAAGGCCTGGCCCCGGGCGATCGCGTGGTGGTCGAGGGCCTGCAACACGTCAAGGCCGGCGACCAGGTGCAGGTCGACGAGCAACCGGGCGCCACCGCCGTCGCCCAACACAACGGCCAATGAGGGCCTGAGCCATGCCGCAGTTCTTCATCGACCGCCCGGTGTTCGCCTGGGTGGTCGCCCTGTTCATCCTCCTGGTCGGCGCCCTGGCCATCCCGCAATTGCCGGTGGCCCAGTACCCCGACGTGGCGCCGCCGCAGGTGGAAATCTATGCCGTGTACCCTGGCGCCTCGGCGGCGACCATGGACGAGAGCGTAGTCAGCATCATCGAGCAAGAGCTCAACGGTGCCGACAACCTGCTCTACTTCGAGTCGCAGAGCAGCCTGGGCAGCGCCACCATCACCGCCAGCTTCCAGCCCGGGACCAACCCGGACATGGCACAGGTGGATGTGCAGAACCGCCTGAAGGTCATCGAGTCGCGTCTGCCGCGCCCGGTGACGCAACAGGGCCTGCAGGTGGAGAAGGTGTCCACCGGTTTCCTGCTGCTGGCCACCCTCACCTCCGAGGACGGCAGCCTTGATGAGATCGCCCTGTCGGACATCCTCGCGCGCAACGTGATGAACGAGATCCGCCGTATCAAGGGCGTCGGCAAGGCGCAGTTGTATGGTTCGGAACGCGCCATGCGCATCTGGATCGACCCGGCGAAACTGGTCGGGTTCAAGCTCACCCCCAACGACGTGGCCGAGGCCATCGCCGCGCAGAACGCCCAGGTCGCCCCCGGCAGCATCGGCGACCTGCCCAGTCGCCCGACCCAGGAAATCACCGCCAACGTGGTGGTCAAGGGCCAACTGAGCACCCCTGAAGAATTTGCCGCCATCGTCCTGCGTGCCAACGCCGACGGCTCGACGGTCACCGTCGGCGATGTCGCCCGGGTCGAGATCGGCGCCCAGGAATACCAGTACGGCACCCGCCTCAATGGCAAGGCCACCAGTGCCTTCAGCGTCAAGCTGTCGCCCGGCGCCAACGCCATGGAGACCGCGGCCCTGGTCAAGCAGAAGCTCGACGAGCTGTCGCGCTACTTCCCGGCCGGCGTGAAGTACGACATCCCTTACGACACCTCGCCGTTCGTCAAGGTGTCGATCAAGCAGGTGATCAGCACCCTGGTCGAGGCCATGGTGCTGGTGTTCGCGGTGATGTTCCTGTTCCTGCAGAACTTCCGTTACACCCTGATCCCGACCCTGGTGGTGCCGGTGGCGCTGATGGGCACCTTCGCGGTAATGAACGCGCTGGGCTTCTCGATCAACGTACTGACCCTGTTCGGCATGGTGCTGGCCATCGGCATCCTGGTGGACGACGCCATCGTCGTCGTGGAGAACGTCGAGCGGATCATGGCCGAGGAAGGCCTGCCGCCGAAGGAAGCCACGCGCAAGGCCATGGGCCAGATCAGCGGCGCCATCGTCGGTATCACCCTGGTGCTGGTGGCGGTGTTCCTGCCGATGGCCTTCATGCAAGGCTCGGTGGGGGTGATCTACCAGCAGTTCTCGGTGTCGATGGCGGTGTCGATCCTGTTCTCGGCGTTCCTCGCCCTGAGCCTCACGCCAGCCTTGTGCGCCACCCTGCTCAAGCCGCTGGAGAAAGGCGAGCACCATGAGCGCAAGGGCTTCTTCGGCTGGTTCAACCGCCGCTTCGAAGGCATGAGCAACGGCTACCAGCGCTGGGTGACCCACGCCCTGGCCCGCAGCGGTCGCTACCTGCTGGTCTACGCCGCATTGGTCGCGGTGCTGGGCTACGGCTTCAGCCAGCTGCCCACCGCCTTCCTGCCCACCGAGGACCAGGGCTACACCATCACCGACATCCAGCTGCCGCCAGGCGCCAGCCAGGCGCGCACCATCGAGGTGGCGCAGCAGATCGAAGCGCACAACTCAGAGGAGCCGGGTGTGGCCAACACCACGCTGATCCTCGGTTTCAGCTTCTCCGGCAGCGGGCAGAACGCGGCCCTGGCCTTCACCACGCTCAAGGATTGGTCCGAGCGTGGTAGCGACGACAGCGCCCAATCCATCGCCGACCGGGCCACGATGGCGTTCACCCAGTTGAAGGACGCCATCGCCTATGCGGTGCTGCCACCGCCGGTGGATGGCCTGGGCGAGTCGACCGGTTTCGAGTTCCGCCTGCAAGACCGTGGCGGCATGGGCCATACGGCGCTGATGGCGGCCCGCGACCAACTGCTGGAGCAGGCGCGCAAGAGCAAGGTGCTGGTCAACGTGCGCGAAGCTTCGCTGGCGGAGAGCCCGCAGGTGGAACTGGAGGTCGACCGTCGCCAGGCCAATGCGCTGGGGGTGTCGTTCGCCGACATCGGTGCGGTGCTGGACACCGCCGTGGGCTCCAACTACGTCAACGACTTCCCCAACCAGGGGCGCATGCAGCGGGTGGTGGTGCAGGCCGAGGGCGACCAGCGCAGCCAGGTCGAGGACCTGTTGAAGATCCATGTGCGCAACAGCAGCGGCAAGATGGTCCCGCTGGGCGCTTTCGTCAGCGCCCACTGGCGCAGCGGCCCGGTGCAACTGACCCGCTACAACGGCTACCCGGCGGTGTCGATCTCCGGCGAACCGGCGGCGGGCCACAGCTCGGGCGAGGCGATGGCCGAAATCGAGCGCCTGGTGGCGCAGTTGCCGGCCGGCGCGGGCCTGGAATGGACCGGCCTGTCGCTGCAGGAGCGCCTGTCCGGCAGCCAGGCGCCACTGCTGATGGCGTTGTCGCTGCTGGTGGTGTTCCTGTGCCTGGCAGCGCTGTACGAGAGCTGGTCGATCCCCACCGCGGTGTTGCTGGTGGTGCCCTTGGGTGTGCTGGGCGCGGTGCTGGCGGTGACCCTGCGCGGCCTGCCCAACGACGTGTTCTTCAAGGTCGGCCTGATCACCCTGATCGGCCTGTCGGCGAAGAACGCGATCCTGATCATCGAGTTCGCCAAGGACCTGGTGGACCAGAGGCACGACGCGGTGGACGCCGCGATCCAGGCCGCGCGCCTGCGCCTGCGCCCCATCGTCATGACCTCACTGGCGTTCATCCTCGGCGTGGTGCCCCTGGCCATCGCCAGCGGCGCCAGCTCGGCCAGCCAGCAGGCGATCGGCACCGGAGTGATCGGCGGCATGCTCAGCGCCACCTTTGCCGTGGTGTTCGTGCCGGTGTTCTTCGTGGTGGTGATGCGCCTTGCCGGGCGCAAAGCGGCCAAAAGCAGTGCGGTGGCCACACGCGAAGCCTGATTGGACGGACATTCTGATGAGTGAAAGGGTTCCCGGCATCAACTGCCCGGAACCCTTTTTCATGCCAGGCGTCTTCTGAGTGAGCGCAGTACGCTCATCATGGCCTTAGCCGCTGTGCTAATCTTTTGCTTCGTGGATGGAGATCTTCTAGATGAAAACTGCTGCCCGGGCCAGCGCTGAAAGCACGGTCGAGGCGTTGGCCTGCAAGCACCATATAGACGGGGAAACAGACCGTTTCAGCGCCCTTGCCAAAACCATCACCCTGCTTTCTGGCGACGACATCGAGCTGGATCGCACCGAACGCATGATCGTTTCCCTGAAGAAACTTGGGGTTTTGAGCAAAAGCGAAGCATTGAAGCTCGAACTGCAATATTTACGCGAACAATCGAAGCACACCAAGCCCCGCAAGATCAGCGCATGATTTTCGACCCGTTCAACGATTACGCAACAGCAGGGTATCTGCGCAACAGGTTCAAACTCAAAGCCCCTGACGAGATCAAGAAACTGGAGCATCTTTCCTTCGAGTCCAGCCTCGAGGATGCACTTCAATTGCTTGAACACAGTGAACCCATCACCTATGGAACGCTGCTCCAGGTCCACGCGCTACTGTTCAGTGAATTCTATCCCTGGGCAGGTAAAGATCGCGCCGAATTGACGCCGAAGCTCGCAGTTTTCAAGGGTACCGCCAGCGACCCGCACCACACTGTTTTCTGCCCACCCTCCGAAATCCAGCGACTTGTAAGCCATGCGCTGACCCTGAGCGCCGATGTGCAGTACCTCAAGGCGCACCCCGGCGAAATACTTGGCATGCTTGCCGACGCCCACCCCTTTCTCGATGGGAACGGACGCACAATCCTTCTGCTGTTCATGGAGCTTTGCTACCGCGCCGGTTTTGCGATTGATTGGTCCAAAACGACCAAGGATGACTATCTGCAGGCCTTGAGCGACGAAATTCGTGCACCCTCCAAAGGACATCTTGATAACTACCTGCTGCCATTCACGGTCAGCATCCTGCACCGTGATCAATGGCCAGAGATGATTGTCGGGATCAAGGGACTCGATGGGCTGGACAAGGAAAACATTGCCTACGGCAACCTGGACGATCCGGCTATCCAACAACTCTATACCCATTACCGATCACTCTGCCCGGAATCCCTGCTCATGCCCACAGCCCTGCCCCCCTGCTCCATCCTCATCCTCGCCGGTGGCCGTGGCCAGCGCATGGGCGGCCGCGACAAGGGCCTGGTGCCCTGGCACGGCGAACCACTTGTGGCCCATGTGCAACATGTGGTGCGCGAGTTCTCCGACGATGTGGTGATTTCCTGCAACCGCAATCACGAGCGCTACGCCACCTACGCAGACCAGTTGGTGTCAGATGCCGAGGCAGACTTCCCCGGGCCACTGGCCGGGGTGATCGCCGGGCTGAAGGTGGCGCGGCATGAGTGGGTGGTGATGCTGGCATGCGATGCGCCGCTGATTGACGCTGTGTTGATCGAGGATCTGTTGACGTTGGCTGTCGAGCAAGACGGCGCGGCCATGGTGCGCCAGGGGGGGTACTGGCAGCCGATGTTCAGTGTGCTGCCGCGCCGGGTGCTGCCGATGCTGGAGCAAGCGTGGGCAGCCGGTGAGCGCAGCCTGCAGAAAGCCTTGTTGGGGGCGGTGCCGGTACAGGCACTGGAGTGCGCGGAAAATGACCAACGCCTGAGCAACTTCAACAGCCCAGAGCTTTTGCAGTGATCACCACCATGGCCAACACGAACCCGTAGGAGCCGGCTTGCCGGCGAACAAGCCATGACACGTCGGTTGCCTGTAACGGCCCTTTCGCCGGCAAGCCGGCTCCTACGGGACTGTGTCGGCCTTAACACGCAAGCTCGGCGATACTGATCTCGCGCATCCTGAACTTCTGCACTTTCCCCGTCACCGTCATCGGGAACTCGTCGACGAAGCGGAAATGCCGCGGCACCTTGAAGTGCGCGATCCTTGCCCTCGCCCACTCACGCAGCTCATCCTCGCTGGCGGCATGCCCGGGGTGCAGCCGCACCCAGGCGACGATCTCTTCGCCGTACTTGCTGCAGGGCACGCCGATCACCTGCACATCGGCCACCGCCGGGTGGGTGAAGAAGAACTCCTCGAGTTCGCGCGGGTAGATGTTCTCCCCGCCCCGGATGATCATGTCCTTGCTGCGCCCGACGATGCGCACGTAACCCTGCTCGTCCATCACTGCCAGGTCGCCGGTGTGCATCCATCCGTCGCCGTCGATGCTTTCGGCCGTGGCCTTGGGGTTGTTCCAGTAGCCGATCATCACGCTGTAGCCCCGGGTGCACAGTTCACCAACCTCACCGCGTGGCAGCGTGGCGCCCTCGCTGTCGATGACCTTGGTTTCCAGGCGCGGCTGGGTGCGGCCGACGCTGGTCACGCGGCGCTCAAGGTCATCTGCGGCGCCCGTTTGCAGCGATACCGGGCTGGTCTCGGTCATGCCATAGGCGATCTGCACCTCCCCCATGTGCATCTCGTCGATCACCCGGCGCATCACTTCGATCGGGCAGGTGGCGCCGGCCATGATCCCGGTGCGCAGGCTGGACAGGTCGAATTCGCCCCGGCGCGGGTGGTCCAGCTCGGCGATGAACATCGTCGGCACACCGTAGAGCGCGGTGGCGCGTTCCTCGGCGACCGCCTGTAACGTGAGCAGCGGGTCGAAGGCGTCATTGGGGTAGATCAGGGTGCTGCCATGGGTCATGCAGCCGAGGTTGGCCATGACCATGCCGAAACAGTGGTACAACGGCACCGGTACTACAAGGCGGTCGTGCTCAGTGAGGCCCAGGCTCTCGCCGACCATGTAGCCGTTGTTGAGGATGTTGTGGTGGCTCAGCGTCGCGCCCTTGGGGAAGCCGGTGGTGCCGGAGGTGTACTGGATGTTGATCGGCTCGTGGCGGTGCAGGCTGGCCTGGCGTGAGGCCAGAGCCTGCGGGGTGACCGCATCGGCCCGGGCCTGAAGCGCGGTCCAGGCCAGGAAGCCCTTGGGCGGCTCGGCGGCCAGGCTCACCACCCCGCGCAATTCGGGAAGGCGCGCGCAGGCGAGTTCCCCGCAGCCGCTGTCGACAAGCGTGGGTGCCAGTTCCAGCACCATGGCATGGTAGTCGGAGGTTTTGAACGCGTCGGCGCAGATCAGCCACTTGCAACCCGACTGGCTGAGGGCATATTCCAGCTCGCTGGAGCGGTAGGCCGGATTGATGTTGACCAGGATCGCGCCGACCTTGGCGCTGGCGAACTGGGTGATGCACCACTCGGCGCCGTTCGGCGCCCAGATGCCCAGGCGCTCACCGGCTTTTATACCCAAGGCCATCAGGGCGCGCGCATGGCGATCGACGGCCTCGGCCAATTGCCGCCAGGTGAAGCGCAGGTGCTGATGGCGGACCACCAGCGCCTCGCGGTCGGGGAAACGGGCGACGGTGGTGTCGAAGGCGTCGCCGATGCACTGATTGAGCAGCGGTTTGTCCGGGTTGCCCTGGGTGTGGCTTGGCTGGGTCATGGGGTGCTCTTGTTGTTCTTGTGGTGGGTGATGCGGACATAACCCATTGATTTGACGCGCCCTCTGTAGGAGCGGCTTTAGCCGCGATCACCCGCGACACCGCATCGCGGCTGAAGCCGCTCCTACAGGGAAGGCCGCGACACCGAACTAACGGACGAACACCTGCGGCGTGGTGGTCGACATGTCGCCACCCGGCAGCTTGATGTTCCCCACTTTCTCCAACGTATTCGGGTTGAACACCGCCAGGTCGTTGAACGTGCCGCCCAGGTACAACTTGTCGCCGGCCTTGTCGAAGGTCACGCAGTAGTAGGTATGGTCCAGGTTGGCGGCCTTGACCAGCTTCTTCTGCTGGATGTCGTAGCGGGCCAGGCGGTTGAGCACCCCGTACATCTGGTTCGGGTCCTTCGGCGAACGCAGGCCGGTGAAGTACAGCTCGGTGAGTTCGGCGAACTCCTGGGTGTGCGCCTTGCCGGTCTTCAGGTCGATGCTCAGGTAGCCATACTGCGGCTCGGCGGTGGCAGGGTCCTGCTTGGCATCCTTGAACTTGGCAATGGTATAGAGCATCGAGAACTCGTGCCGGGCGCTCTGGTGCGGCCAGAAGTACAGCACGTCCGGCGCGCTGTAGCCGGGGCGGTTCCAGGTGCGCAACGGCAGTGCCACGCTGTACTGGCCGGTCTTCACGTCCATCTTGTAGATGTCCGGCCCGGCCACGTACAGGCTACCGTCATCGGCGGCACGCATCAGGTAGACCTGGCGCGGCATGGGGAAGGTGCGTACGGGCTTGGCCTCCAGCCCATCCGCGGTATTGAACACCTCCAGGCGCGGTGGCTTGACCACATAGTGGTCGTTCAGGCGCTGGCTGGGGTTGACTGTGGCATACACCTCTTTGCCGTCGGGGCTGATGGCGAACGAGTACATCGCCTTGCCCACCTCGCCCGGCACGCTGGACAAGTTGGCATGGAAGGTGGTTTTGCAGGTGTCCAGGTCGATGCCGTAGATATCGGCGAAATGGTTGTTGAGCACGTAGGCGGTGCGGTTGTCCGGCGCCATCATCGCCGTGCCTGGGCCGAACGCATCGGGCATGCGGCAGGTCTTGTACAGCGTGTCGCTGGCCACCTCGACCACGTGCAGGTTGTTCGGGTAGTTGGTGGCGATCAGGTATTCATCGCCGGCCTTCAAGGCCTTGCCGGCGTCGTCGGCCTGGGCCGCCCAGGTGCAGGCCGTGGCGGCGACGGTGAGCGCAAGCTGCGCGCAAAATCCAGGTTTCATGCGGTTTCCCCTTGTCGTTCTATTTGTCTTTCGGGAATACGGTGCCCAGGTTGCGCCAGTCTTCCTGGGAGTTGGTCGCCTGGGCGTTCCAGTCCTGGTAGGTGCTCATCATGTCCGGCACCTGGGCCGGCCACCAGCAGGGGTCGGAGCAGCCGTACAGGTCGGCTTCCATCGGCTGGCACAGCGAGCTGACGCCACCGAAGGCATCCACCTCCCAGCCCGGGTCGGTGGTGGCGGTGCAGCCGGCCACGGCGCTCATGGCCAGCACTTCGTCGACGCGGTCTTCGGCGGCGGCCTGCTCGAGGATGCGCGCCTTGTTGTTCAGCGGTTTGAGGTGCTTCATGTCAATGCGCCTTCCGGGGAGTGATGTAGCGATCGATGAAGGCCGGGTTATGGGCCATGATGCGGCTGTAGACCTCAATGCCGAAATCGACCCAGTCGCGCATCAGCTCGCAGTAGTGGTAGGTCGGGTGCTGCGGGTCGCCGTAGCGGGCGTAGCTCTCGTGGTAGCAGCCGCCGGAACACAGGTTGCGGATGCGACAGCTGTCGCAGCCGGTGCCGCTGCGGTCCAGGCGTTGCGAGAGGAAGTCGTTGAGCTGCGCCTGTTTCACGCCCTGGTGCACATTGCCGAAGGTTGGCAGGCTGGAGCCGGTGAAGCGATGGCAGAGGTTCAGCTCGCCTTCGTGGTCCACGGCCAGCATCTTCAGGCCCGCGCCGCACGGCAACGCCTTCTTGTGGCCTTCGTGGATGTCGGTGATCAGTTGGTGCAGGTTGGAGAAACCGATGTTGCGGTGTTCCAGTGCCGCCTCCAGGTAACGCCGCCCCAGGGCCTTCATGTTGGCGAACACCTGCACCAGCTCTTCGCCGGTGAGGTTGAAGTCGGCCATGTCGCCGGACGTCACCGGGGCGAAGCCCACCTCGGCGAAGCCCAGCTCGTTGAACAGGTGGTGCCAGATGGTCTCGACATCGGTGATGCCGCGGGTCAGCGTCACTCGCGCGCCCACCGGCCGGCTGCGGTAGCGCGACAGCAGCATGTCGGCCTTGCGCCGCACCACGTCGTAGGTGCCCTGCCCGCCCACGGTAATGCGGTTGCGGTCGTGCACGGTCTTCGGCCCGTCGATGCTGACGGACAAGCCGAAGCGATGGGCGTCGAGCCAGTCGACGATCTCCTCGGTGAGCAGCGTGGCGTTGGTGGTCATGATGAACTCGACCTGCTTGCCCGCCTCGGCGAAGCGCCGCTCGCAGTAGGCGACCATGTGCTCGATCAGCGCCCGGTTGGAGAGTGGTTCGCCGCCGAAGAACACTACGCTGTAGCGCACTTCATCGGGTGACTCCTTGAGCAGCATCTCCACCGAGGCCTCGGCGGTGGCGCTGTTCATCTTGCGCCCGGCCGAAGGCTTATCGAGGTCTTCCTTGTAGCAGTAGGTGCAGCTCAGGTTGCAACCGGTGTTGACGTTGAGCACCACGGTGTTCAACGCCGTGCGCTCGACCTGCTTGAGCGCGATCTCCGGGGTCAGCGGCGAGCCGTCGCTGACCACCTCGAGGGCGATCAGCTCGCGCAGGGTTTCCTCGATGTCCTGCCCGCTGAACTGCTGGCCGAGCTGCTGCATCAGCGCCTCGGCGGAGCAGCCCTGGCGACGCAGGGTGTCGATGATGCCGCCGGTCACCGCGTCGGCGGCGAACAGCGAGCTGCTGGGGATATGGAACAGCATGCGGTCGGCATCCACCTGCACTTCATGCAGGTTGCGTTCGACCAGGTTCAGTAGTGCGCCCATGGCGACCTCCCGGTAATCGATTCGTCAGGTTGATGCCTATGGCAGCGGCGGATTGTTCCAGCGCTGCACGGTGACAATCAGGTGCCCCTCGCCCTGCTGGCCGCCATCGGCGAGCGTGGCGATCACCTTCAGGTTGCCGGCGTTGTTGGTCATCATCTTGCGCTCGGGGTTCGGCCCCGCGCCGCCTGGCACGAACACGCCATCTGGTTGCATCTGCCCGGCGAACTTGAGGTCTTCGTCCTCCACAGCCCGTTCATTGAACGGCTCGACCTTCCAGGTGGCAGGCAGGTAGCCAATACGCAATGGCTGGCCACTGGCGTCCTTGCCCCAGGCCTCGGCCTCGAAGCGGCCCTGGACCTTGGGCACCGAGGCGCCGTTCTCGCCGATGCGGGCGATGGAGAATGCCGGCACCACCTTGACCTCATCGACCTTGTCGTACACCGCCAACTGCACGCCCTTGAGCGCGCCCACCGCCACTTCGCGCAGGCCAACAGCGGCATCCTGTGCGGCGCGCGCCTTGACCCGGATGAGTGTCGGGGTCGACTCCAGCACCTCGGTCACCTCCACGCCCGCCCCCAGCACCGGCGTGCCCGACAGGTCGCTGCCCACCAGGGTGATCTCGCTGTCGCCACCGGCTTTGATGAACGCGGGCTGCACCGCCAGCAAGCGGGCCTGGCCGGCCTTGGCGGCACTGAAGTCCAGGCCGCGTTCGTCGTGCTCGGCCTCGAACATGCGGCCTTTCATCTGCCCGTCGATGGCGGCGAACACCTGGCGCAGGTTGGCTTCGCCGACCTTGACGTTGCCGCGCCACTCATAGCCGTTGTAGAGGATCGCCGAACCACTGCCGTTGAACGGCGTGCCGTCGGCATAAGTGCCCTTGACCTCGACCTTGAAGGTGTCGCCTTGGTCGGCGCTGACGCTCATCACCCCACGCACATCGCCCTTGGCCAGCATATGGCCGCTGAACGCCCACTGCCCGGCCAGGGCCTCGGCCTTGGGCCGGTCCTTGAGCCATTCGGCCCAGGCCGGGTTGTCGAGGGGGAAGCGCTTGGCCAGGTCCGGCACCATCTGCTTGAGGGCGATATCCAGCCAGTCACGGTCGCGGGCCTGGGCCTGGTATTCGAGGGACGGCCACTGGCTGAGATGGAAGTTGACCAGGTGCTCCCACTCCTGGGCCGGGCGCCGTTGCAAGGCGACCCGGGCACCGGAGTGGCAGCGCCCGCACATCTGGCTGAGCTGGTCGTCGAAGTGTTCGACGGTGTTCAGCCGACGCTCCATGGCGTAGCGCACACCCTCGGTCTCGCTGGGGGCCAGGCCCTGTTTGTCGGCCAGGTACTTGACCAGGGTGCGGCGGTCGTCGTCGCTGATCGACAGGCCGTGCATCACCTGCATGCGGGCGATGCTCATCAGCCAGCCTTCCGGGGTCTTGCGCTGGTGGCTGATGCGGCTGTAGCTGTCGTTGCCCTCGGGGATATGGCACCCCATGCACTTGTTCTGCAACAGGCTCGGGCCCTGCTCGGCCGCCATGGCCTGGGCGGACAGCAGTGCGGTGGCGACCAGCGCCAGTGTGCCCGCCCGCCGCCGGAGTCGAGTCGTCTTCAAGGTCAGACCTCCACGGTGTTGTTCTTATCGTTTTTCGCACGCTTGGGTACTGCGGTGTGCATGTGACAGTGGCGATACAGGAAGTGTGCCAATAGGGACAAAGATGTTTCGGATCAAGCATTTGGATAGATTCAAGGAACATTTCTACCCGCCATGGGGCGCCGATGAACGTTCCATTTCGCGACTGAGTGTTTCACCTTGAGACACCGGGCCTGCGGTGCAGGCCATCGCCGGCAAAGCCGGCTCCCACAGAGTAGCGAGAGCCGATCTTGCCGGTGAAATAGACGCCACGGTCAACTGTTCCATCGCTGTCTCAACCGCGTCTCAATGTGCAACAGGCTGCTTGTCTCACGAACGCCACCCCAGCCCTGAAAATGTCTAACTATCAAAGTGTTGGGTGAATCGCCGGGGGTTGGCACGGCCATTGCCGATGGCTGTGCACACCCAATGACAAGAGGCACCGCCCCATGCACTCCGAACTGCCCATCCTCCCCGCCACCCGCGCCTTCCTCGCGCGCAAATTGCAGATGCGCATCGGCGCCGACTGGCAGGACGCCGCCAGCGGACGCACCATGACCTTCCGCAACCCGGCCACCGGCGAGGTGCTTGGCGAGGTGCCCGCCGCCGCCGCCGAGGATGTGGACCGGGCGGTGCAGGCCGCCCGCCAGGCCTTCGATGCCTCGCCCTGGAGCCGCCTGCGCCCGCGGGAGCGGCAGAACCTGCTGTGGCGCCTCGCCGACCTGATGCAGCGCGACGCCCAGGAACTGGCCGAACTCGAATGCCTGAACAACGGCAAGAGCGCTGCCGTGGCCCAGGTGATGGACGTGCAGCTGGCCATCGATTTCCTGCGCTACATGGCCGGCTGGGCGACCAAGCTCGAGGGCAGCACCGTCGAGCCGTCGCTGCCGCTGATGCCCAACGACGAATTCCACGGTTTCATCCGCCGCGAAGCCGTGGGCGTGGTCGGTGCCATCGTCGCCTGGAACTTCCCCCTGCTGCTGGCCTGCTGGAAGCTCGGCCCGGCCCTGGCCACCGGTTGCACCCTGGTCCTCAAGCCCGCCGACGAGACGCCGCTGACCGCCCTCAAGCTGGCCGAGCTGATCGACGAAGCCGGCTACCCGGCCGGTGTGTTCAACGTGGTCACCGGCACCGGCCTCGAAGCCGGCGCCGCCCTCAGCCGCCATCCTGGTGTCGACAAGCTGACCTTCACCGGCTCCACCGAGGTCGGCAAGCTGATCGGCAAGGCGGCCATGGACAACATGACCCGCGTCACCCTCGAACTGGGCGGCAAGTCGCCGACCATCGTCCTGCCCGACGCCAACCTGCAGGAGGCCGCCGCCGGCGCCGCCACGGCGATCTTCTTCAACCAGGGCCAGGTGTGCTGCGCGGGGTCCCGGCTATACGTGCACCGCAAGCATTTCGACAACGTGGTCGCCGATATCGCCGGCATTGCCAACGGCATGAAACTGGGCAATGGCCTGGACCCCTCGGTGCAGATGGGGCCGCTGATCTCGGCCAGGCAGCAGGAGCGGGTTACCGGCTACATCGACCTGGGCCGGGAACTGGGCGCCACCATTGCCTGTGGTGGCGAGGGCTACGGCCCGGGCTACTTCGTCAAGCCGACGGTGATCGTCGATGTCGACCAGCGCCACCGCCTGGTGCAGGAAGAGATCTTCGGCCCGGTGCTGGTGGCCATGCCGTTCGACGATATCGACGAGGTACTGCGCATGGCCAATGACAACCCCTATGGCCTGGGTGCGAGCATCTGGTCCAACGACCTGGCGGCGGTGCACCGGATGATTCCGCGTATCAAGTCCGGCTCGGTGTGGGTCAACTGCCATAGCGCGCTGGATCCGGCGCTGCCGTTCGGTGGCTACAAGTTGTCTGGCGTAGGGCGCGAAATGGGGGCGGCAGCGATCGAGCATTACACCGAGTTGAAGTCGGTGCTGATCAAGCTCTGAATCCGCGTTGTCCATGCGATCCAGCGCCGCTGCGCGGCGCATCGCGGATGAATCCGCTCCTACAGGGTACCGAAGGCGCGCAACCATGGCGGTATGTTGCAACCGGTGTAGGAGCGGATTCATCCGCGATGCGTCGCGCGAGCGGCGCTCGATTTCGAGACCGCTGCATGATGCTCGCCTGGCAACTGGATCAAAAGCGCCCTCTGCCAACCGCCTACCGAGGCTCACTCCTGATGCTGCTGTTGCTTCCACAACGCCAGGTTCTGCGCCAGCCACTGCTCGGGCAACGGGCTGGCGACGATCTCCTGCATCTTTTCCGCCATCTGCTTGCGCAACGCCGGCTGGTTACAGGGCGCATTGCGCGACAACGCCAGGTACAGGCCCTCGCTGGAAACCGGCGGGTCCAGTACTTCCAGGCGCTTTTCCATGCCCTGGGTCTCGGCCAGCGCCATGCCAGGGTATCGCTCGTAGATCACATAGTCGTTGCGCTTGAGCAGCAGCTTCTGGAACGCCTGCGCCGCGCTGGGCACCGCCTCGAGGTTGAGGTTGGCCCGGGCGTAGTCATCGAACTGCTGGCCATAGCTGTTGTTGACCAGCGTGCCGCCGCTACGCCCTTTCAGGTCCGCCCACCCCGAATAGTTAAAGCCATCGCCCTGGCGCACCCAGACCACACTGGGGGTGTTCAGGAAGGCCGGCTTGATGAAATCCATGGCCTGCTGCCGCGCCCGGGTCAGAAAGTACCCGGCCAGCATGTCGATGCGCCCGGTGCGCACCTCTTCCTGGGCGCGTGACCAGGGGCCGGCATACACCACATCGACCACCAGCCCCAGTTCTTCTGCCAGGTGCTTGAGCAAGTCGGCGTTGGCACCGATCAGTTGTTCGGGATTATGCGGATCTCGCCAGAGATACGGGGGGTACTCGGGGTTGCCCGTCGCCTTCAGGTGCCGGCAGTCATCCGCCGCCTGCACGCCCATGGCCGTCAGCGCCAGGACCAGGCACAAGGACTGGCACACATTACGTCCGCTCATTTGCGACCCTCGGCTCATTGGACATTCGGTGGAAGTGAGTGGACGGGGTCCAGTGCCTCTCAGGGCACAAATGGCACATTCTGCACGACAAATGGCCACTAGCCACTCCCCACTGGAGCCTCAGTGCTGCGGTACATCGTCACGCTGCGCCGCGCAGGCGAAACGGCTAAGCTGAACAGGCCAACTTCACACAGGCTCAGGGCCTGTCCAGCAAGGGTTTCTACATGACCGACAGACCTGCCTCCTGGCTATTGCTTTGCACCCTCGCCCTGGGCTTGGCCATCGGCGCGGGCTGCTCCAGCAAAGCCCGTTACGCAACCGCCAATGCCGGCTCCAACTGCTATGCCAAGGCCATGCCCAGCAATGGTGAAGGTGGCCTGGCCTTCGGTAACACCCTGGCCATGGCCCGCAAGAAGTCCATGGACAGTTGCATCCGCTACGCCGGCCGCTCCGGCGGCACGCCTGGCACTTGCCAGGTGGTGCTCGCCCAATGCAAGCGCTAGCTCAGCGCCTTCACCGCCTCGTCGATCAGGTTCGCCACATCAGTCGCCCTTGACGCCAGGGAGGCATGGCTGGCATCCAGCGTGATGATCTTTTTCGCTTTCAATCGATCAGCCATCTTGCGCTGGTTGTCCGGGTGGATCATGTGGTCGGCGCTGGAGATCTGGTACCAGGACGGCTTGTGCTTCCACGCCGGGTTGCTGATGGTGTCGCCAAAGGTGCTGGCCAGTGGCGCCTTCTGTGTTACCCCCATGACCAGTCCTTCATCCTTCGGCAGATCCTGGCAGAAGCTTTCGTGGAATTTGTCAGGCTTGAGCCATAGATAGCCATCGCTGTCCGGCTCCAGGTTTGGTGCTGCGGCTGGCAGGTGTACTTGGGTGATAGCGCCAGGGCTTTCACCTGCGTCCGGTGCGAACGCGGCGATGTAGACCAGCCCCTTCACATTGTCCGCATTGCCTGCCTGGGTGATCACCGCACCGCCATAGGAGTGCCCCACCAGCAGCACCGGCCCCTTGACCTGCGCCACCACCTTGCGGGTGCGCTCGACATCGTCGGCCAGCGACGTCAGTGGCATTTCCACGGCCCGCAGGCCTGTGTGGCCCTTGCGGTCCAGCTCGACGATGACCCGCCCCCAATGGGCGGCACCGCCCCAGAAACCGTGTACCAGAACGACTGTGGGCTTGCTGCTCATGAAGGCATTCCCTCGTAAGGTGGCATGGCTGGAAAATGGGTGTATCACACCCGTCGAAACAGCATAGGCGAGTGGTGCAAAGGCGATAGATCAAAGCCCTTGGCCGATGCCCGCGCTCATTACCAAAGCCGCTGGATTCGTGCGATTCGATCTCGAGCTTGACGTATACGTAAACCTGGCTTTAGGTTATCCCCATTCCACCCGCCGAGCCCCAGCATGACCAGCCAGACCTACAGCATCTCCGACCTCTCCCGCGAACTGGACATCACCACCCGCGCCATTCGCTTCTACGAGGAGCAGGGCCTGCTCAGCCCCGAGCGCCGAGGCCTGGAACGCATCTATTCGGCCCGCGACAAAGTCACCCTCAAGCTGATCCTGCGCGGCAAGCGCATCGGCTTCTCGCTGGCCGAGTGCCGCGAGCTGATCGGCCTGTACGACCCCAGCGGCGGCAACCTCAAGCAGCTCAACAGCATGCTCGCCAAGATCGCCGAACGCCGCGCCCAGCTGGAGCAGCAGATGCTCGACATCCAGCAGATGCACCTGGAGCTGGACACCGCCCAGGAGCGCTGCGAGCAGGCGCTGGCCGCCACCCTGAACCAGCAGCACCCCAACCGTTGATCCGCCACAGGAACCCCGCCATGTCATTGCCAGAAAAAGTCCGCCTGGTCGAAGTCGGCCCGCGCGACGGCCTGCAGAACGAAGCCCAGCCCATCAGCGTCGCCGACAAGGTGCGGCTGGTGGATGACCTTACCGAAGCGGGTCTTGGCTATATAGAAGTGGGCAGCTTCGTTTCACCCAAGTGGGTGCCGCAGATGGCCGGTTCCGCCGAGGTGTTCGCCGGTATCCAGCAACGTCCAGGTGTTACCTATGCGGCGCTGGCGCCCAACCTGCGCGGTTTCGAGGATGCGTTGGCGGCTGGCGTGAAGGAAGTGGCGGTGTTCGCCGCCGCCTCCGAGGCGTTCTCCCAGCGCAATATCAACTGTTCGATCAGCGACAGCCTCAAACGCTTCGAGCCGATCATGGAAGCGGCGCGCAATCACGGTGTGCGGGTGCGCGGCTATGTTTCCTGCGTGCTGGGTTGCCCATACGAGGGCACCGTCAAGGCGGAGCAGGTCGCCCCGGTGGCTCGCGCCCTGCACGACATGGGCTGCTACGAGGTGTCGCTCGGCGACACCATCGGTACCGGCACCGCCGGTGCTACCCGCCGCCTGTTCGAGGTGGTCGCGGCCCTGGTCCCCCGTGGGCAACTGGCCGGACACTTCCACGACACCTACGGCCAGGCCCTGGCCAACGTCTATGCCAGCCTGCTCGAAGGGATCGCGGTATTCGACAGTTCGGTGGCCGGCCTGGGTGGCTGCCCCTACGCCAAGGGCGCTACCGGTAACGTGGCGACCGAAGATGTGGTGTACCTGATGCAAGGATTGGGTATCGACACCGGCATCGACCTCGACCGCCTGATCGGCGCAGGGTTGCGAATCAGTGAAGTGCTCGGGCGTGCCACGGGATCACGGGTGGCGCGGGCGCGTGGGGCGCGCTGAGTCATACGAATGTCACGCAAATGTGGGTGGAGTGTTACCGCCCACGGGGCACGCAGGAAAAAATCGGGTAACAGGGAAACAATTCGACAGAATTTTACCCTGATGATTTCTTGGGATTTTTATCAAGCCTTTGATTTTAAGGGATTTTAAAAAGTTGGCACGCCATCTGCTTTATCTCTGGCATAACAAGAACAAAAAACGCGACACCCAATAAGAACAATAGAGAACGACTCTGACATAACAAGAACAACACGGCAGAGGCGTAGCAAGCAGATTTTTTTGGAGTCGACGTGCTTTTCAGGGGCTCGCCCCGCGACCGGACACAGAACAATAAAACTACCTGCAAGGTAGCGGCAGTCACGGTTGGATCACGTTGGATGAACGCAGGTCAGCGCTCAAAAAAATACGTTTGCTCTTGGCCCCGGGTAGGGGCCCTGCGGTACCGAGGCAACGGCTGACAAAAACAACAACAGGCCCGTCTCCAATAATAATAAAAGAGCAGGCAACAACGCTTTGAGGGGAGCTTCGGCTCCCCTCAGTGCTTCCTGCCCTCCTCGTCTTCGTTTTTCCTCTCCTCGCTCCCACCCTCCACCTTCTCCACCAGCACCGGCATGCTGCACAGCACCAGCAGTGCCAATACCGTGCTGATCAATGCCGTGGCCTCACGCCCCATGCCTGCGGCTGTGCCGATGGCGGCGGTCATCCAGAGCCCGGCCGCGGTGGTCAGGCCTTTCACATGGCTGGTGTCCTGGCCATGCCCCTTGAGAATGGTACCGGCCCCCAGGAAGCCAATGCCGGCGACAATGCCCTGGATGATCCGGCTCAGTGCCTGTTCGTCCGCGCCGGCCATGCCAGGGGCAAGCACGAACAGTGCCGCGCCCATGCAGACCAGCATGTGCGTGCGCACCCCGGCCGCCTTGCCCTTGCTCTCACGCTCGAAACCCAGTACCGCGCCCAGCAATGCGGCCATCAGCAGGCGCAGGAGCACTTGGGTCACTTCGCGCTCATCGGTGATATCAGCGAACTCGGCTTGCACCGTCGTCCAGATGGCCTCCCAGGTCTGCATGGCCACACCTCCGGCTCTTTGGCTTACCCAGCCCCTGTAGGAGCCGGCTTGCCGGCGAAGCAGGCAACGCGGGGTCTGGCACCGGCCATGCCGGTGTTCGCCGGCAAGGCCGGCTCCTACAAGGAGCGTTCATGCTGCAGTAGACCCCAGTGACCGGCGCAGGTGCGGTAGATAGCCGCAGGTACCTGCTGGTAAACCCTCAAGGTTGCGTAATTCGAGGGGTTGACGCTGGGCGACGCGCATCTGATATGGTTTTTATCGACATACCTGAGTCTGTGCTGCAAACAGATCGGGCGCCATAGTGCCCAGGCCTGATCGAGGCCTGATGAGCGATGAACCATGAGCGATAGAATTCCCTTCCGAGTCATCGAGATTGCCCCCGCCGCCGCCAACAAGAGCAAAAGCCAAGCGGACGGCAGCATTCACACCCGTAGCTTCACCGGCTTCTACCGCACCCTGCGGGTCGCCTTCGCGGGCCTGTTGTTCGCCCTGTTCTTCGGCACGGCGTGGTTGCAGTGGAATGGCCGTCAGGCCGTGCTCTGGGACCTGGCCGAAAGCAAGTTCCATATCTTCGGCGCAACGTTCTGGCCCCAGGATTTCATCCTGCTCTCGGCGCTGCTGATCATCTGCGCATTCGGCCTGTTCGCCATCACCGTATTCGCCGGCCGTGTCTGGTGTGGCTATAGCTGCCCACAGAGCACCTGGACCTGGCTGTTCATGTGGTGCGAAAAAGTCGCCGAAGGCGATCGTAACCAGCGCATCAAACTGGCCGCCGCCCCCTGGGGGGTGAACAAGCTGGCCCGACGAACCCTCAAGCATGGGTTGTGGCTGGCGATCGGCGTGGCGACTGGGCTGACCTTCGTCGGCTACTTCACCCCGATCCGCCCGCTGGCGCAGGAACTGTTCACCTTCGAGCTCAGTGGCGTGGCGCTGTTCTGGGTGCTGTTCTTCACTGGCGCCACTTACATCAATGCCGGCTGGATGCGCGAGGCGGTGTGCATGCACATGTGCCCCTATGCCCGCTTCCAGAGCGTGATGTTCGACAAGGACACCCTGGCAGTGGCCTACGACCCCAGCCGTGGCGAATCCCGCGGCCCGCGCAAGAAAGGCAGCGACCCGCGCAGCCAGGGCCTGGGCGATTGCATCGACTGCACCTTGTGCGTGCAGGTCTGCCCTACTGGCATCGACATCCGCGACGGCCTGCAGATGGCCTGTATCGGCTGCGCCGCCTGTATCGACGCCTGTGACGGGGTGATGGACAAGATGGGCTATGCCCGGGGCCTGGTCGGCTACAAGTCCGAACACAACCTGCAGGGCGGCAAGACCCACTGGCTGCGCCCTCGCCTGCTGGGCTACGCCACCGCCCTGGTGGTGATGATCGGCGCGCTGGTGGTGGCCCTGCAGATGCGCCCGATGGTGTCGATGGATGTGATCAAGGACCGAGGCCTGTTCCGTGAAAACGCCCTGGGCCAGATCGAGAACATCTACCTGCTCAAGATCATCAACAAGACCCCGGAAACCCAGCACTATCGCCTGCGCCTGGTGGATGCCGACGGCTTCGAGCTGCACGGACGCACCGAGTTCACTATCGCGCCCGGCGAGATGAGCGAACTGCCAGTGTCGGTGGCGATGCTCGCCGACCGCCCGGCCAGCAGTTCCCAGGAGCTGGCCTTCGAAATCCAGGACAGCGACCAGCCCGGAATACGCAGCGTCGCGACGAGCCGCTTCGTGGCACCGATGAACCGCTGATCCCTTACACTGCCCTCACCTTGCCTGCAGGTTGCGACAGATCATTACAATGAAACGCTACGAACGATTCGCCGACGACATTGCCGAACTGATCCGCTCCGGGGTGCTCGGCCCCGGCCAGCGCGTGCCCTCGGTACGTTATGCCAGCCAGACCCACGGCGTCAGCCCGTCCACGGTGTTCCAGGCCTATTACCTGCTGGAGCGCCGTGGCCTGATCCGCGCCCGGCCACGCTCGGGCTACTTCGTCAATGCCCACGCCCCACGCCCGTTCAACGAGCCCCAGGCGCAGGCGCCGGCCAGCGAATCCACCGACGTGGATGTCAGCGGCCTGGTGTTCTCCATCCTCGACTCGATCAAGGACCCGCACACCGTGCCGTTCGGCTCGGCCTTCCCCAGCCCCACGCTGTTCCCCCTGCAACGCCTGTCGCGCTCGCTGGCCAGCGCCAGCCGGGCGATGGACCCGCGCATGGTGGTCACCGACCTGTCGCCGGGCAACCCGCAACTGCGCCGGCAGATCGCCCTGCGCTACATGGTCGGCGGGCTGATGCTGCCGATGGAAGAGCTGCTGATCACCAACGGTGCGCTGGAAGCGCTGAACCTGTGCCTGCAGGCGGTAACCCAGCCCGGCGACCTGGTGGCCATCGAGGCGCCGGCCTTCTATGCCTGCCTGCAGGTGCTCGAGCGCCTCAAGCTCAAGGCCGTGGAAATCCCGGTGCATCCGCGCGAAGGCATGGACCTTGGCGTGCTCGCCAAAACCCTGGACAAGCACCCGGTCAAGGCCGTGTGGTGCATGACCAATTTCCAGAACCCGGTGGGCGCCAGCATGCCGGAGGCGAAGAAGCAGCAGCTGGTCGAGCTGCTGCGCCGCCATCAGGTGCCGCTGATCGAAGACGACGTCTACGCCGAGCTGTACTACTCGCAGCAGGCACCGAAGCCGGCCAAGGCCTTCGATACCGAAGGGCTGGTGATGCACTGCGGCTCGTTCGCCAAGAGCCTGGCCCCGGGCTATCGCATCGGCTGGGTCGCCGCCGGCCGCTTCGCGCAGAAGATCGAACGGCTCAAGCTGATGACCTCGCTCTGCGCCTCGATGCCGGCCCAGGCAGCCATCGCCGACTACCTGCAACACGGCGGCTATGACCGCCACCTGCGCAAGCTGCGTTATGCGCTGGAAGGCCAGCAGGCCAACATGCTCGCCGCCATTGCCCGCCACTTCCCGGCGCAGACCCGTGTCAGCCAACCTTCCGGCGGCTACTTCCTGTGGCTCGAACTGCCCGAGCAAATGGATGCGTTGAAGCTGTTCCACATGGCCCTGGCCCAGGGCATCAGCATCGCGCCGGGGCCGATCTTCTCGCCGACCCGACGCTTCGGTAACTGCATCCGCCTGAACTACGGCAGCCCCTGGGGCGATGGCCCCGAGCAGGCCATGGAAACCCTCGGGCGGATCGTGCGTTCGTTCTAGCCGCCGACGGGCGGTCAGGCTACAGTGGGGCCTCGCCCTCCTGCGGACACTCGCATGCCCGAACGTGAACTCCAAGAGCTGCGCCAGCGCAATGCCGAGCTTGAGGCTCAGCTGGCGCAGCTGCAAGGTATCGACAACAGCCTGTACCGTTTCTTGTTCGACACCATGGACGAAGGGTTCTGTGTCATCGAGTTCTTCGATGGCCCCCATGGCCCGCTCAGCGACTACATCCATGTCATTGCCAACGCCGCCTACGCCCGCCATGCCGGCATTCCCAACGTGGTCGGGCAAAAATTGCGGGAAATGGTGCCCGACGAGGCCGACGACTGGGTGGCTCGGTACGGTGAGGTGCTACGTACCGGCCAACCGTTGCAGTTCGAACAGGAACTGGTAGCCACCGGGCGGGTACTGTCGGTCACCACCTTCCGCATCGAGCCCGCCGAAAAAAACCAGGTCGCCGTGCTGTTCAAGGATGTCACCGAGCGACGTCGCGCCGAAACTGCCCTGCAACAACTCAACGACCACCTCGAGCAACGGGTCGTCGCAGCGCTGGCTGAGCGCAGCCTGTTCGCCGAACTGGTTGAACGAAGCGTGGCGCGTGTGCAGGTGCTGGACACTTCGCTGCGCTTCCTGGCAGTCAATGCGCGGGCGGTAAAGGACTTCGAGTTCCTGTTCGGTCGCAGTATCAAGGCAGGTGACAGCCTGGTCGAACGCCTGGCCGGTTTTCCCGAGGAGTGCGAACGCTCGGTGGCGCTCTGGCGGCGGGCACTGTCCGGAGAAAGCTTCAACGAAGTGATCCAGTTCGGCAGGGCAGAACGACAGCGGCATTTCGAGCTGCGCTTCAACCCACTGCGCGATGCCAACGGCGCGATTGTGGGTGCCTACCTGTTCGTCTACGACATCAGTCGCCAAGTCAGCGAGCAGCAACGTCTGCTGGAGGCCGAGGATGCATTGCGCCAGGCGCAGAAGATGGAGGCTGTCGGCCAGCTTACCGGTGGTATTGCCCACGACTTCAACAACCTGCTCGGGGGCATCCTGGGCGCCCAGGAGCTGATTCGCCAACGCTTGGAACAGGCACGCCTGGACGATATTCCAGCCTTGCTCGACACGGCTGGCGATTCTGCGCGACGGGCCGCAGCCCTGGTGCATCGGTTGCTGGCGTTCTCTCGCCGCCAGACCCTGTTGCCACAGGCCACCTCGGTCAGCGCGCTGATCCTCGACATCGAGGAACTGATCCGCCGCAGCGTGGGCCCGGCCATCGCCGTCCAGGTCAGTTGCGCCCCTGACCTGTGGGCGACGTTCATCGACCCACCGCAGCTGGAAAGTGCCCTGCTCAACCTGTGCATCAACGCCCGCGACGCCTTGCCCGACGGAGGGCGAATCGAGATCCGTTGTGAAAACCTGTCGCTCGACACAGAACGCGCCACTGCATTGGACCTCACGGCGGGCGAGTACCTGCAACTGAGCGTCGAAGACAACGGTCGCGGGATGCCAGCAGAGGTAGTCGAGCGGGCCATCGACCCGTTCTTCACCACCAAGCCGCTCGGCCAGGGCACGGGGCTCGGGTTGTCGATGGCCTTCGGTTTCGTGCGCCAGTCGGGTGGCCAGTTGCAGATCCAGTCGACGCCGGGAGTGGGCACTCGGATCGATCTCTACCTGCCTCGCCACCATGAAATGCCCAAGGCACCGGAAGTCCACTCGATGGCAGAAAGGCTGGCGCACCCTGGCCGGGCGCGGATCCTGCTGGTCGAGGACCAGGCCGCGCTACGCCTGATCATTGGCGAGGTACTCGATGAATTCGGGCACGACGTGGAAGGCGTTGAACACGGCCCGGCCGCACTGGCGCTATTGGAACACGGCTTCGTGCCGGACCTGCTGATCAGCGATATCGGCCTGCCGGGCGGCCTCAACGGGCGCCAGGTCGCCGAGGCCTGCAGAGCCCGGCACCCTGGCCTGCCGGTGCTGTTCATCACCGGCTATGACGAGAGCGCCGCGCTCAGCGACGGCCAGTTACCGGCGCGCACCGCCGTGCTGCGCAAACCGTTCGAGCTGCCCGCCATCGCCGACCTGGTCGCGCAGTTGCTGACCACCGGGTAACCGGCGTCAGCGCCCGCCACTCAGGTCGATGAAGGTGCCTGTCGAGTAGGACGCCTTGTCCGACAGCAGCCAAAGGATCGCCTCGGCCACTTCCTCGGGGCGCCCACCGCGTCCCATGGGCAGGCCTGGCTCGAGCTTGGCGACGCGCTCGGGGTCACCGCTCAAGGCGTGGAAGCCGGTATGGATATAGCCCGGCCGTACGCCATTGACGCGCACGCCCTCGCTCGCCACTTCCTTGGCCAAACCAATGGTGAAGGTATCCAGTGCCCCCTTGGAGGCGGCGTAGTCGACATACTCGTTGGGCGAGCCCAGGCGCGCGGCCATGGACGAAACGTTGACGATCGCCCCACCCTGCCCGCCATGGCGCCGCGCCATGCGCAGCAGGGCGTGCTTGGCGCAAAGCATCGGGCCGACCACGTTGGTCTTCATGACCTTGAGCAGGCGGAACTCCGACATCTCTTCCACCCGGCTCTGCTGGCCGATGGTGCCAGCATTGTTGACCAACGCGGTGACCGGCCCCAGCTCATGGTCGACACGCTGGAACAACTGCACCACCTCGTCCTCGACGCTGGCATCAGCGCGCACGGCGATGGCCGTGGCACCCAGCTCGCGAACCTGGGCCAGCACCGTTTCGGCGGCCTCGTCGTTGGCGTGGTAATTGATGCAGATGCGATAACCCTGTTGCGCCGCCAGCAACGCGGTGGCGGCGCCGATGCCCCGGCTGGCGCCGGTGATGACGATGACCTTGTCCATGGATCTGCCAAATTGCCCGGAAAAGACTTACAAGATTAGGGGAAACACCCCAGCCTGATCAATGCCATGCCGCCCCCTGTAGGAGCCAGCTTGCTGGCGAACCGCCTCACCACCGTGTGGCCTGGTTCGCCAGCAACTGGCTCCTACAGCTTTTTATGTCAGTGCCCTGCCGACGCGGGCCCGGCCTTGGCGGTGAAAGGCGGCTTGGCCAGCCACACCAACAGGATCAACCCAGCGAACACCCAAGTCAGCAAGGTGAAATAATCCACCGTCGACATCATGTAGGCCTGGCTGTTGAGGACCTGCTCCAGCTTCGCATAGCTTTGCGGGCTGGCCCCGCCCAACTGCTCCAGGGAATGCCGGGTGGCCGGGTCGAAGGTGCTGATGTGCTCGCTCAGGTAGGCATGGTGCTGGTCGGCGCGGCGAATCCAGATCCAGGTGGTCAACGATGCGGCGAAGCTGCCGCCCAGCGTGCGCAGGAAAGTGGCCAGCCCCGAACCATCGGCGATCTGGTGCGGCGGCAGGTCGGACAGCAGGATGCTCAGGGTCGGCATGAAGAACAGCGCCACACCAATGCCCATGAACAACTGCACCAGGGCGATATGGGTGAAGTCCACCTCGCTGGTGAAACCGGCGCGCATGTAGCAGCTGGCACCGATGGCGAGGAACGCGATGCCGGCCAGCACGCGCAGGTCGAAGCGGTGTGCATACTTGCCGACGAAGGGCGACATCAGCACCGGCAACAAGCCGATCGGCGCCACCGCCAGGCCCGCCCAGGTCGCCGTGTAGCCCATCTGCGTCTGCAGCCACTGGGGCAGGATCAGGTTGATACCGAAGAACCCGGCATAACCGCCCACCAGCACCAGCGTGCCGATACGGAAATTGCGGTGCACGAACAAGCGCAGGTTGACCACCGGATGGCGGTCGGTGAGTTCCCAGATGATGAAGATCGCCAGGAACACCACCGAGATCAACGTGCCGACGACGATGAACGACGACTCGAACCAGTCCAGGTCATTGCCCTTGTCCAGCACCACCTGCAATGCGCCGACACCGACGATCAGGGTCAACAGGCCGATGTAGTCCATCGGCTGGCGGCTGGTGACCACCGGCCGCGCTCGCATCTGCTGGCGCACCACGGCGGCGGCGAACAGGCCGATAGGAATGTTGATGAAAAAGATCCACGGCCAACTGTAGCTGTCGGTGATCCAGCCGCCCAGGATCGGCCCGGCGATCGGCGCCACCACCGTAACCATCGCCAGCAACGCCAGGGCCATGCCTCGTTTCGCCGGCGGGTACACGGCGATGAGCAGGGTTTGCGTCATCGGGTACAAAGGTCCGGCCACCACCCCCTGCAGCACCCGGAAACCGACCAGCTCGGGCATCGACTGGGCAACGCCGCAGAGGAACGAGGCCAACACGAACAGCAACGTGGCCCAGATGAACAGTTTCACCTCGCCGAAGCGCCGGCTCAGCCAGCCGGTCAGCGGCAAGGCGATGGCGTTGCTCACCGCGAACGAGGTGATCACCCAGGTGCCCTGCTCGTAGCTGACCCCCAGATTGCCGGAGATGGTCGGCAAGGCGACGTTGGCGATGGTGGTGTCGAGCACCTGCATGAAGGTCGCCAGCGACAGGCCGATGGTGGTCAGCAGCAGGCTCGGCGGGGTGAACTGCGCAGGGGCCGCCTGGCTCATCGCTGGGCCGTCTTGCCGGTGGCGCTGTTCTCGTGGATCAGCCGGGCGATCAGGTTGTCGGCCTCGACCAGTTGGCGGTCATACACCTGGGTGGTGTAGCTGGCCTGTTGGGGTGGCTGCTGGGCCAGGGCCGGGCCGCTCTGGTCGTGCAGATCGACTTCGGCGATGGTCGACAGGCCGATGCGCAGGGGGTGGTCTTTCAACTGGTCAGGGTTCAGGTGGATACGCACCGGCACACGCTGGACGATCTTGATCCAGTTGCCGGTGGCGTTCTGCGCCGGCAGCAGGGCGAAGGCGCTGCCGGTGCCGGCCCCCAGGCTGTCGACGGTGCCGTTGTACTTCACTTCGCTGCCGTACAGGTCGGCAGTGACTTCCACCGGTTGGCCGATGCGCATGTCGCGCAGCTGGGTTTCCTTGAAGTTGGCGTCGATCCATACCTCGTCCAGCGGGATCACCGCCATGGTCGCGGTGCCCGGTTGCAGGCGCTGGCCCAGTTGCACGGTGCGCTTGGCCACGTAGCCGGTGACCGGCGCCACCAGGGTGGTGCGGGCATGGTCGAGGTAGGCCTGGCGCAGGTCGGCGGCGGCGGCCATCACTTCCGGGTGCGAGGACACCACGGTGTCGTCGACCAGCGCGGTGCTGGTGTTGAGCTGCTGCCGCGCACCATTGACGGCAGCCTGGGCCACGGCCAGGTCGTCGCGGGAATGGGCGATTTCTTCCTGGGCGATGGCGCCGCTGTCGGCCAGCACCTTGCGTCGGTTGTAGTTCTGCTGGGCCTTCTGCAGTTCGGCCTGGCGGGTTTCCAGCTGGGCCTTGAGCGAATCGACGTTGCTGTACAGCCCGCGCACCTGGCGCACGGTGCGCGCCAGCTTGGCCTCGGCAGCCTGCAGGACAACCTCGCTGTCTGCCGGGTCGAACTGCAGCAGCACCTGGCCGACGTGCACCAGGTCGCCGTCATCGGCACCGATGCTGGTGACGGTGCCGGTGATCAGCGGGGTGATTTCCACCACGTTGCCATTCACGTAGGCGTCATCGGTGCTTTCGTGCCAGCGCCCGACCAGGCTGTACCAGGCCCAGGTGCCGGCACCGGCAATAATCAGCAACAGCAACAGGGCGAGTAGCCAGGCCTTGCGCTTGCGCGTGTTGCCGGGCGCGTCGGCGGGTGTGGAGGTGTCTGCGGGAGTGGCCATGGCGGTACCTTGGAGAATGCGTGACAGGGATCAACGATCGCCGAAGCGGCGGATCGTCAGGGGGTCGCCGGCACTGATCAGCACCTTGGCCAGCAAGCCTTCGAGGGTCTTGAGTTCTTCAGGCTGCAGCACCCCGACCAGCTCGTTCATCGCCGCCGCGCCCACCAGCGGCAGGCGGTCTGCCAGGCGCTGGCCGTCGGCGGTCAGGGCCAGGCGCACCTGGCGACGGTCGTCCGCGCAGCGATGGCGCAGGAGCAGGCCCTTCTGCTCGAGGCGGTCGAGCATGCGGGTCATCGAGCCGCTGTCCAGGCCCAGGTAGCGGCACAGTTCCGCGGGGGTATCGACCTGGTACTGGGTGACGATGATCAGCACCTTGAACTGCGCTGCCGTGACACCATCGGCTTCGAGGTGCCAGTCGAGGATGCGATCCTTCAGCATCGCCGCACGACCAAGCAGCATGCCGATGGTGCAGGTCTGGAAATTTTCCGGGGTGAAATGGGACATCGGGGTCTGCTCGGGCAATTGTATTAAAATATTACTGCTTAGGCAGTGAATGTCAAAGCCTTGATTAGCTGGCTAACAAAAAATTCATGAATGAAACAAAACCCGCGGTTTGACGCGGCCTCTGTAGGAGCGGCTTTTAGCCGCGATCACCCGCGAAGCGGGTGCGAAAGACCGTGTCGCTTGCATCGCGGCTGAAGCCGCTCCTACAGTCCGGATTGCGTCCGCAACCCCAACGCTTCGACCTGGCCACAAGCGATCGCCATCCCGACCAGCTCGGGCAGGCTCGCGGCCTGCATGCGCTTCATCACCCGCCCCCGGTACAAGTCGATGGTCTTCACACTCACCCCCAGGCGCTCGGCAATCTCACGATTGCCCAGCCCCTGCACCAGTGGAATGAACACATCACGCTCACGTGGGGTCAGACTGTCGATCCGTGTCTGTACCTGCGCCACTTCGCCACTGCCCGCCCGGACCACGTCGGCGCGGCTGAGCGCAGCCTGCACGCTGTCGAGCAGCAACTGGTCGTTGTAGGGCTTCTCGATGAAGTCGATGGCGCCGGCCTTGAACGCCCGCACCACGATCGGCACGTCGGCGTGGCCACTGACGAAGATCAGCGGGATCTGAAGCCCCCGCTCGCGCAGCGCCTGCTGCACGGCCAGGCCACCCAACCCCGGCATGCGCACATCCAGCAGCACGCACGCCGGCCCCTCGTCCACGCAGGCATCCAGAAACGCCTGGCCACTGGTGAACGGCAATGCCCGCAACCCCACCGACTCGAGCAGCCATACCGTCGAATCGAGCATGCCCGGGTCGTCGTCCACCACATACACCTTCGCTTGCACCACTGCCTCCCTCCTCATCCGCGATTCACCACCAGGCGGCAGCAGAGTACCAACCCGCCCGCCTCGCCCACCCGCGCCCAGAGGCTGCCGCCAAAGCCCTCGACGATGCTGCGGCTCATGCTCAACCCCAGGCCCAGGCCGTCGGCCTTGCTGGTAGTGAACGGGGTGAAGATCTCGTCCAGTCGCTCGGGCGCGACGCCGGGCCCTTGGTCAGCCACCTCCACCAGTACCCCATCGTCGTGGCGCGAGGCGCTGAGCAGGATACGTGACGACTGCCCGGGGTGCTGCTCTCGGTTGGCGTCGATGGCGTTGCGCAACACGTTGAGCAGCACCTGCTCCAGCAATACACGGTCGGCGTATACGGTTGGCAGCACCCCGCTCAACCGCTGCTCGATACGGACCTGTGCCCCTGCGGCCTCCCAGGCGCACAGGCGTTGCGCTTCGCTGGCCACCTCGGCGACATCGAGGGCTTGCAACTGCCGTGGCCCCTTGCGCAGGAACGCGCGCAGCCGGCGGATCACCTCGGCGGCATGGGTGGCCTGCGCGCTGATGCGCTGCAGGCCCTGACCGACTCGCTCACGGGCGTGCGGGTCATGGTCGAGCATGTGCAGGTAACGCAGGCTCGCATTGGTGTAATTGAGGATCGCCGCCAAGGGCTGGTTGATTTCGTGGGCGATGCCCGAGGCCAGTTCGCCCAATGTCGCGACCCGAGCGCTGTGGGCCAGGCTTTCCTGGGCCTCGATACGCAGGGTGATATCGCGAGACACCGCGACGATCTCCACTACTGCGCCGGTGTAGGTCTCGCGGATCGCGCGGCTGGCAATCTCGAACCAGCGGTAGTGGCCATCGGCGTGACGCACTCGGCAGGTCAGGGTGTGGTAGCCATCCTCGTCCAGGGCGGCGGCGGCCTGCAACAGCACCTGGCGCCGCTCGCGCGGGTGCAGGAAGGGACGCACGGCGCTGCCGCGCAATTGCTCCGGCCATACCCCCAGCAGGCGGAATGCGGCCGGCGTGGCGTCGAGAAAGCGCCCATCGGGGCTGTGCCGGGAAATCAGGTCCGTGGTGTTTTCGGTAATCAAGCGGTAGAGCCGCCGGGCCCTGCTGGCGTCGCGGACGGCTCGGCGCTCATCGCTCGCGTCACGACAACGGGCCATTACGTGCTGGCCCTGGTCGTCGGGAATGAAGGTCCAGAGCAGTATGCGCTCACCCACCTCGGCCTCGACCTCGCTGATCGCCCGCCCCTGGCGCAGGCAGGCGCGCACCAAGGCCGCATGGTTGGAGGGCAACCAGCGCCCGACTTCGGCATTGCCGCCAATCAGCGCCTGCATGGCGAGGTTCAACTGCAACGGGCGGGCATCGGGGGCCAGCAGCACACCGGGCTGGGGGTCCTTGGCAAGCAAGGAAGTAGGCATGGCATTCACGGGCAGCGGCTCTTTTATAGTAGTTTTACCATATTGCTATAGTCGATCTTCCATATACGATAACGGCTCGCGTAAAAAAGCGACAGGGAGGCATCGCCCTCCCACACCCTGATCAGAGCTAACAATCAGCCACCGGGGGCCAGGCGCACAGGATGCGCTCGCCTCCTTCACAGGACCACCGCATGTCGATCTTCTCCCAGGGCCTGATGCCTGCGCCCGTCAATCATGTAGCCCTCACGCCTTTGAGCTTCATCGAGCGCACCGCCTCGGTCTACGGCCACTACCCCGCCGTGATCCACGGCGCCATCCGCCGCGACTGGCGCGAGACCTACGCCCGCTGCCGACGCCTGGCCAGCGCCCTCCAGGGCCGAGGCATCGGCCACGGCGACACGGTGGCGGTGATGCTGCCGAACATTCCGGCCATGCTCGAGGCGCACTTCGGCATACCCATGATCGGCGCGGTGCTCAACACCCTCAATGTGCGCCTGGACGCCGAGGCCATCGCCTTCATGCTGCGCCATGGCGAGGCCAAGGTGCTGATCGGCGACCGTGAGTTCCACGGCGTGATCCGCGAAGCCCTGGCGCTGCTCGAATACCCACCGCTGGTGATCGACGTGGACGATCCGGAGTACGGCGAAGGCCAGCCCATCAGCGAGCTGGACTACGAAGCGCTGCTCGCCGAGGGCGACCCTGAGTTCGCCTGGGCATGGCCCGATGACGAATGGCAGGCGATCTCGCTCAATTACACCTCCGGCACCACCGGCAACCCCAAGGGCGTGGTCTACCACCACCGCGGCGCCTACCTCAACGCCCTGGGCAACCAGATGACCTGGTCCATGGGCCAGCACCCGGTGTACCTGTGGACCCTGCCGATGTTCCACTGCAACGGCTGGTGCTACCCCTGGACCATCACCGCCCTGGCCGGCACCCATGTGTTCCTGCGCCGGGTCGACCCGCAGAAGATCCTCACCCTGATCCGCGAGCACCAGGTCAGCCACCTGTGCGGCGCGCCCATCGTGCTCAACGCCCTGGTCAACATGCCCGACAGCGCCAAGGCGGCCATCGACCACCCGGTGCACGCCATGGTCGCTGGCGCCGCGCCGCCGGCCAAGGTGATCGGCGCCGTGGAAGCGATGGGCATCCGCATCACCCACACCTACGGGTTGACCGAAGTCTACGGCCCGGTGACGGTGTGCGCCTGGCATGCCGAGTGGGACGATCTGACACTGGAGGCTCGGGCGGCGATCAAATCGCGCCAAGGTGTGCGCTACCCCACCCTGGACGGCCTGATGGTGGCCGACCCGCGGACCCTCGAACCGGTGCCGCAGGATGGCGAGACCCTGGGCGAGATCTTCATGCGCGGCAACACCGTGATGAAAGGCTACCTGAAGAACCCCGAGGCCACCGCCGAGGCTTTCCGTGGCGGCTGGTTCCACACCGGCGACCTGGCCGTGCGGCATCCCGACGGCTATGTCGAGATCAAGGACCGGCTCAAGGACATCATCATCTCCGGTGGCGAGAACATCTCCACCATCGAGGTGGAGGACGCCCTGTACAAGCACCCCGCCGTGCTCGAGGCCGCCGTGGTCGCCCGCCCAGACGAGAAATGGGGGGAGACACCCTGCGCCTTCGTGACCCTCAAGACTGGCCATGGCGCCACTCGCGAAGCCGAGATCGTCGCCTGGTGCCGCGAGCACCTGGCCGGCTTCAAGGTGCCCAAGACCGTGGTGTTCGGCGAGTTGCCCAAGACCAGCACCGGCAAGATCCAGAAGTACGTGCTGCGCGATCGGGCCAAGGCGCTGTAATCACCCTGACTGTCCTGTAGGAGCGGCTTCAGCCGCGATCACCCGCAAAGCGGGTGCCAGGCACCGTGATGCCCGCATCGCGGCTGAAGCCGTTCCTACAAGCACACAGAAAACGCCATTCACCAGACAAAGGCCTCAGATGACCGACTACACCGCCCCCTTGCGCGACATGCGCTTCGTCCTCAAGGACGTGTTCCACGGCCCTGCCCTCTGGGCCCGCCTGCCCACCCTTGCCGAACGGGTCGACGCCGACACAGCCGACGCCATCCTCGAGGAAGCCGCCAAACTCACCAGCCAACTGATCGCTCCGCTCAGCCGGGTCGGTGATGAACAAGGCGTGCAGTTCGAAAACGGTCAGGTCCACACCCCCGACGGTTTCCGCGACGCCTGGCGCACCTACCGCGAAGGCGGCTGGGTGGGCCTGGGCGGCAACCCCAAGCACGGCGGCATGGGCATGCCGAAGATGCTCGGGGTGCTGTTCGAAGAGATGATGTACGCCGCCGACAGCAGTTTCAGCCTGTACTCGGCACTCAGCGCCGGCAGTTGCCTGGCCATCGACGCCCATGCCAGCGAAGCGCTCAAGGCCATCTACCTCGCCCCGCTGTACGAGGGCCGCTGGGCCGGCACCATGTGCCTGACCGAACCCCACGCCGGCACCGACCTGGGCCTGATCCGCACCCGCGCCGAGCCCCACGCCGATGGCAGCTACCGTGTCAGCGGCAGCAAGATCTTCATTACCGGCGGCGAGCAGGACCTCACCGAGAACATCATCCACCTGGTCCTGGCCCGTCTGCCCGACGCCCCGGCCGGCCCCAAGGGGATCTCGCTGTTCCTCGTGCCGAAATTCCTGCTCGATCAGGACGGCAGCCTGGGCGCGCGCAACGCTGCGCATTGCGGCTCGATCGAGCACAAGATGGGCATCAAGGCCTCGGCGACCTGCGTGATGAACTTCGACCAGGCCGAAGGCTATCTGGTGGGTGAACCGAACAAAGGCCTGGCAGCGATGTTCACCATGATGAACTACGAACGCCTGTCCATCGGCATCCAGGGCATCGGCTGCGCCGAGGCCTCCTACCAGAGCGCCGCGCGCTATGCCAACGAACGCCTGCAGAGCCGCGCTGCCGGTGGCGCACAGGCGCCGCAGCGGGTCGCCGACCCGATCATCGTCCACGGCGATGTGCGGCGCATGCTGCTGACCATGCGGGTCATGACCGAGGGCGGCCGTGCCTTCTCGGTCTATGTCGGCCAGCAACTGGACATCGCCCGTTATGCCGAGGACCCGGCCGAGCGCGAACACGCCCAGCGCCAGGTCGCCCTGCTGACGCCCGTGGCCAAGGCGTTCTTCACTGACAACGGCCTGGAAAGCTGCGTGCTTGGCCAGCAGGTGCTCGGTGGGCATGGCTACATTCGCGAATGGGGCCAGGAGCAACGCGTTCGCGATGTGCGCATTGCACAGATCTACGAAGGCACCAACGGCATCCAGGCCCTCGACTTGCTCGGGCGCAAGGTCCTGGCCGACGGCGGCCAGGCACTGGCCAGCCTGGCCGCCGAGATCCGCGCCTTCTGCGTCGACGCCGTGCTGCACCGTGAGGCGCTGCAGGAGGCCCTGGTACGCCTGGAGCGGACCAGCGCCTGGCTGCAGGCGCAGGCAGGCAAGGACAGCAACCTGGTCAGTGCCTCGGCGGTGGAGTACCTGCACCTGTTCGGGCTGACCGCCTACGCCTACATGTGGGCGCGCATGGCCCATGTGGCCACGGCGCGTCACGCCGAGGACCCGATATTCCATGATGCCAAGCTCGCCAGTGCGGCGTTCTTCTTCCAGCGTGTGCTACCGAGGGGCCTGACACTGGAAGCGACAATCCGTGCCGGTGCGGGCAGCCTCTACGTGATGGCGGCGGAGCAGTTCTGATAAACAGGGTCGTATCTGTGCCGGGCCCGCCCTGGCACAGATACGACCCATCCTCATATACGACGATTTTTCCTACAATTGATAGTCATTCGCCATTAACACGTTCTCGACAGGCACGCCCGGAGGTAGAATGCCGCAAAACCGGGAGCCGCAATGAACCAGGACCGCCTCATTCCCAGCGAAGACGATGCCATCACCGATGCCGCCGCGCACTGGTGCATGCGCCTGCACGCCGACGACTGCACGGCGGCCGAGCGCCAGGCGTTCAGCCAGTGGCTGGCCGCTGACCCACGGCATGCCGAGGAATATCAGGCGATGCTGGAGATCTGGCAGACCGCCGACCTGCTGCCGCGCACGGCCACGGTCGTCGAGCTCAAGCCCTCGACATCACGGCAGGCGCCAGCGCGCCATTGGCGCCCTTTCGCTTGCGCGGCGGCGATTGCCCTGCTCGCCCTGCCCCTGGCCGGCTGGGTCGGCTGGGAGCAAGGCTGGCTACCCAACAGCTACCAGCACTTCGCAACCACCGACCAGTTGCAACAGGTGCGCCTGAGCGACGGCAGCAGCGTCGAGCTGAACCTGCACAGCGAACTGCGCTACCTGAACTTCAAGGATGAGCGCCGTGTCACCCTGGTCAAGGGCGAGGCGTTCTTCAAGGTCGCGCACGACAGCAACCACCCGTTCATCGTCCGTGCCGGCAACGGCCAGACCCGGGTGACCGGTACTCAATTCAACGTGTGGAAGTACGCGGATCAGGTCAAGGTGACCCTGGTGGAGGGTTCGGTGCTGGTCAGCAGTGTCGGCAATTCCGGTGGCTACCGGCTTGGCCCGGGCATGCAGGCCAGCTACGACAAGGGCGACTTCGAGCCCCAGCTGGCCCAGAGCGACGACTACGGCAACAACCTGGCCTGGCGCAACGGCAAGCTGGTGCTGGACAACCTGAGCCTTGCCCAGGCGCTGCCTCTGATCAACCGCTACCTCGACAAGCCGCTGCTGCTGGCCGACGACAGCACTGCTGGCATTCGCATCAGCGGTATCTACAGCACCGCCGAAGTCGCACGCCTGGTCGACTCCCTGCCCAAGGTGCTGCCGATCTACCTCACCCGCAGCAAGGACGGCAGCACCGTCCTCAACCGCATCGTGCCGGTCCCCAGCCGCGGCTGAGGCCGTCTATCAAAGCGTCATCGCTGCCAGCCAGCCAAAAGCCAGCAATGGCAGATTGTAGTGAATGAAGGTCGGCACCACGGTATCCCAGATATGGTGGTGCTGGCCGTCCACGTTCAGGCCGGAGGTCGGCCCGAGGGTCGAGTCCGACGCCGGCGAACCGGCATCCCCCAGGGCACCCGCCGTACCGACGATGCACACCGTGGCGACCGGATCGAAGCCCAGCTGCACGCACAGCGGCACGAAGATCGCCGCCAGGATCGGTACCGTCGAGAACGACGAGCCGATGCCCATGGTTACCAGCAACCCCACCAGCAGCATCAGCAGCGCGCCGATACCCTTGCTGTGATCGATCCACTGAGCGGAGGCCTCCACCAGGGTCTTCACTTCGCCGGTGGCTTTCATTACCTCGGCGAAGCCGGAGGCGGCGATCATGATGAAGCCGATCATGGCCATCATCTTCATGCCTTCGGTGAACAGGTCGTCGGTCTCCCGCCAACGCACGATGCCCGACAGCGAGAAGATCAGGAAACCGACCATGGCACCGATGATCATCGAGTCCAGCCACAGCTGGATGATGAACGCCGAGGCAATGGCGACACCCGCTACCAGCAGGGTCAGCGGGTTGTACTGCACGCTGACCTGCTCCACCTGCTCGATGCGCGCCAGGTCGTAGTCACGCTTCTTGCGGTAGCTGAAGAACACCGCCAGCAACAACCCGGCCAGCATGCCTGCGGCCGGAATGGCCATGGCATGGGTGACATTCACCCCCGAGACATCCACACCGGCGCGGCTGACGTTGGCCAGCAGGATCTCGTTGAGGAAGATGTTGCCAAAGCCCACCGGCAGGAACATGTACGGGGTGATCAAGCCGAAGGTCATCACGCAGGCGATCAGCCGGCGATCGATGCGCAGGCGCGTCAGCACATACAGCAGCGGTGGCACCAGCAAGGGGATGAAGGCGATATGGATCGGCAGGATGTTCTGCGACGACACCGCCACCACCAGCATCAAACCGATCAACAGCCACTTCACCTTGCCGCCTTCGGCATGGCCCTGCCGGTCGATCATGGCCAGGGCCCGGTCGGCCAGGGCATGGGCCAGCCCGGACTTGGCAATGGCCACGGCGAACGCGCCAAGCAAGGCATACGACAGCGCCACCGTGGCGCCGCCGCCCAGGCCGCCGTTGAAGGCCTTGAGCGTACCCTCGATACCCAACCCACCGACCAGGCCCCCAGCCAGGGCGCCGATGATCAGCGCGATGACCACATGCACGCGGGACAGGCTCAGTACCAGCATCAGCCCGACCGCGGCAATCACTGCATTCATGTGTGCAAACCTCGTTACGACAGACAAAAAGCGAGCGTTCCGGCGACAGACCGCACACAGGCGCTGGCCGGACCATGGGATGTTGTTATGAAGGGCGCACACTCTGAAGCACAGGCCGCCAGATGTCAAAAGCGTCTGCCTCGCGGCCCTTCGCTTGCTATAGACGAACGTCGAAGCTTTAAATTGAACGTTTGAATAAAGAAAAACCGGCGACCGCCGACACAGTCGGCAGCATCAAACCTATTAGAACGGAATTGCCCCAATGCCTTCGCTGCGACAACTCTCGATTCAATGGAAGATCACCCTGCTGGCAGGCTTGTGCCTGGCGGCTATCGTCACCCTGCTGGTCGGCCTTTCGCTGTACCGCATGGACCACAGCTCGGACCTGGTCAAGGCCAGCAGCATGAAGATGCTCACCGAGGCGGCCCAGTCGCGTATCGAATCCCAGGGCGAGGTGCAGGCCCTGAACATTCGCCGCCAGTTCATGGACGCCTACCAGTACGGCGCCGGCTTCGCCCGCCAGGTGCTGTTCCTGCGCGAGCAGGCGGAAAAGCGCTTCCTCGACGCCTACGACCTGCGCCAGGACATGACCGCCCAGGTGCGCGCAGCCCTGCAGGCCAACCCCGACCTGCTGGGGCTGTCGCTGGTGTTCGAGCCGGGCGCGCTGGACGGCAAGGACAAGCTGTTCGCCGGCCAGGGCGAGCTGGGCAGCAACGAAACCGGGCGTTTCGCCCTGTACTGGTCGCAACCCCGCGCCGGCCAGTTGACCTCGATGGCCCTGCCCGAGCACGACATGGCCAACACCGAGATCGGCCCCAGCGGCCAGCCGGCCAACACCTGGTGGGTGTGCCCGCGCAGCAGTGGCCAGGTGTGCGTGGTGGAGCCGTACTTCTATGACATCGACGGCCAGCGCGTACTGATGACCAGCATCGTCTTCCCGCTCAAGGCCAACGGCAAGGTGATCGCCACGCTGTCCATCGATATCAACCTCAACAGCCTGCAGGCCCTCAGCCAGACGGCCAGCCGCAGCCTGTACGAAGGCCGCACCACGGTCGGCATCCTCAGCCCGGTCGGTTTGCTGGCCGGCTACAGCGCCGACGCCACCAAGCTGGCCCAGCGCTTCGACCAGGTCGACCGCGCCCAGGGCGCCGAGATGGTACGCAAGCTCGGTGAAGGCAAGCTGCAGATCCTCCACGACCAGCAACGCCTGAAAGTACTGGCCGCGTTCGAGCCGATCCCCGGCGGCAAACCCTGGGGCGTGCTGCTCGACGTCCCGGAAAGCGCCCTCACCGGCCCGGCCGAAACCCTCAAGGTGGAACTCGACGCCCTCAACACCAGTGGCACCCTGCTGGAGCTGGGCCTGGGCCTGGCCGCCGCCATCGCCGGCCTGCTGCTGGTGTGGCTGATGGCCCGTGGCGTGACCCGGCCGATCCTCGGCGTGGCGACCATGCTCAAGGACATCGCCAGCGGCGAAGGCGACCTGACCCGCCGCCTGCAGTACGCCAAGCAGGACGAACTGGGCGAGCTGGCGGGTTGGTTCAACCGTTTCCTCGACAAGCTGCAACCAACCATCGCCGAAGTAAAACGCTCGGTACAGGCCGCCCGCGGCACCGCCGATCAGTCGGCGGCCATCGCCGCCGAGACCAGCGCCGGCATGGAACAGCAGTACCGCCAGGTCGACCAGGTGGCCACCGCCTCCCATGAAATGAGCGCCACCGCCCAGGACGTCGCCCGCAGCGCGGCCCAGGCCGCCCAGGCTGCGCGTGAGGCCGACCAGGCCACCCGCGAAGGCCTGGCGGTGATCGACCGCACCACCACCAGCATCGACACCCTGGCCGCCGACATGAGCAGCGCCATGGCTCAGGTCGAAGGGTTGGCGCAGAACAGCGAGAAGATCGGTTCGGTGCTGGAGGTGATCCGCTCGATCGCCGAACAGACCAACCTGCTGGCGCTCAACGCCGCCATCGAGGCCGCTCGCGCCGGTGAAGCCGGCCGTGGCTTCGCGGTGGTCGCCGACGAAGTGCGCAACCTGGCGCGCCGCACCCAGGAATCGGTGGAGGAAACCCGCCAGGTGATCGAAGCCCTGCAGGCCGGCACCCAAGTGGTGGTAGTCGCCATGGACAGCAGCCATCGCCAGGCCCAGGGCGGTGTCGAACAGGTCGGCCAGGCCGTCACCGCGCTGCAACGCATCGGCCAGGCCGTGACGGTGATCACCGACATGAACCTGCAGATCGCCAGTGCCGCGGAAGAGCAAAGCGCGGTGGCCGAGGAAATCAACAGCAACGTCGCCACCATCCGCGACGTCACCGAATCGCTGTCGGGTCAGGCCAACGAATCGGCGCGGGTCAGCCAGTCGCTCAACAGTCTGGCCAACCAGCAGCAAGGCTTGATGGACCAGTTCCGCGTCTGACCTCTCCTGGTAGGCTGGCTCCCCCGTAGGAGCCAGCCTTGCTGGCGAACACCGGCAAAGCCGGTGCCATGCTCTCCCCTCAGCAGTCGAATCGCTCCACCGCCCGCCGCCGCTCATTGTCATCCCGTCGATCGTACCCCGCCGTGGTCTGGATATTGGCGTGGTGCGCCAGCTTCTGGGCGATCGAAAGGTCGTGTTCCTCGATCACCCGGGTGATGAACGCCCGGCGAAAATCATGGGGCATGATCTTCGCACCCACCTGCGCGCCACGCTGGCGGGCGATGTAGTAGATGGCGTGCTTGGTAATCCGTGCACGGGTGATATGGCTGCCACGCCGAATACGGTTGAACAGGAACGCATCGTCGCGCTCCCCCGCCGGCAGGTGCTGGCGGCGCAGGTCGAGCCAGGCCTGCAGCTTGTCGAATGCCCAGGCCGGGGCGTACTTGATCAGTTCGCGATTACCCTTGCCCAGCACCTGAATGCTGCGCTCATCGAAGTCGACCTGGGCCAGGTTCACGTCCACCGATTCCGACTTGCGCATGCCGGTGCCATACAGCAGCGCGAGGATCGCCGCATCACGCACGCCCTGTGGTCGCGGGTCGGCGGCACAGACATCCATCAGCTCACGGATCAAGCTGCGCCGCAGGTTGCGCCCCGCCGGCAGGCGACTGCCGCCGGCCGGCTTGATTTCACGGATCTTCAGCAGGTGCTCATGTTCGATCAGGCCCTGGCGCCAGGCCTCGTTCATGACGCCGCGCACGGCATTGACGTAGAGCGAAGAGGTATTCGGGGCGTAGCCGTCCGCGCGCAGGGCCGCTACCAGGGCGATTACATGGCCGGGCTCGAGGTGGTGCCAGGGCACGTCGGCGATATCGCAATCAATGAAGCCCAGGCGATCGGCCGCGTCCTGGAGGATGTAGCGCATCGTCAACTGGCTGGACGGCGCCAGACGGGCGAGATACTGCAACAGCGGGTTGCGCAGGAGGTCGGTCACAATGGGGATCCTGTAGCGGAGCTTCGGCGCGGGAAGTCAGCGTAAAGCAAAAAAACGAGTCGTAATGACCATGACTAAAGTCAATATGACAACAAACGCACGATGTCATTATGACCATGAAAACTGCCATCACCTTGATATTCAAGGGTTTCAGCGATGGCACGGATCGTGATGGTACCCCATTCACTTACGCTGATCGAACCAAGGCACTTTCCCATGCTCATCCAGCCGATCACCGCTCGCCCACGCCAGGCCCTCTGGGCCCTGGGTTTTCGCCCGTTCTTCCTTGGCGGCAGCCTGTTCGCCTTCCTCGCCCTGTTGCTATGGGCCGGCACATTGACCGGCACGCTTCAACTTTCACCTTCAGGAGGCATGCTGGCCTGGCACCGTCATGAAATGCTCTATGGCTTTGCCGCGGCCATCGTAGCCGGCTTCCTGCTGACAGCCGTGCAGAATTGGAGCGGTATCCCCGGCCTGAGCGGCCGCCCCCTGGCGGGCTTGTTCCTGCTCTGGCTGCTGGCGCGGGCAAGCTGGTTCCTGCCCTTGCCGCCAGCATTGCTGATCGTGCTCCAAGGCGCCTTCCTGCCCCTGGTGGCTGTCGCGTTGGCACGGCCGATCATCCAGCGCCGCCTGCGTAACAATTACCCCATCGTGGTCCTGATCCTGCTGTTGTCGGCCTGCCAATGGCTGACACTGGCCGGCTGGCTCAACCACGACGAACGCTGGCAACGGCGTGGCGTACTCGCCGGGCTCTGGTTGGTGGCGGCGATGATGAGCGTGATCGGCGGCCGGGTGATCCCCTTCTTCACCCGCCGCGGCCTGGGCAACATGACCCCGTCGCCGACGCGTCCCTGGCTTGATCGCGCCTGCCTGGCGGCCAGCGTGGCGCTGCCCATCAGCTACCTGGCAGGGGCCAACGATACGCCACAGCCGCTGATGGCCCTGCTGTTCGGCGCCTTGGCCGTGTTGCACGGCATCCGGCTGGTGCTCTGGCACGACCGCGGCATCTGGCGCGTGCCGCTGCTGTGGTCGCTGCACCTGGCCTATGCCTGGCTGGTGCCGGCCTGCCTGGGGCTGGCGGCATGGCATGCCGGGGTGGATATCAACCCGAGCCTGGCGGCCCATGCACTCACGGTCGGCGCCATGACCGGGCTGATCGTGGCCATGATGGCACGGGTCAGCCTTGGGCACACCGGGCGGCCTTTGCAGGTGCCGCGCAGCGTCGGTTGGGCCTTCGCGCTGATCCAGTTCGCGGCGCTGGCACGGGTGGCACTGGTGCCGTTCTCGTCGCTGGGGCTGGGCCTGTCGGTGATCTTGGGGTGTGCCGCATTGCTGCTGTTCCTGTGGCATTACCTGCCGGTCCTGACGCGCCCCAGGGTGGATGGCATGCCGGGATAACGTAACGCCTGCACTGGTTGCGACCTGTAGGAGCGGCTTTAGCCGCGATCACCCGCGAAGCGGGTGCCAGACACCGCGTTGTCTGTATCGCGGCTAAAGCCGCTCCTACAGAGTTCCTGGCAAATCAACTGCTGCTCGCCCGGCAACGTCGCGTGGTCTACAGTTGCAGCGCGCCCCTCCAACTGCGAGACAGCATGGCCTTCCACCACCTCACCCGCACCCATCCCCGCCTCAGCATCGCCATCCTGGCCGGCCTTCTTGGCGCCTGGCTGATCCCCGCCGACGACACCGTGCAGCGCATCCTCGCGGGCTGGAACCTCGGCGTGTGGCTGTACTTGCTGATGGTCCTGTGGCTCAGCCTGCGGGCGACGGCGCAGAAGGTCCGCCAAGTGGCCAGCATCGAAGACGAGAACGCCGGCCTGGTGCTGGTGACCGTCATCGTGGCGGCCATTGCCAGCCTCGCCGCAGTCACCCTGCAACTGGTATCCAGCCGTGGCCTGGAAGGCAGCGCGCTGGCCCTGCACTACCTGTACACCGGCCTGACCGTGGCCGGTTCCTGGCTGCTGATCGGCTGCATCTTCAGCCTGCACTACGCACGGCTGTTCTACACCGGCGATCGCCACGAGCCGCCGCTGCGCTTCCCTGACAACGAGCGCAATCCGGACTACTGGGACTTCCACTACTTCTCGTTCACCATCAGCGTCGCCGTGCAGACGTCGGATATCGGTGTCGGAGGGCGCGCCATGCGCAAGGCGGTGCTGGCCCACTCACTGGTAGGCTTCGTGTTCAACACGGCGATCCTGGGCTTCACCATCAACATCGCCGCCGGCCTGCTCGGCTAGCACCCGCCGGGCACAGGCGACGATGCGCCGGCACGCTTCCTCCAGCGCCTCGGTATCCAGCACCAGCCCCAGCCGCACATGCCCCGCCGCGCTTGGGCCGAAGGCATCCCCCGGCAACAGCGTCACCCCCTCCTCCAGCAGCAGGCGCTGGGCGAAGATCTGGGCGCTGAGCCCGCTGCCACGAATATCGAGCATCACGAACATGCCACCCGCCGGGCGATGCACACGCACCCCCGGGCAGCCCTCCAGCGCCGCGCAGACCCGGTCACGCCGCTGACGGTAGGCCTCACGCATCCGCCGTACCTCCGGCAAATCGCGCTCCAGTGCCAGGCAGGTGGCCCGCATGACGAACTCCGGCAGGCCGAACAGCATGGCCATGGCCAGGTTGCCCAGATGCGTCGCCAAGGTCTTGGGCCCGATCACCCAACCCACGCGCCAGCCGCTCATGGCATGGGACTTGGACAGGCTGTCAATCACCACGCAGCGCTCGGCCATGCCCGGCAGGTTGAGCGGGCTTGGCGCCGGGCTGTCATAACTCAGGTTGCGATACACCTCGTCGCACACCAGCCACAGGTCATGCTCGCGGCACAGCTGTGCAAGGCTCGCCATGTCGGCCGCATCGATGGTTGCGCCAGTGGGGTTGTGCGGGCTGTTGAGCAGCACGCCACGGGTGCGCGGGGTGATGGCCTGGGCCACAGCGCCAGGGTCAAGCCGAAAGCCTGCTTCCGAGCTTACCGCCACGGGTACCGCCTGCGCGCCACAAGCACCGAACACACCGTGGTAGGTGACATACATCGGCTCAGCGACGATCACCTCGTCGCCGGCCTCGAACAGGCACTGGAACGTCGCGTACAAGGCGCACTGGGCGCCGGCGGTGACGACCACTTGATCCGGGTCGAGGGGCAACTGGCGGTCGCGTACGATCGCCTCACGCAAGGCCAGGCTGCCGCGCACATCGCTGTAGTGGGTTTCACCCTGGCGCAAGCTGGCCACGGCCGCCTCGACCACCGCGGGCGGTGTGTCGAAATCCGGGTCGCCCATCGACAGCAGGAAGATCTCGCGCCCCTGACGGCGCAGGGCCAGGGCCTGGTAGTGGATATCCCAGGCGGCGGCCGCCTCGCCGGCGATGCGTTGGGTGAGCGTGGAAAATCGCATGGCTACCTCCCTGTCTGCCCGACCCGCACCGCTGGTCCGAAATTGCTGCCAGTAAACATAGCAGAGCCGGGCGCCTCGCCAGCGCCCGGCCCACAGGACAAACGTTTGCCCCGGCCAACGCCCGCCGACCGGTCACGATGACAGCAGTGTGACCACCGTCATGCATTAGCACATTTGCCATATTTTCCAGGGAACACTGCCATGGCAGGTGCTAAGGTTAATTCCCGACGGCCAGGCACGGCCATTTCAATCACCGCGTTCAGGTACGAACAAGGAGGCTGGCATGAACAAGATGACGTTCCCCAACGCCTGCCAGGTGATGCGCTGGCATTTCCACCCACTGGGGTTCGAAGCCAGCATGGACGCACCTCGCAGCATGGTTGCCCGGCTCTTCGACCGGGCTACGGGCGTGACACTGCTGGCCATCGCCGGCATCCCCTGCACGGCGATCATGGCCGCCGCCGATGTCGAGCGCATCATCGAGGCCGTGGAAGCCGAGCTGGAAACCTTCGACCTGGTCGGCAACGCGCTGCACGACGCAGTCTGACCTCAATCCCCCACTTGCGAACGACCGGAACGGCCGTGGTATCCCGCTGGCCAAAAACCTGGCAACGTCTTTACTTGCTGTTACGCCCCCTCACCCTGGTGTGAGCCTATGAAGATCGTGGTGACCAGCATTCTCGTCGACGACCAGGCCAAGGCCCAGGCGTTCTACCACCACGTATTGGGCTTCCAGCCCAAGCACGATATTCCGATGGGCAAGCACCGCTGGCTCACCTTCACCTCCCCCAATGACCCCAACGGCGTCGAACTGGTGCTCGAGCCGGATGTTCACCCCGCAGCAAAAGCCTACAAGACCGCCCTCAAGCAGGACGGCATTCCCGCCACCTCGTTCAGCGTCCGCGACATCCAGGCCGAATACATCCGCCTGTGTGCTGCGGGCGTACACTTCACTCAGCCACCGACGCCGGCGGGACCGGTGACGGTAGCTGTATTCGATGACACCTGTGGCAACCTGATCCAGATCGCCCAGCGCCACTGAGAAAATGGCTGGCGGCGCACGTGCGCGCCCTCTACATTGCTGACTTCACCCAGCGCAGTCACAACAAGGAAAACCCATGCGCTACGAGTTCAGCGAAGTTCTCAACGACCTGGTCGACTACTTTCTTCTCGGTGACATCCAACTGCTCGAACACTTCAAGGACGAGCACGACCTTCCCGACGACCTGGCCCGGGCCTTCACCCAGGGCGACAGCGGTGACCAGGCGGTGCGTGAAGGCGTGATCCTGCCCCTGGCCGGTGTCGACAACCTGCCCTACCGCATCGTTTTCAGCCTCGGCAGTGGCACCCCGGCCCTGCTCGAGCCCGGCAGCCGCCTCAAGCACCATCGCAAAGGCCATGTGCTGCGGGTCGAGAACCGCGCCCTGATGCTGTTCACCTGGCGCGTGCTGCAGCATTTCACCCGCAAGACCATGGGCGACCTGCTGGCGCGCTACCAGGAGCCGGGCCGGCCGATCATCGAGCTGGACAATGGCTGGTACCAAGTCGAGGTGCTGGCGGGTGCCTTGGTACGGGACGGGCTGTACGAGCCGGCATTCGAGTTCGTGTTGACGAAAACCCTCGGTCCTCGCGCCGAGGCCGAGGCCGAGGCCGACACCGGTTACCGCTATGGCCTGCGTGGGTACTTCGACTGAGTACAGGGACGTAGGAGCGGCTTTAGCCGCGATGCAGACGACGCGGTGCCTGGCACCCGCCTTGCGGGTGATCGCGGCTGAAGCCGCTCCTACTGTCCTGCCAAATCAATGGATATCCCTGTCCTTGGTCTCCGGCAGGAAGAAGATCCCCAGCACCGCCGTCATCACCGCGATCACGATCGGGTACCACAAGCCGTAGTAGATATCCCCGGTCGCCGCCACCATGGCGAACGCCACGGTGGGCAGGAAGCCGCCGAACCAGCCGTTGCCGATGTGGTACGGCAACGACATCGAGGTGTAGCGGATCCGTGCCGGGAACAACTCCACCAGCCAGGCGGCGATCGGGCCGTAGACCATGGTCACGTAGATCACCAGGAGGGTCAGCAGCAACAGCACCATCGGGTAGTGGATCTTCGCCGGGTCGGCTTTTTCCGGGTAACCGGCTTCCTTCAACGCAGCCCCGAGACTGGCCGTGAAGGCATCGCTCTGCGCCTTGAAGTCCGCCGCCGCCAGGCTGCGACCATCGAAACTGGGCAACACCCGCTCACCGATGCGCACCTGGGCCACGCTGCCGGGCTCGGCCGCCTGGTTCTCGTAGGGAATGGCGCGCTTGGCCAGCAGGCTCTTGGCGATGTCGCAGGAGCTGGTGAAGCGGGCCTTGCCCACCGGATCGAACTGGAATGCGCATTGCCCGGGGTCGGCCACTACCACCACCGGGTTCTGTTCCTGGGCGACGAACACGTCCGGGTTGCCGTACTCGGTGAGCCCCTTGAAGATCGGGAAGTAGGTCAGCGCTGCGATAATGCAGCCGGCCATGATGATCGGCTTGCGCCCGATACGGTCGGACAGGCTGCCGAAGATGATGAAGAACGGGGTGCCGATCAACAGCGAGCCGGCAATCAGCAGGTTGGCGGTCTGCGGGTCGATCTTGAGCATCTGCAGCAGGAAGAACAGCGCGTAGAACTGCCCCGTGTACCACACCACCGCCTGCCCGGCGGTGCCGCCCAGCAGTGACATGATCACTACCTTCAGGTTGTCCCAGCGGGCGAACGACTCGGTCAGCGGCGCTTTCGACGCCTTGCCTTCGGCCTTCATCTTCATGAATACCGGCGACTCGTTGAGCTGCATGCGGATGTACACCGAGATGGCCAGCAGCAGGATCGACAGCAGGAACGGAATGCGCCAGCCCCAAGCCTCGAACGCCTCGGTGCCCATCGCCGTGCGGCAGGCCAGGATCACCAGCAATCACAGGAACAGCCCGAGTGTGGCGGTGGTCTGGATCCACGCGGTGAAGAACCCACGCCGGCCCTTCGGCGCATGTTCGGCCACATAGGTGGCCGCGCCGCCATACTCGCCGCCCAGCGCCAGCCCTTGTAGCAGGCGCAAGGTGATGAGGATCACCGGTGCGGCCACACCAATGGCCGCATAGCTGGGCAAGATGCCCACCACTGCGGTGGACAGGCCCATGATCACGATGGTGATGAGGAAGGTGTACTTGCGCCCGATCATGTCCCCCAGGCGGCCAAATACGATGGCGCCGAACGGCCGCACCGCAAAGCCCGCGGCGAACGCGAGCAAGGCGAAGATGAACGCAGTGGTCTCGTTGACGCCGGCGAAGAAGTGCTTGGCGATGATCGCCGCCAGCGAGCCGTACAAGTAGAAGTCATACCATTCGAACACGGTCCCCAGCGAAGAGGCGAAGATGACCTTGCGCTCCTCCCGGGTGATGCCACGTTGGGGCGCGCTACTGCCCGTGGATGCGCTGTCGAGGACCGCCATGGGTCGCCTCCGTCTGGTTGTCGCGGGCCGGAGTGTCCCTATCAGATGAAGCGCACGCACCCAGGCCCCTGGGCTTTACCGGTTGCGCGAAGCACGACGAGGCAGGCCTCGGATCGCGGCAAGGTCACCTGAAGCATAATCGGCTTTGTCGGGATAGCCAGCGCCCCCATTTTCACGCCAGAAAACGGACGACCTCGTCAAGCACACGCGGCATCTGCTCGCGGTGCGGTACATGCCCGCAACCCTCCAGGATCGTCTTGCGAGTTGGACCTGCGGTCAATCGAATGAAACGTTCGGGATGGGCAAGGCTGCCGAACTCGTCGTTGTCGCCATGCAGGCAGAGCAACGGGCAGCGCACCCGCGCCAGCACGCCGTCGAGGTTCCAGCTGGCAAAGTCCGCCGACAGCCAGTTGTCGACCCAGGCACGCAGCACCCATTCGGCCTTGTCGCCGTGGTAGCGCTGCAACCGCTGCAGCTGTCCAGGCTCGGCGAACTGCCGTTCAGCCGCGCGAATACCTTCGAGCGTGCGCGCCTCGGCGAACGCCTGGGCTGACTCGGTGATCAGGCCCAGACACTGCTCGGCATGGGCCGCGGCACACGCGATGGCCATGCCGCCACCGACACTGTGGCCAAACACCAGGAACTGCTCGATGCCCAACTGCCGGCATACCGCGGCGAACCCCCGGCAAGCCTCTGCCTCGACGAACCCCGCGCGCAATTGCCCCGGGTGAGCGTCGGAGCGGCCGAAGCCCAAGCGGTCATAGGCGATGACGCTGCGGCCGGAGGCCTGGGCAAGGCAGGCGGGGAAGTCACGCCAGAGGGCCACGCAACCGAGTGAATCGTGCAACAGGATGATGGGCGCGCCCTGCGCCACCGCCGGTAGCCAGCGCTGGGCATACAGCCGCCCTTCAGGCAGGTCGATCCAGTGTTGCTGCACAGTGATGTCGGTCATTCGGGCTCCCGCGCCGGGTGATGGACGAGCCGCCATCCTAAACCGCAAGCAGCGTACAAGCCCATCGATCATTGCCACAGAGGGGCTCTGCGCCGGGTTCGAATATGTACCACCCCAGCCAGGACCTGCTGCCGTTGAATGGCCGCCCACCTCTATTGGAGTTCGACCATGCACAGCATTGATCCCCCCTATCATCAGCAGCAGATCCTGGACAGCTTGCCCGGCTGGACCAAACACCTTCACCACACGCAGGCCAGCAGACTGCTGGGGCACGCCCACGGGGTACCTGTCGACGAAGAAGGCCAGTTCCCGGACTGGTTCACCCAGGCCACTGCCGATCAGCAAGCCAACCTGCGCGATGCCATCAGCCGCCGGGCCACCAGCCACAAGGCATTGGCCAAGGCGCTGAAAGACCTGCGCGGCATCACCGAGTTCTGCGAACCCCTGCTGCAGGCCCGACTCGGCGTTACGGCCTCCCTGACACAAGCACAATTTCGCTTCCAGCCCTTCACCTCAGGCCTGGAAGGCGAGTTTCCCGACCCCGATGCCTCCCATGACAGCCCTCGCCCGCCATTATTGACCGAGCAACCGATCGGCAGCGCGACCCTCACCAGCTTGCTGGAGGCCGCCCTGCACAACTTCGAGGGCATGGCCGAAGTCGGTCCGTTCAGCACCCTTCAGGCCAGCGCCACGGACAGCGCCGAGCTGCCTGGGCTGAGTACCAGCCAGTTCGTCACCCACTGCCGCGCGCTGGACCTGGGCAAGCGCTACCAGGCGCATCTGCAAAGCGTGTACGGCGGCGACCGCGAGGCCCAGGTAAAACCGTCATGGATCCAGGCGCAGCGCGATGAACTGACCATGAAGTGTCTCATCGCGCACCTGCGCGGCAAACTCACCGACGCAGGCCACCAGGCACTCCGTCAGTTCTGTGTCGCGGATACCGCCCCTCGCTACGGCAGCCACCCTGTCGTGGCGAAGACCCTCACCATGCTCGGTTTCCAGTTGCACGACGTGCTCCTGTTGACGCCCGAAGGCATGACCCTGCCACCCTATATCGCCTATCTGCCCTTCGACGACGAGCACCCTGTGCAAGAGTTTGCCAACTTGCTGGCGCTGGGCAGGTACATCCGCGGGCGTTTGCTGGAGCCAGCCTACCGTGAGCGCTTCCTGGAGCATGTCGCGCTGGAGGATCGCCCGGAGCTGTCCAGGAAGCTGATGGCCAGGCTGTACGAAAGCACCCGCCCCGATGTGATCCCCCTCGAGCCCCCTTCACCCGCCTTTGGCGAAACCGAACCCGGCATGCATCCCTGGCAGGGGCTGGTGGCCGACGAGGCGCAACAGGATCAGGACGCCCCCCGCCCCGTGCGCTTTCCGGCGCTGGCGGTGCATGAGGTGCCTGTCGCCTTCCCCGTCTGGCCCAAACTTTTCAACGCGCATGTCCAGCGCCTGAAGGCTGATGCCCAAGCCGTCGCAGTGCCGACGGCGAACATGGATGCCAAGGCAAGGGCTGAGCGCCTGGAGCATTGGGCGGAACATGGCCTGACACTACTCAACGTCGCCGCCATGTTGGTTCCAGGCCTCGACGCGGTCATGCTGGCCGTGGGCGCCGCACAGATCATGGCCAGCATCTTCCACGGTTTCGAGGCCTGGTCCGAAGGTGACAATGCCGAAGCGACGGCACAGGTCGAAGCGCTGCTCGTCAACCTCGGCGGCGTTGCCGCCGTTGCTGGCGCGGCCAAGCTGGTCAAGGCGTCCGGCTTCGTCGACGGTTTGGAAAGCATCACGCTCGAGGGTGAGAAACGGCTGTGGCTCCCACGACTCGATCACTACCGCAGCCCTGTCGAACTGCCGACAGGCCTGCAAGCAGACGACGAAGGTATCCTGCGCCACGCCGACCGCTGTTTCGTGGAACTGGACGGCCGTACACACGAAGTTCACCAAGCAACCGACGGCGCTTGGCAGATCGTTCACCCAAGTGATCCTCAAGCCTATCGACCTCGAATCACCAGCAATGGCAGCGGCGCCTGGCGCATGGAACACGAGCGCGTGCAAGACTGGAGCCGCGCCACGCTGCTGCGCCGCCTCGGCCCGATCAGCAAGGGGCTGGAGGACGAAGACCTGCTCGCCGCGCTGGACTGCACGGCCCTCGATCGCGGCGTGCTGGAGCAGGTACACAGCGACGGCAGGCGCGCCCCTGCGCTGCTCGTGGATGCCTTGCAAAGGTTGCAAGCCGACGTGACCGCCGACGACATCATCAACCGTACCCGCACGGGCAGCCCCCTTGCCGCCTACAAGCAGTTCGCCGCCAGCGTGCTTGGCGAACTCCCCGGCTGGCCCGAGGATGTCGTGCTGGAGGTGTTCGACGGCAGCGAGCCGATGGGCAGCGCGACACGCTACGGGCGCAACCAGCTCGGTGACAGCGTGATCCAGCTGACCCGCAGCGACCTGGACAACGGTGACCTCGCCCGCATCATCCTCGAGCACCTCGACGAAGACACGATCAGCGCACTGCTGCCTGCCGGCACCGACGCTGCGCAGCGCCAACAGGCACTGCGAACGCTGATGGCTGACCAGTTGCTGGCCAAGCGCCCGGCGCTGTTCACCAGCCTCTACACCCGCCCGCTCCCTTCCACCTGGCCCTCGGCCGTCGCCATTGGCCGGCAGTTCCCAACACTGCCTGAACGGGCACTGGAGGAGCTGGCCAGTCACGCCAGCACCACAGAGCGGGAAACCTTGCTCGATGGCCGCGTCCCCCTGCGCATTGCCGAGGAGGCCCGCCTGATGCAAGCCCGCGTGCGCCTCGACCGAGCCCTGCTGGGCTTGTACCGAGACACGCTGGGCAATGCCGACAGCCAGCGCATCAGTCAAAGCTTGCGCGCCAACCACCCAGGCTGGACGGCGGAGCAGGTCTATCACGCGGCGTTGGCCGATCGCTCCCGTGCCGCCCGCCTGCTAGGCCAACAGCCGCCAAGCACCGGTTTTCGTTCGCCAATGCGCCTGAGCGATGGACGTTATGGTTACCCGCTGAGCCCTGGCATATTCGCATCCCGCGCCGAGCGTGACCTCCACGCGTTGTACCCAGGCCTGGCCGACCGCGAGATCCGTCAACTGCTTACCTCCCTGCGTGCCCGGGGCAACGTGACCGAGCAGATCCAGGCCTTGCGCACGCAACTGGACGTACTGCGCCAGCAGCTAACCGGCTGGGCCAGCGCAGGCGCCAACGACTGGGGGGAGGAAGTCGGTCGGTTCTACACCAGGGCTGCCGATGACCTGGTACGCGCCTGGCAACGCATGGAAGGCGACACCCTGAGCCTGTCCAACCTGGCCCTCGATGCATTGCCGTCGCTCACCGCACGTTTCGACCACATCACCGACCTGGTCCTGGAAAACATCAACGTGACCGAAATGCCCGCGGACTTCCTGCAAGCATTTCCATCGTTGCAGCGCTTGGATGTCAGGAGCAGCCCGCAAATGAACGGCACCTCGGTGCTGCGCGCCCTGCGCCATGCCCCAAGGCTGCGCGAGCTGCGCCTGAGCGGCGCGCGTCTGGGGCCGCTGCCTGCCGAGGCCGGCGAGGCGCTGACGCAACTGGCCCACCTGCGCAGCCTCGCCCTGCCCCGCAACAGGCTGACACTCACCACGCAAGACCTGCAGATGCTGGCTGGACTACACCTGGACACCCTCGACCTGCGCGTCAACCGCATCAGGCTGGACGCTGACATGGCTGACCAATTCCGTTCGATGCGTGAACTGCGCCACCTGCGGCTGAGCAACAACCCCCTCGGCCTCGCCCCTGATCTGACCGGCCTGTACAACGTGGCAACCCTGCATCTGGACAATTGCCAGCTGGCGCACTGGCCCACCGGGCTGACAAGCCTGATGCAACGCAGCCCCTGCATGCTGCGCGAACTCGACCTGAGCATGAACCGGATCGAGCATCTGCCCGCCATGCGTCCGCTACTGGCATCTCCCTACTTCGAGGGGTTGCTGGCCCGGCGTTCCCAGTACCGTTGGCGCTTCAACTACAACCCACTGCCAGAGAACGTCCGTCAAAGCCTGGAGCTCGTCGGCGTATCTGTCGAGCCACTGCCCGAGGTCACCGTCACAGACCCAGCCCCAGCAACCCCACAGCGGGTGAACTGGCTGAGCACTGCCAACGACGAGCAGAAAGCCACCTGGGACGCGTTGTTCGGCAAGGACGAGAACGCCAGCCTGCGTGAAGTCGTCGAACAGGTCGGCATGTCCGCCAGCGCACGGCGTCAGCCCAAGGTGTTCGCCCGCCAGGTGTGGACACTGCTCGACCGGGCCGCAGCGAGCACCCGGCTACGAAAACGCCTGGACGAAGTCGCCAGTGGTTTTCCAACGACCTGTGGCGATGCCGGTGCCGATGGCTTCGGCACCTTGCAAGTCGAGGTCATGGCCCATGACGAAGCCGGTGGCGCCGAAGTGGCATCGCCTGTGCTGTTCCAGTTCTTCCGCCGCCTGTTCCGCCGCGACCAGGTCAACGAACTGGCGCAAGCGTTGTTCAATGCCCGCCTGGCCCGGCGCAACGCCTTGCAGGCCCTGGACACCTGGAATGCCCTGCCGCTGGCCGAGCGCGGCACCCGCCCTCGGGTACCCGCCTTGCACAGCGCCGACACATTGTCGGACGACGTGCTGCGCAACGGCCTTGGCCAAGGCCTGGACCTGATCGAGATGCGCCTGGCCTTGCGCACTGGCCTTTCGCGCAGCCTCGACTTTCCCGAGCCGCAGCAGGACATGCTGTATCGGGACACTGCGGATATCACCTGGGAAACCGAGGACGCCATCCGCGAAACTGTCGAGACCCGGGACGGCGATGCCCAGGCGCGCCGTGAGTGGATCTCGCGCCAACCTGGCTGGCGCCGCCTGCTGCGCAAGGAATACCGCGACCGCTTCGCGACCCTGCGCAAACGCTGGGACGTGGGGGTGGACTATCTGGACGGCGCCGAGCTGGACGGCCCACTCGAGCCTGCGGTGGTCGAGGCGCTCACCCAGGCGCTGGGGCGCAGCCCATTTGACGAAGAGGGTCAGTTGCTGCGCCAGGAGATCGTGACCGAGCCGTACATTGCCGGGATGAGCCGCATGGCCCTGGGCCTGGAAGAGGACGAGGACGCCCTCTACCTGCGCCTGACCGCGCGCCGCGACCCGAACGACTGACCTACTGGCCGCGCAGGTCTTCGAAGAAGGCCTGCCGCGCCTCTACCTGGCTCGAGGCGCGAGGCTGGCCCGCCGCCTCGCCGCTGGGCTTCTCCACGTGCCAGTAGCAGTGCCTGATCGCTCGTGTGACCGCGACATAGGCCAGGCGCTGCACCTCCTCCTTCTGCGCCGTGTCGAACGCCTGCGCATCCCCTGGTTTACCCAGGCCGGCCAAGCGGTACACCTGGTTCTTGTAGGGCGAGCTGGTCAGGTATTGGCAGTCGCCTAGCATGAACACGGCATCGGCCTGCAACCCCTTGGCACTGTGGTAGGTCAGCTGACGAAAGCGGCGCTGCGCTGAAGGCAAGCTAGAATCAACTTTAAGTACCGGCATTAATTCTTTTTCAATCAATAACTTATCACTGCTTTTTCGAAACAGCATCATCACTGTTTCACCGCGTTCGTAATGCTCGATCACGGTCTGCGCCAACGCCGCCTCGTCCCGTTCGAAGACCTTCACCGGCGACAACGGCAACGTGGCCGCCAGCCCGCTCGCCCGGGCCTTCTTGCCGGCAATCGCCGGTGCGCCCTTCACCAGGTGTTCCGCGGCATCGATGATGTGCTGCTGGCTACGGTAGTTCTCCACCAGCATCACTCGGGTGTTGGAAGGCGACGGGAACGCCTTGGTGAACTCCATGAAATACTTCGGCGAACTGCCACGCCAGCCATAGATCGACTGCCAGTCGTCCCCTACGCACATCAATGACGAATGCTGGGCCACGCGTCCGGTGTACATGCCCGGGCCACGACGACGAATCTCCGCCAGGCTGGCGCGCAGCCAGCTGACGATCTGCGGCGAGACATCCTGGAACTCGTCGATCATCAGGTGCGCCAGCGGGCGCAGCAGCGGGTCGGGCAACAGCGCCAGGTTCTCCGGATTGTTTTCGCCGAACAAGGCGAACATGCGGTTGTAGGTCATCACCGGTGGCGACTGGGCCATCAGGTGCGCCTCCAGGGCTTTACAGAAGAGTGCCAGGGCCTCGAAGAATGCCGCATCGCTATCCCCCGTGGGGAAGTTCATGGCAGCCACGGCGGCGTTGACATCCAGGCCCAGGTTCTCGATGAAGCTGGCGGCGGTGACGAAGGCATCGAGCAACGGGGCCGGTGCCAGTTCACCCTTGACCTTGTACTCGAAGCCCGGCCCGGCCATGGCATCGCCGGCGAGCGATGCCGCCAAGCGTTTTGCCGAAGCATAATTGTCTAGCCATATCAAAGGCTTATCACAGAAAGCTTGAAGCAGTGTGCGCTTCACCGCCCACTCCGCCCGCACCGTCAGCTTGGCGCCGGGGCGCTGGTACTGGGCGCTCTCTGACGGGTCGAAACCCAGGACCACCCAGGCCTCCAACCCTTCCAGGCGACCTTGCACATGGAAACGACTGCCGCGAATCTGCACCGTGTCGCGGCAGGGCTCGATGCCCTTGATCGGCCAGGCGCCTGCGGCGAACCACAGGTCCTCGATCACATCGCACAGTTCCTCGTCGCGCTGGGCCGCCAGTTGCGTGACCTGCGCGCGCTTCTGCACATCCGGGTGGTCAGGGTCCAGCGGCTTGAGCAACAGGGCTTCCTGGCGCAGCACGCCGATCAACCCGGCGAAACGAGGGCTTTCGGCCAGCAACGCGCTGTAGCAGAGGTTGAGCTGCTGACGCTGGGCATCGTTCAGCCGCAGGTCGAACGGGTTGCTCTCGGCATTGGCTTCACCCCCCGCCGGCATCTCGTTGCCCAGGGTCTCGAACGCACGCACCTGGGCGAACCCCGGCAGGCTGCGCACCAGCGGCAGGATGCGTGAATGGAAGGTGCGCACCAGCTCACGGCCTTGGGCGGGCGACAGCTCGACCTGCCACAACGCGAACACCTGCAGCAGGCGCTGGATGAAGTCCTTGCGTGACTCGCGGGTGAAAGTCACCACGGTCATGGCGTCCAGTTCGAAGCCCAGGTAATGGCGCAACAGCAAGATCCGCAGCACCAGCGAAGTCGACTTGCCGGCCCCGGCTCCCGCCACCACGCAGGTGGACGGCGTGTCGCTGAAGATCAGCTTCCACTGCGCGGCGCTGGGCTGGGCCGAGGCTGGCAGGCGCTGGGCCACGTCGGCCTTGAAGCGCTTCTTCAGCTCGGCCGTCAACGGCAGGCGCCAGTCGTCGAACAGGTTGTCATCCCGGCCCGGCACTGCCGAACCGTCGGGCCGGCTATCACGGATCACCAGCACCTGGCGCCCGGCTTCGTAGCCCTCCACGCGCCCACGCTCGTAGCCGTCACGCAGGCCATCGGCATGGCCATTGCGCAAGCCGTCGGCATGGCCGAGGAACCACGAGTCGCGGTGCTGTGCCCGCAGCCGGCTCAGGCCGCGCCCCAGCAAGCGTGCGGCGAGGCGGCGCAGCCAGGGCAGTTGGGCGGGCGGGGTCAGGTCGGCCGGAGCCTGGGGATGCTCGTGAGACACGGTCACTCCATTGAAAATCGAAACAGCAGGCATGTTCGCCTCATCCGCAGCAAAGCGCCAGCGAATGCTTATGGATCAGTGAATTAGGCGATGAATCGCATGTGGTATAGCGTTTTTAACATCAGTTTAATTGATCATATTTAGCCGATATTTACGCTTTTTTTCGATCTTTAAGCCGCGCATCATGGCCCCATTCCACCGAATCAGAGGAGCATCATCATGCTGCAACTGCGACCGTTCGAAAGCCTGGGCCATGCCAACCATGGCTGGCTCGATGCCCACCACCACTTCTCGTTCGCCGAGTACCACGACCCGGCACGGGTGCACTGGGGCAACCTGCGGGTGTGGAACGACGACCTGATCGCTGCAGGCAGTGGCTTCCCGCCGCACCCGCACCGCGACATGGAGATCATCACCTATGTCCGTGAAGGCGCCATCACCCACCAGGACAGCCTTGGCAACAAGGGCCGCACCGAAGCGGGTGACGTGCAGGTGATGAGTGCCGGCAGCGGCATCGTCCACAGCGAGTACAACCTGGAGAAGGTCGATACGCGCATCTTCCAGATCTGGATCATTCCGGAGAAGGTCGGCGACGCGCCGTCCTGGGGTACCCGGCCATTCCCCAAAGGTGAGCGTGGCGAAGGTTTCGTCACTCTGGCCAGCGGCCGCGAGGGCGATGAAGAGAGCCTGCGCATCCGCACCGATGCCCGACTGGTGGCCGCCACTTTGCGTGCCGGGGAAAGCGCCGAGTACCGCTTCGACGCCGGGCGCCGTGGTTACCTGGTGCCAGCCAAAGGTTTGATCGAGGTGAATGGGTTGCAGGCCAAGGCCCGCGATGGCGTGGCGATCGAGCAGGAAAGCGTGTTGACGGTGACCGCGCTCGAGGACAGCGAGATCGTGCTGGTGGACGTGGCCTGACGGCACGCCCTTTGTAGGAGCGGCTTCAGCCGCGATCCGGGCCCTGCGGTGCCTGCGTCGCGGCTGAAGCCGCTCCTACAGGGGTCCCGGCGAGCACGCGTCATTCCCGACGCCTGAAGGTCTCCGACGGCAGCTCGCCAAACTGCTGCCGATAGCTTTCCGAGAACCGCCCCAGGTGCAGGAAGCCATAATCCAGCGCCAGCTCGGTCACACTGCGCACGCCGCAACTGGCATCGCCCAGGCATGCCCTTACTCGCTCCAGCTTGCGCTGACGAACGTACTGCTTGGGTGTGGTTGCCAAGTGTCGATCGAACAATCCATACAGCGACCGCAGGCTCAGGTTCGCCTGCTCGGCCAGGGTTTCAGCGCTCAGCTCGGATTTCAGGTTGTCTTCGATGTACCCCAGGATCCTTTCCAGGCCCGCCCCGCCCAACGATTCCCTGCGCACATTGGTGCTCATCAGGGTCAGCAGCTTGCTGGCGACGATCTGGCTGTAGTACCCCTGCACCCGAGGCAGCGAATCGCAGACCTCGGCTTCGTTGCAGACCATCCCCAACAGGCCGAGGAAGCCGTCCAGCTCCTCCAGCCGATAATGGTTACGCAGGAAGCGCACGCCGCCACTGGGTCGCTGCCAGCGCTGCTCGTCGCAGATCGAGTCGAGCAGATGCACCGGCACCTTGAGGATGAACTTCTCGCAGTCTTCGGAGTAGGTCAGGTCCACCGGGTCGTCCGGATTGATCAGCAGCAACTCGCCCGGCACCAGGTGATGCTCGCGCTGGTGCCCGCGCCAGAGGCAGTTGCCGTTGAGCAGCACCTGCAGGTGGTAGATGGTTTCCAGCGCCGGCGAAGTGACGCGCACGCTGCCGCCATAACTGATGCGGCACAGGTCCAGTTCGGCGAACTTGCGGTGGCTCAGGCTGGCCTGGGGGTGGGTGGTGCGGGACAGGCCAATATGATGCTGGCCCACATGCTGGTTGACGTAGTCGGACACCGCATAAGGGTCGGCGCGGTGGAACACGCAGCTTTGCTCGCTCAACAGGCGGCTTTCCATGGGCAAGGCACTCGCCATCGTTATTGTTATGGGCGCCGTATGCTGCGGCCCGGGCGGGCTGCGGACGCGGTCGGTCACGGTCATTCTATCCAGCCGCCACGGGTGTGTCGGCGCAGTCGACAGCCGGCTGATAGCGCCCACACTAAGCAAAAAGCCCGGTTGTAGGCAATGCGGCCGGGGCAAACGATGGGCGGATAGCGAACAGCGGCCCAGATCACGAAGTTCGATTATCGAACAGGGCCTGGGCCGCTTGCTGGATGGTGCTCAGGAGGCCAGCATCACATGGCGTGACGCAGCATCTCCACCACCTGCGCATGCAGCGCCTTGTCACCACAAGCCACCACGCAGCCGCCATGCTGCGCCGAACTACCGTCCCATGCCGTGATCACCCCGCCCGCCCCTTCGATGATCGGCATCAGTGCCTGCACGTCATAGGGCTGCAGGCTCGCCTCGACGATCACGTCGACGAAGCCCGACGCCAGCATGCAGTAGGCGTAGCAGTCGCCGCCGTAGCGCATCAGCCGAGCCTGGCCAGCCACCTTGTGGAAGGCCGCCTGGCGCGCCCCGGTGTCGAACATGTCGGGGGTGGTGCACATCAACGTGGCCGAGGCCAGCTCGGTGCAGGCGCGGGTCTTCAGGGGGGTGCCACTGCGCCAGGCGCCGTCAGGCGTACCGACGAACCGTTCGCCGGTGAACGGCTGGTTCATCACACCGATCACCGGGCGGGTACCGTCGTTGAGGGCAATCAGCGTGCCCCACAGCGGCAGGCCGGTGATGAAGGCACGGGTGCCGTCGATCGGGTCGAGCACCCAGGTCAGCGGGCTGCTGCCAACGGCCGCGCCCTGCTCTTCACCGAGAATGCCATGTTCCGGGTAGCGCGCCTGGATCTGCGCGCGCATGGCGTCCTCGGCGGCTTTGTCGGCCACGGTCACGGGGTCGTACAGGCGCCCGCCCTTGTCCTCGACCTCCAGGCTTGCACGAAAATACGGCTGGATCGCGGCGGCAGCGGCATCGGCCAACTGTTCGGCGAAGCCGCGGAATTCGCCAATCTGTTCTGCGCTCAGGGACATGGAACGGGCCTCGTTGTATGCAAAGGGCTTGCATCATACCCGACTGCCAGTGGAACCGAAGCGGCACGGCAACAACCGATGTTGTCATGCCATTATTGGCGCTTCATTCAACCGTCACTGAATCGTTGTACTAGGATAGCAAGCAGCTCCAACGGCCGTGCCGCCAACCAAGGATGCTGGTTACTGGCGTGCACGGGCCTTCGTTCCACAGCACATCATGGATGACACGATGAATTCGCACCTGCTTTTTCCGCAGATCGGCAAAGTCATAGCCAGTACCGGCAGCCGTCACTTCCCCCAGCGGCTGCACGACCTGATCCAGACCCACTTGACCATCGACGCCACCCTCATTCGCCAGATGCGGGTGGCGGGTACCTGCTCTTCCCGCCCCGACGCCACCTTGCTCAGCGAGACGGTGTTCAGCACAGGCGAGCCGGGCGATGCCTTCGACGACCCGGCGCGCCTGCACCTGGCGCGGCGCAAGGATGGCTACCGCTATGAGATCACGGTCTTGCGCGCGGATCCGCGCTATGGGTTCTCCGCCGTCGAACGCAGTCGGCTGGAGGATATTTCCCCACTGTTGCTGCCCATGCTCGAGAAACACATCAGTGCCCTGCAGCCCGCGCTACCTGAGCCGAGCGAGCCGGAGAGCCTGGAGCAGCGTTTCATCGAACGCCTGCGCCAGGCCGACATCACCTTGTCGGAGCGGGAGATGCAGGTGTGCAGGGGGCTGCTTGCCGGGCGCACGGCGCCGCAGCAGGCCGAGCACCTGCACCTGAAGGTCAACACCGTCGAAAGCTACCTGCGGCGGGCGGCGATCAAGCTGGGGATCAGTGGGCGCAATTCGTTGATGCGCTGGATGTACGCACAGGGGGACTGAATCTGATACGTGCCCTGTAGGAGCGGCTTCAGCCGCGATCACCCGTGAAGCGGGTGCCAGCCACCGCGCTGCCGTCATCGCGGCTGAAGCCGCTCCTACAACGCGATCCAACAGGTCAATAAACCCCAACGCCCGCAAACGCAATGAAGTCCAGCACATCCCCGGCCTCGAATGTCTCCCCCGCCGGCACCTCCAGCAACCCATCCCCCTGCACCGCGCTGAGCAAGGTCGCGGAACTCTGGTTCTCCAGTAACCGCGCCCGCCCGCCATCGAGCCGCACCCGCAGGTACTCCTGGCGCTTGCCGGCCTTGGGCCAGGCGAACCCCGCCACTACCGGCACGCGCACCGGCTCCACCTGCACGACACCCATCCGCGCCAGCAGGTAGGGTCGCGCCGTCAGCAGGAAGGTCACCAGCGCCGACCCCGGGTTCCCCGGCAACCCCAATAACGGCACCGCCCCCACATGCCCGAAGGTGAACGGCTTGCCAGGCTTGATCGCCAGCTTCCACAGTTTCACCTCCCCACCCTCGCGCAGCAGCGCGCCGATGCAGTCGGCATCACCCACCGAAACCCCGGCGCTGCTGATGATCAACTCGGCGCCTTCGGCCTCGACCAAGGCCGTGCGCAGCCGGAGCGGATCGTCCGGTACACAGCCCAGGTCGATCACGTCACAACCCAACCGTTCGAGCAACGTGGCCAGCACCACGCGATTGCTGTCGAAGATCTGCCCCGGCCCCAGCACCGCGCCCTCACCTGCCAGCTCATCACCACTGGACAGCAGTGCAACGCGAGGTCGGCGCAGCACAGGCACCTGGCTGATACCTTGCGAGGCCAGCACCCCCAAAGAAATCGGGTTCAGTACCGTGCCCGCAGCCAGCAAGGGCGCATCCGCCCGAATCTCGTTGCCCTGTGGACGAACGTTGTCCCCCCGACGCAGCGGGGTCAGCGAACTCACCCGCCCTTGCGCGTCGAGCACGCAATTCTCCTGCAACTGCACACAGTCGGTACCGTCGGGAACGGGCGCGCCAGTAAATACCCGAGCGCAGGTCCTCGCCTGCAAAGGGCCCGGCGCCTGCCCGGCGAATACGGCCTGCGACACCGGCAAGGGTTGCCCCGGCAGATCGTCGAGGCGCAGCGCATAACCGTCCATGGCGCTGTTGGCCCAGGGCGGCAGGTCGATAGTCGCCAGCAGGTCCTCGGCCAGCACACGACCATCGGCCTGACGCAGGGCGACTGGCTCGACGGCCGTGAACGGCGTCGCCCTGGCCAGCGCCAGCAGTTGGCGCAGCGCCTCGTCGACCGACATCAAGGCGCTCACGAGCGCGACCCGCACAGGTTGGCCGCCTTCAGGTGCGGCACGAAGTTGCACGGGCGGTGACGCGCATCCAGCTGCTCCACCAGGATGCCTTCCCAGGCGGTACGGCAGGCGCCGGTGGAGCCCGGCAGGCAGCACACCAGGGTGCCGTTGGCCAGGCCGGCCAGGGCACGGCTCTGCACCGTCGAGGTGCCGATGTCGAGGATCGACAACGCACGGAACAACTCGCCGAAACCATCGATCTGCTTGTCCAGCAGGCAAGCAACCGCCTCGGGGGTGCTGTCGCGCCCGGTGAAGCCGGTGCCGCCGGTGATCAGCACTACCTGCACGTCATCATCGGCGATCCAACCTGCCACCTGGGCGCGAATCTTGTACAGGTCGTCCTTGAGCAGCACCCTGGCCACCAGCCGATGGCCCATGCCCACCGCGCGGCTGGCCAGCAGCTCGCCGGAGGTGTCGGTTTCGAAGGTGCGGGTATCGCTGACGGTCAGCACGGCGATATTCAGTGGAACAAATACGGCATCGGGTCGGGTATTCATCGTTGGCGCTCAAGCAGTCGATTACACGCTGGCGAAACTAGAGATCTGTACCGCCGGCGTCCAATCGATAGTACCCACCACCCCATAAGCCGACTCTATCGCTCGAATCGGCGACAGTTACCACTGAATCGTTTCACATGCGGCCAACGGTTGCGGCTAGAATCCCGCAGACCCTCCATCCGCAACCGTTTCGCCAGGATACCCGATGCTGACCGCCCTGCTGTTCGACCTCGATGGGACCCTCACCGACACCGACACCCTGCACCTGCAGGCCTTCCGCAAGCTGCTGCACGACCATGATGGCCGCGCGCTGACCCAGGCGCAGTTCGACACACAGGTGAGCGGGCGCTCCAACAGCTTGCTGTTCGCTGATCTGTTCCCGCACGCGGACTCCGCCGAACGCCAGAGGCTGGCGGAGCGCAAGGAGGCGCTGTTTCGCGAGCTGTCACCCAGCCTGTCGCCGCTGCCCGGCCTGCTCGACCTGCTGGCGCACGCCGAACAGCACGGCATCGGCATGTGCGTGGTGACCAATGCGCCGCGCCTGAATGCCGAGCACATGCTGGGTGCCATGGGCCTGGACGAGCGCTTCAAGCACGTGCTGGTCGCGGACGAACTGGAACGCCCCAAGCCCGACCCGCTGCCCTACCTCACCGGCCTGCAACGCCTGGGGGCCAATGCTGGCCAGGCCCTGGCCTTCGAGGACTCGCTGCCGGGCGTCAAGGCGGCCGTCGATGCCGGGATCTTCACCGTGGGGCTGGCGACCACGCAACCTGCCGAGCGGCTGCTGGAGGCCGGGGCGCGGCTGGTGATCGAGGACTACGATGATCCGCGCCTGTGGGCGCTGATCGAGCAGATGTAGGAGCGGCTTCAGCCGCGATGCGGTGCCTGTCACCCGCTGTGCGGGTGATCGCGGCTGAAGCCGCTCCTGCAACGGTCGTATCAGGCCAACGGGCCCTCGCCATTCGTCGGCCACGTACAGGCCACTGTCGATTCCATCGCCATCCCATTCGACCACAGGTTGAACCCCTCAGCCTGGAGTCGCCCCCATGACCCACCCAAAGCACGCCGTGGTCTCGCGCAGCCAATGGCTCGCCGCCCGGCAACAACTGTGGCTGCACGAAAAGGCCTTCACCCACCAACGCGACGAACTGGCCGCTGCCCGTCGCGCCTTGCCCTGGGTCAACGTCGAACAGGACTACCGCTTCCACGGCCCTGACGGCGAGCTTGGCCTTGACGGGTTGTTCGCCGGCCGCAGCCAGTTGCTGGTCTACCATTTCATGTTCGCCGAAGGCTGGCAGGAGGGCTGCCCGGGTTGTTCGTTCCTGGCCGACCATTTCGACGGCGCCAACCTGCACCTGGCGCACCATGACGTATCGCTGGTGGCGGTATCCCGCGCGCCCTACGCCGAGTTCCAGGCGTTTCGCCAGCGCATGGGCTGGCACTTCCCCTGGTTCTCGTCCCATGGCAGCCAATTCAACCAGGACTTCGGCGTCAGCGTCGCCACCGATGGCACGGCCCAGTACAACTTCGAGCCCTACACGGGCAGCGAAAACGAGCTGCCCGGGCTGAGCGCTTTCTACCGCGACCAGGACGGCAGCCTCTATCACACCTACTCCACCTACGCCCGCGGCCTGGACATCCTGGTCAACGCCTACAACTTCCTCGACCTGGCCCCGCTGGGGCGCAACGAGGCGGGCACGATGGACTGGGTGCGCCACCACGACCGCTACGAAGGCGCCGACGCCAAGCCGCACTGCTGCGCGAAATGAGTCAGGATGCCACTGCCTCGTTGCTGGCCTGGTCCCGCGCCGCGTAGCGCTGGGCCAACACCGCGCAGACCATCAGCTGGATCTGGTGGAACAGCATCAATGGCAGGATCATCGCCCCGATGCCCCCGCCGACGAACAACACCTGCGCCATCGGCACGCCGGTGGCCAGGCTTTTCTTGGAGCCGGCGAACAGAATGGTGATGCGGTCCTCGACGTTGAACCCGAACACGCGCCCGAGCAGGCGCGTGCCCAGCAGCACCACCGCCAGCAGGATGCCGCACACGGCGAACAGCCCCGCCAGGTGCTGCGCCGAGACGCTGTGCCACAGCCCGGTGACCACCGCTTCGCTGAAAGCGGTGTAGACCACCAGCAGGATCGAACCCTGGTCGACCATTTTCAACCAGCGGGCATTGCGTCGGACCCAGTCGCCGATCCAGCGGCGGGCGATCTGCCCGGCGACGAAAGGCACCAGCAGCTGGAGGGTGATCTTGAGCACGGCGTCCAGCCCCGAGCCGGTATCGCCGGAGGCACCGAGCAGCATCATCACCAGCAGCGGTGTGAGGAAGATCCCCTGCAGGCTCGACGCTGCGGCGCTGCAGATGGCCGCCGGCACGTTGCCACGGGCCAGCGAGGTGAAGGCGATCGCCGACTGCACCGTGGCTGGCAGTGCGCACAGGTACAGCACCCCCAGGTACAGCTCGTTGCCCACCAATGGCACGAACAGCGGCTTGAACGCCATGCCGAGCAAGGGGAACAGCACGAAGGTGCAGGCGAATACCAGCAGGTGCAGGCGCCAGTGCCCGGCGCCGGCGATGATGGCCTCGCGCGACAGCTTGGCGCCATGCAGGAAGAACAGCAGGCCAATGGCCAGGTTGGTCAGCCAGCCGAACAACACCGCCCCTTCGCCGGAACAGGGCAGCACGGTGGCAATGAACACCACCCCGAGCAACGCCAGGGTGAAGTTGTCGAAAAGCATGCGCAAATACTTCATCACGTATTCCGTCTTGTCATTGTGCAAGCCCGGACGATAAGGTCTGCGCTTTTCCCGCGCTAACGCCGGAACCCCTGGCAATGTCGCCCAACGGACACCGGGGCAGGCCACAGGCCGCCGGTGTCCGGCATTTTCCCGCAGCGCAATTCGACAAGGACTGCTTTCCCATGAAACACACCCGCCACCTCTGCCTCACCGCCACCCTGGCGCTGGTCAGCCTGCCGACCCTGGCCGACAACCTGCAGTCAACAGTCGATGGCGTCATCCAGCCGCTGATGCGCGAACAAGGCATCGCCGGCATGGCCGTGGCCGTTTACGTCAATGGCGAGTCGCACTACTTCAACTACGGCTACGCGAACAAGCAGGAAAAACAGGCCGTGACCCGCGACACCCTGTTCGAGGTCGGCTCGGTGAGCAAGACCTACACCGCCACCCTCGCCGCCCTGGCCAGCGCCGAAGGCAAGCTCGACCTCGCCGCGCCCGCCAGCCGCTACCAGCCGGCCCTGGCCGGCACTGCGATCGGCAGCGCCAGCGTGCTGGAGCTGGGGGCCTACAGCGGCGACTGCCTGCCATTGCAGTTCCCGGACGAGGTGCAGACCGACAAACAGGTCCTGGCCTTCTACCAGCAATGGCAGCGCCGCTTCGAACACGGCACCATGCGCTGCTACTCGAACCCCAGCCTGGGCCTGTTCGGCAACCTGGCGGCGCGCTCGCAGCAACGTCCGTTTGCCGAAGTGATGACCCAGGACGTGCTGCCACGGCTGGGCCTGCACCACACCTACCTGGAGGTGCCGGCCAGCGCTCGCGGGCTGTATGCCCAGGGCTACGACGCCGCCGACAAGCCGGTGCGGGTCGGCCCCGGCCCCTTCGCCGACGAGGCCTATGGCATCAAGACCAGCGCCAGCGACATGCTGCGCTACGTCCAGTTGCAGGTGCGGCCGGACGAACTCGACCCGGCGCTGCGCAAGGCCATTGCCATCACCCACGGTGGCTACTTCCAGGTCGGCGCCATGACTCAGGGCCTGGGCTGGGAGCGCTACCCGTATCCGGTGGCCCTGGACACCTTGCTGGCGGGCAATGGCGCCAACATGATCCGCGAGCCCCAGGCCACCAAGGCCCTGGTCCCCAGCCTTCCCGCCGAGCCCGCCGCCTGGTACAACAAGACCGGCGCCACCAACGGCTTCGGCGCCTATCTCGCCTTCGTGCCCTCCAAGCAGATGGGCATCGTCCTGCTCGCCAACCGCAACTACCCCAACGAGGAACGCGTGCGCGCCGCCCAACGCATCCTCGCCAGCCTGGAGCGCTGAAACATGTTGAGAATCCTCGGCAAGGCGTCATCGATCAATGTGCGCAAGGTGCTGTGGACTTGCACCGAGCTGGGCCTGCCCTATCAACGCGAAGACTGGGGCAGCGGCTTCCAGGCCACCGACACGCCGGAGTTCCTGGCCCTGAACCCCAACGCCATGGTGCCGGTGATCGTTGATGGCGACTTCGTGCTGTGGGAGTCCAACAGCATCCTGCGCTACCTGGTCAACCAGCATGGCGGCGCCCATCTCTACCCTGCCGCGCCGCGCGCCCGCGCGGCCGTCGACCAATGGCTGGACTGGCAGGCCACCGACCTCAACGACGCCTGGCGCTACCCGTTCATGTCCCTGGTGCGCCAATCCCCCGCGCACCAGGACCCTGCATTGCTGGCCGCAGCGAGCGCCCAGTGGACCGCGCGGATGCGCCTGCTCGAACAGCGCCTGCAAGCCACCAACGCGTACGTGGCTGGTAGCGACTTCAGCCTGGCCGACGTGGCCATCGGCCTGTCGCTCAACCGCTGGCGCCGCACGCCGCTGGAGCACCCGCCCCTGCCGGCGCTGGAGGCGTATCACGCGCGCCTGCGCCTGCGCGCGGGCTTCCTTGAGCACGGCGACAATGGAACCCCATGAACTAAAAGCAGGATTGTCCGACAAGATGTAGTGCTAAAAAATATTCACTACAAAACTGTTGACGCCCTTCCCGGCCCTTGTGCATGATGAGGCCGTCTCCCCGATCGGGAGCGGTGGCAAGGGTGTTCCAGACGGCCTGCGCGGTAACGCAGGCCGTCCGTGGAGAGGGAAACTGCCCAGAAGGCAGCGTGAGAAAGCCCCTGTTGCGATGCTGCTGTAGCAGCCTTGGTTAGTGCGCTACATGGTGTAGCGCCGAATGTGAACTTCACCTGCGAAATTCACCGACGAATAGAGTAATGGGGGCTTTGATATGATGAACCTGAACAACAATCCGACCATCCACCAACTGGCCCAGCTGTTCGCCGCGCGCAAGGACAGCCTCGATGACCACCTGCTGTGGGTCAGCCAGTCCGGCGAGGTCCGCCTGGACCGCCTGCCGCCCAACACGGTCGAAGCCGAATTCGAATCGCACATGCCCAGCATGCGCGCCCGCTTCAAGGTCTACCGCCGTGGCCAGGGCTACGTCGGCAAGAAGGCCGCCGCCGACATCACCTTCGTCGGCCGCGTGCTCGAGACCCTGCAACAAGAATGGCCTGCGGCCCGTGAGCGGCAGGCAATCAAGGTGATCGACTCGCTGAACTGAAACAGGTTCAACCAGTAGTACGCCGCTTCTTGAGCCCGGCCTGAACCGCCGGGCTTTTTCATGCCTGCTAGAATGCAGCTCTTTTCACCTGGAGCGCCCGATGAACACCCCTGCCTTCGGCACCGATGACGCCTCCTACCAGGCCGCTGGCGGCATCGATGGCCTGCGCCGGCTGGTCGATGACTTCTACCGGCTGATGGAACAAAGCCCAACAGCCGCCAGCGTGCGCCGCATGCACCCGGACGACCTGTCCGGCTCGCGTGACAAGCTGGCGTGCTTTCTCAGCGGCTGGCTGGGCGGGCCGCGCCTGTACAGCGAACGCTACGGTTCGATCGCCATCCCTTCGTTCCACGCGCAATGGCCGATCAGCGAGGCCCACAGCGCCATCTGGCTCGACTGCATGGCCCAGGCCATTGCCCTGCAACCCTGGTCAGGCGAGTTCGCCGAGTACCTGCTGCGCCAGCTGCGGGTGCCTGCCGAGCGCATCGTCCAGGCCAGCCGCAACCGCCACGCTCAGGCCTGAAGCCGGTGCGGCACCCGCTCCGGCAACGGTACGGCGCCGGTGGCCAGCGCACGGGCGCGGTCCACACCCCAGACCAGCGCACGGGTCATGGTCTCGCCGGGGCGCGCAGGGTAGTACTCCTCCAGCAAGGCCTTGCCGTTACTGGCATACAGCCCGAGAAACAACTGCGTGGCGCCAAGACGCGACAAGCGCACCTGCACATCCAGGCTGGTGCCATCGCTCAGTTCTTCGTCGTGGCTGCGGCTGTGCAGTTGCGCATCGGCCCACTGCCAGTAGGTCTCTTCCCTGATTCGCATTGAAATCAATACTCCGTTTGGTCAAATGCCGCGCAAGAAAAGCACAGTCGCAAGCCTGCGGCGAGGGCGACACACCGATACCATGAGCAGGATCAAGGAATGCAAAAAAAACCCCGCCGTTGGGCGGGGCGCTGTGTGTGCCGGCCTACTTCCTGGCGGGGAAGCGAGGCGTGAAGCGGCCTTTCTTGGCGCGCTGCAGGTGCGCGGGTGGCAACTGCTCGGTCTCGTCCAGGGTCATGTTGGCGAAGCCCAGGCGCAGGAACGACTGCCCGCAGCGCACCTGGTTGTTGATCGGGAAAGCATCGTTCAGGTCTTCGAAATAGGATTCGCTCATGCCCAGACTCCCTCAAGCGGTGACCGTGCCGGCAAACAGCTCGTTTGCCTAGATAAACAGCGGTCCGATGAAGTGAGACTAGTTGGTCATTTGCAGACCTGTCGGACAATCCGGCATTCCCCGACCGATGGCAAACTTACATCACTTCAAGCGCACCGCCGTGCCGGTGGCGAAGACCACGACCATGCCACCCTGCACCGACGGCATGCTGATCTCGAAGTCCACCCCCACCACTGCGTCGGCTTGCAACTGCCGTGCCCGCGCCTTGAGTTCCTCGGTGGCCTGCTCGCGGGCCTCCTTCAGTGCGCTCTCCAGGGTCTGCGAACGGCCGCCGAAGAAGTCGCGAAAGCGTGCGAAGAAATCGCGCACGAAGTTGATCCCCTGCACCGATTCGGCGCTGACCACGCCGAGGTACTCGGCGACGGGGCGGCCTTCAAGCTGGCTGGTGGTGCTGATGATCATGGGGTTGCTCCTTACAAAAAGAAGGCGATGCTAACAAATTAAACGCACGTAGGAGCCAGCCTTGCTGGCGAACCGCGGCGACTGGGTTCGCCAGCAAGGCTGGCTCCTACAGGAACTGTGGCGTCTTTTAATGGGCGGTAGCGGCGCGCAGTCGCTGCCCCAGGCGCGGCCCGAACACGTTGATCAGCAACCCCAGCATCACTAGCAACGCCCCCCAGCACTGCGCCGTGCTCAGGCGTTCCCCCAGCAGCACGGCGGAAGAACTCAGGCCGATCACCGGCACCAGCAACGAGAACGGCGCCACCTTGCCCGCCGGGTGGCGTGACAGCAGCGTGCTCCACAGGCTGTAGCCGACCATGGTGGCGACAAAGGCCAGGTAGAGCAGCGCCAGCACCGAGCTCCAACTGATATTCACCAGGGCATGGCCAATCCGCTCCGGCCCCTCCAGCCACCAGGACAACGCCAGGAATGGCAAGGGTGGAATCAACCCGCCCCAGATCACCAGGGCCACCAGGTCGACCTTGCCGAAGCGCCGGGTGATGATGTTGCCCATGCCCCACATGGCGCCGCCGCACAGGGTCAGCAGCAAGGCGATCACTGGCACGTGGCTGCTGTTCTCGCTACCGATCACCGCCAGCCCGCTGGCCGCCACCAGCAACCCCAGCACACTGGCCAGGCGCAGCCGCTCACCGAGGAACAACGCGGCGAAACCGAGGGTGAAGAACGCCTGGGATTGCAGCACCAGCGAGGCCAGCCCCGGTGGCATGCCGCTGTACATCGCCTGGAAAAGGAAGGCGAACTGGCCCAGGGAGATCGTCGCGCCATAAGCGATCAACCAACGCCAGGGCAGGTTCGGCCGCTTGACCAGCAAGACCGCCGGGAAAGCCACCAGCAGAAAGCGCAATGCCCCCAGCAACATGGGTGGCAGGCCATCGAGGCCAACCTTGATGACCACGAAGTTGACGCCCCAGGCGATGATCACCACCAGGGCGATCAGCAGGTCCTTGAGTGGCATTGCACGCATTCCTTCTACAGGCTGTTATAGAAATATTTCGTAACAGCATAAGGTCATTCACCTGCCATGGACCAGCACAGTTGGCCTTCAGCCTTGCGCAACAGTCGGCTGTCATGGCCCCGGAAACGGGGCTGAAATGGGTGTAATCCTTCACTTGACCTGACTTGTATATACATGCTCATATCAAACCTCGGTCATCCGCCCTGCGTTGCGCCGATGGCCGCCGCCCCTCACAAAAACAACGAAGCGGAGCCCTCCCCCAATGTCCAGCAAACCTGTAATCGAGCGGCGCTCGATCGACTACATCCCTGAGTCTGAACGCCATGGACGGGTGTACAGCCAATTCACCTTGTGGCTGGGAGCCAACCTGCAGATCACCGCGATCGTCACCGGCGCCCTGGCCGTGGTGTTGGGCGGCGATGTGTTCTGGTCGCTGATCGGCCTGCTGATCGGGCAACTGGCCGGTGGTACGGTGATGGCCCTGCACGCCGCCCAAGGGCCGCGCCTGGGGCTGCCGCAGATGATTTCCAGCCGGGTGCAGTTCGGTGTCTATGGCGCGGCCATACCCATGGCCCTGGTGTGCCTGATGTACCTGGGCTTCACCGCCACCGGCACGGTGCTGTCCGGCCAGGCCATCGGCCAGTTGCTCAGTGTCAGCGACAGCACCGGCATCCTGATCTTCGCCGGGGTGATCGTGCTGGCCACGTTGGCCGGCTACCGGGTGATCCACTGGATCGGGCGCCTGGCCAGCGTGCTGGGGATCATCGCCTTCATCTACCTGTTCAGCCGCATCCTGATGCTCGCCGACATCGGCCAGTTGCTCGCCAACCGCCATTTCAGCTGGGGCAGCTTCCTGCTCGCGGTGTCGCTGGCGGCGTCCTGGCAGATCGCCTTCGGCCCCTACGTGGCCGACTACTCGCGGTACCTGCCCAGCAGCACGTCGCCGGTGAAGACCTTCCTCGCCGCCGGCCTGGGCTCGGTGATCGGCGCCCAGGCTTCGATGATCCTCGGGGTGTTCGCCGCCGCCATTGCCGGCGGCCAGTTCTCAGGACGCGAAGTGGCCTATATCGTCGGCCTGGGCGGTGCCGGCACCACCGCGGCGCTGCTGTATTTCTGCATCGCCTTCGGCAAGGTGACCATCTCCACCCTCAACAGCTACGGCAGCTTCATGTGCATCGCCACGATCATCAGCGGTTTGCGTGGCCACCTGCAGATCAGCCGCCTGCAGCGCCTGGTGTTCGTGCTGGCGATCGTCGGCGCAGCCACCCTGGTCGCCCTGCTCGGCCAGCATTCGTTCCTCAGTGCGTTCAAGTCGTTCATCCTGTTCCTGCTGACCTTCTTCGTGCCCTGGAGCGCGGTCAACCTGGTGGATTACTACTTCATCACCAAAGAGCGCTACGACATTCCGGCGCTGGCCGACCCCAACGGCCGCTACGGGCGCTGGAACTGGCCGGGTATCACGGTTTACACCTTTGGCGTGCTGGTGCAGATGCCCTTCATCGACACCAAGCTGTACACCGGGCCCATGGTCGCGCACCTGGGCGGCGTGGATGTGTCGTGGCTGATCGGGCTGGTGGTGCCGAGCGTGCTGTACTACTGCGTGGCTCGGCGTCGCGCCGGCGAGGCGCCGTCGCACATCATCGTGCCTGAGGCACGCTGATCACTTGTAGAAGCGATGGGGTGCCTCTCGCTCATGGCGCTGAACGCACTCCGTCGACTTGACCGCGCCCACGACCCTGTTGCCAGGTTCGTGGGGCGGGTGCAACACCTTGTCTATCGGTTGCCAGGGCCTTAGAACGCCCAATCCAGGGTCAGGCCGACCCCATGGCTGTTGTCGCGGCTACCCAGCAGCCCGTTGTAGTCCAGGTTGACCCGGGCCTGACGCCCCAAGGCAACCCCCGCCCGCAAGCCGACCACCGCCGCATCACGATCCAGGGACAGCGCCTGCACCTTGTAGGTATCGCCCTGGCCTGCGAAGGCCAGGTGCTGGTCAGATCCGGTGGAACTCAGGTTGTGCTGCCAGCCCAGGGTAGCGGAAAGCTCCACCGCCTGGCCGCCGGACAGTTGCAGTTGCTTGCCGGCACGCATGCCCAGGGTCGAGAGCCAGGCATCGCGGTTATCCTGCCCGCCCTTGAGCGCGGCAGCACCGCCATGTTCCTTGAAGCTGTCGCTGTCGATATGCACATAGGCCAGGTTGGCGAACGGCTCCAACGCCATACCCGGTACGGCGACCTTCCAGGCGGCTTCGCCGAACACCTGGGTGCTCTGGGCATCACGCTTGCTCTTCAGGCGATCGCTGACCTCGTTGTACTGCAGCTCGCGCTTGGTATCGATGCGGTGCCAGCTGTGGCTGCCGCCCAGGCTCAGGCGCACCTGCTCCAGTTCCTTGCCGGCATAGGCACCCAGGTGGTAGCTGTCGACACTGGCCGAGGAATGACGACCATCGCCCATGCTCAGCGAGCTGTCGCTGTAGCCTGTGAAGACGCCGATGCGGGTGTCCTCGCTCACCTGCCCGTCGGCCCCCAGCAGAAGGCCGCCAATGGAGGTGCTGTAGCGCGCCCGACCAGAATCACCGTCGGCCTTGCCCCAGGCACCCAGGGCCTTGACCCACAGGCCGTTGCCCTGGCCATCCACGGTCGGCGCGGCGAGACGGGTACGCTCGCCCATGGCGTCGCGCAGCTGGCGGCTGTCGTTGAGCAGCAGGTTGCCTACCGCCGGGTGGATTTCCCCGGACAATTGATCGAACGCCTGCCGGGCGCTGGCGGCATCGGTCGACAACAGCAGGCTCTCGTAGACCGGGTTGCCCGCGCCGAGTCGATCGGCGGCCGCGGCCACTGAACGCTGGTTGGCGGTCAAGCCAACACTGGCAAAGCTGGCGCTACGTTGCACCGCCAGTTGCACCCCGTTGCCGCCATAGGCCAAGCCGCCACCGAGGAACAGCAAGTTGGACTGCACGCTGGCGAAACTGCCCTGCACGCCGCCCGCGGCATCCAGGATGTCGAACTGACGCCCCAGCAGGCTCGGCGCCTGCTGGGATTGCAGCGAAACCCCGGGGTTCTGCAGGTCCAGGGCCAGGTTCGCCCCGCCCAGAGAGACCTTGCCACCGCTGACCAGCCGGTCGCTGCCCGTGGCATCCACCTCCACGGCATAGGTCGAACCCGGCTGGAAGGTCACGTCGGAACTCACCTGCAAGGTGCCGATGGAGTTGCCTGGCGCCACCACGCCACCGGGGTTGACCACCAGCGCGCCGATCCGGCCATTGCCGCCCAGTACGCCGCCGGCATTGACCGCCACCGTCGACTGCAGCGAACCATTGACCGCCAGGCGCCCCTGGTTGACCAGGGTCGGGCCGGAGTAGGTGTTGTTGCCGCTGAGCACCAGGGTGCCGATGCCCTGCTTGGTCAGGCCGCCATGGCCTGAGATGTCGTTGCTCCACAGGTCCAGCCCGCAACCCAGGCCGTTGCAGAGCCGCTGGGTCGGCTTGCCGGCATCCACCACGGCGCCGATACCCGGCAGGTCGACCACGAACTGGCTCGGGCCGTAGCCACCGGCGATGCGGAACTCCTCGGGAATGTCCTGCTCGGTGACCAGCATGCCCGGGCCACGGATCCCTTTGTCCAGGTTGATCATGCCCCAGCCGTACAAGGCATCGATGCCGGGCGCGCCCATGTCGGTGGCGGTGGTGCGCAGCACGCTGGCGATCTGTGCGCCGCTCATGTAGGGGAAGCGCTCCATCAGCACCGCCGCCGCGCCGGCGGCATGGGGCGCGGCCATGGAGGTCCCGTTCTTGTTGGCGTAGCCCTGGGTCAGGTCTGCCAGGCTGGTACCACCGATCACCGCGCTGTAGATCCGGGTGCCGGGGGCCGATACGCAGAAGCTCGCGGTATAGCCGCAACGGGAAGAGAACGTGCTGGCCAGGTACGGGTTGGCGCTGCTGGTGTCGGGGTTTTGCTGCAACGCCGCCACGGTCATCCAGTTCGGCGCGATGTCCGGGACGAAATAGCCCAGGCCGGCAATCGCATCAGGGTTGTTCAGGTTGTAGTCGTTGCCGGCGGCGAAGATCGTCAGGACCCCGCTGCGAGCGGCGGCGATGGCTCCGTCATAGGCGCCACCGGGCAGCGTGCCCAACAGCGGCTGGATCTGCGCGAACTGCGCCCGGGCATCGTCCACGGTGAAATGCGGGAAATCCGGGTTGCGGCCGCCCTTGGCGAAGCGATCGGTGATGCCGATGCCCCAGCTGTTGTTGATGATCCGCGCGCCGCTGGTCACCAGGCTGTCCCAGCCGGCCTTGTACACCGCGCCATCGTTGCCCAGGACGATACCGTCCTCGGGGCCGGGGTCGCCGTTGTCGGCGCTGATGATCTGCGCGGCGTAGGCCACGCCGTGCATCGATACGCCGTCACGGTTGCCGGCGGCGATCCCGCCGACGTGGGTGCCATGGGAGCCGAGCTTGCCGTCCGAGCCCACCGACGGGCTGCCGTCATAGCGGAACGCATCGCCGGCCTTCACCGGGATATAGGGGTCGGTATACTGGCGGATGCCGCTGGTGACCAGGGTCACGATCTTGTCCTTGCCGGCGAACTCGGGGTGCGGGGCGTAGACCGGCTGGTCGAAGATCCCCAGTTTCACCCCCTTGCCGCTGAAGCCGGCGGCATAGGCGCTGTCGGCGTGAATCGCCCCCAGCCCCCAGTCGGCCTTGAATTCGTCGCTGCGCCAGCTGCCGGCATCGCCGAGGCGGCCACTCTCCACGTAGGGCGCGGCCTGGGCCGTGCCCATCAGCGCCACCCAGCCCACCAGTGCCCGACCCAGCGGGGCCAGGGCCCAGCCCTGCGCGAACGCGCTGTCATCCTTTCTGACTTGCTTCACTACGACCTTCCTTAGTTGCATTGATGAAAAACCGCGTTGGTAAAACTCCGTAATGCAACGCCTGGCACCCCCCGTGCCATGGCGCTTCAGAAACGCCATTGCAGGTTGAGCCCCGCGCCATGCTGTTGCTCACGACTGGCCAGGCGCCCCTGGTAGTCCAGGCTCAGGTCCAGGTCGCGGGTCAGCCCCACCCGTGCCTGGAGCCCCACCAGCGCGGCATCGCGCAAGGCTGGCGCAGTCTCCACCCGGAACGCTTGGTCGCTGCCGGCGAAGGCCAGGTGCTCGCGATCCTGGGTGCCGCTCAGGCGGTGCTGCCAGCCCAGGCTTGCCGCCAGTTGCACATCCTGCTGCGGGCCCATTTGCCATTGCTGGCGCCCGCGCAGGCCCAAGGTGCTGAGCCAGGCATCACGCTGTTCGTCACCGGCATGCAGCGCCGCGGCGTCGCCCTTCTCATGAAAACTGTCGCGGTCCAGATGCTGGAAGGTCAGGTTGGCGAAGGGCTCCAACTGCACCGTCGACAACGGCAGGCGATAGGCCGCTTCGGCGAACAACTGCTGGCTGCGGGCATCGACCCGCCCGCGCTGGCGGCCGGACACTTCGCCATAGGCCAGGTCGCGCCGGACCTCGGCGCGGTGCCAGCTGTAGCTGGCACCCAGGCTCAAGCGCAGTTGGTCCAAGTCGTGGCGGGCATAGGCGCCCAGGTGGTAGCTGTCGACCGTGGCCCGGGAGTGGCTGCCGCCCATGCCCAGGGAACTGTCGCTGTAGCCGGCGGCCAGGCCGGCCCGGGTCTGCTCGTCGAAGTCACGATCCAGGCCCAGCAGCATGCCGCCCAGGGAGCTGGTATAGGACTCGGTACCCTGCACGCCCTCGATGCGGCCCCAGCTGCCCAGGCCCTTGAGCCAGAGCTGGGTCGAGCCTGGCCCGCCCGCAGACGTTCCGGACGCATTGGCATTCAGCGCAGAACCTTGCACACGCTCGCCAAAGGCATCGCGCAAGACCGAACCCTGGCTGAGCAGCATCGAGTCCAGCGCCGGGTAGATTTCCCCGGCCAGCTGTCGCAAGCCGTCCCGGACCTGGTCCGGCGAGGTCGAGAGCAGCAGGCTTTCATACACGGGATTGCCCGGCCCCAGCCGCTCCACGGCGCCGCCGCTGGCGCGCTGGTTGGCCGTGACACCGACGCTGTCGAATGTCGTGCCGCTGCGCGTTATGTCCAGCTGCACGGCGTTGGCCGAATAATCGAGGACGGTCCCCAGAAACAGGTAAGCGGGCTGGACCTGGGCGAAGCGTCCGTTGACGCCACCCGCCGCCTGCAGGATGTCGAACTGGCGCCCTACCAGGCTGGCTACCGGGCCACCGGCCAACAGGTTCGGCCGCGCCTGGGGTTCCAGGCTCAGATTGGCGCCAGCGACACTGGCCTGGCCGCCCACGATGAGCCGATCACTGGCCGTGGGCGACAGCTCCACCCGGTAGGTCGAGCCCGGCTGCAAGTCCAGGTTGCCGGCAACATTCAAGGTCCCGATGGAGTTGCCTGGTGCCACCACGCCCCCGGCGCTGGCGGTCAGGGCACCGATGCGCCCGTTGCCGCCCAGGGTAGCGCCTGTGTTGACCGTCACCGCCGATTGCAGGCTGCCATTGACCACCAGCAACCCGCCATCGACCCGGGTTGGGCCGCGGTAGCTGCTGTCCCCCGTGAGCTCGAGCCAGCCGGCCCCGGACTTGACCAGGCTGCCCTGGTAGGCCCGCTGCGCGGCAGCCGCGTCGCGGGCCATGCCCACGGCATAGTCGCTGCGATCCTGCTGGCTGGCTCCCGCTGCCAGGCCATGCTCCCAGCCGCGATCCTTGAGGGTCTGCTGCCAGGCTTGGCGTTCCGCGGCGTCCTCGGCCTGACGCTGCACCAGGGCCTGGTCGGAGATGCCGTTGCTCCAGCTATCGCCCTGCCCGCGCCCCAGGTTGACATCGAACTCACCCAATAACTGCCCGGGGCCGTTCAACGCCCGGCCCAGATCCGGAACGCCCCAACCCACCCGGTCGCTGGGCCCCTGGGTCGGCGTGCCATCAAGCTGACGCGAGGTGGTCAGCAGCACCTGCAGGGCCTGCTGGTTGTTCAGGTAGGGATAACGTTCCATGACCAAGGCCAAGGCGCCGGTGGCATGGGGCGCGGCCATCGAGGTGCCGTTGTAGGTGGCGTAGCCGCCTCCGGCAATGGTACTGGTGATCGCCGCACCGGGGGTCGCCAGGCACCAGTACTTGGCGATGCCGCACTGGTTGTATTTCTGCTGGTTGTTCTTGTCCAGGCCCGACACCGCCAGCCAGTGGCCTTCCAGCTCCGGCTGGAAGTACGGCAGCGCCGAGCGCACGCTGGCATTGGCATAGCCGCTGTTGCCGGCACTGAACACATTGACCACGCCACGGCGCGCCACGTCGCCGGCGGCGTCGAGCCAGGTGTCCTGCTGGAAATGCTGGGCGTAGGCCGCGCGCAGGCCACCCAGGGTCTGGTAGCTGACATCCTTGGGCTGGCTGCCCCAGCTGTTGTTGATGGCCCGCGCCCCGGCATCCACCAGGGCATCGTAGACCGCCTTGAAATACTTCGGGTCGGGGCCGGGGCCGAACAGGAAACTGTCGTTCTTGTTGGTGTTGCCCACGTAGACCTGGGCATTGAAGGCCACGCCATGCATGCCAAGGCCATCACGGGCCGCGCCCATGGTGCCGGTGACATGGGTGCCATGGTTGTCGTTGGCGCCATTGAGCACCCCGGACACACTGAACGGGGTGCCGTCCAGATATTGGCCGGTGGCGGTCACCGCGTGAAAACGTCCGGGGCTGGCCTCGGGATGGGCGGCATCGAACCCCGAGTCCAGGGCACCGATGCGGACCCCGGCGCCGGTGATGCCGGCGGCGTAGGCCTGGCTCGCCTGCATGCGCTCCAGGCCCCAGTCCTGCTGATACTCGGCCGAACGCCAGCTGGCGGGGTCGCCTGGGCGGCCGGTTTCCTGATAGGCCGCCGCAGCCGACAGCGGCAGCCCGGTGGCGAACGCCAGGCACAGGGTGCCCGTCAGCGTCTTGAGCTGATCACATCTCACATCCATGTCGATGACTTCTCTTGTTTTTGTTGTCGGGTCGACCGTTCCTGGTCGACCTGTGTGCACAGCATTGTTCGGCCGCAAGTGTGCGGCCCTATCGAATCAGAGGCGGTTGCCCGCGCCTGGTCAGGTTACTTCGGTCTCAGGCCAACAAGGTAGCCTTCGGTTACAAAAATTGTGAGCTTCTGAAATTGGTCACATTATGTCAATCGGCGTTGATGCACCGACAGCGGCGTCCGCTGTTCAACGCGACGCCAGGTTGTTCAGAATGCGCCATGAGATCCCAATGCAAATGAGGCGTCCCGAGAAATGATTGATACCACCTCCACAGTGAGCGAACAGCCACCCTCGCGGGCGGCCCAACGGCCGATCGGCTTGTTCGAAGCCTTCCTGTTCTGGCTCAAGTTGGGGTTCATCAGCTTTGGCGGGCCCGCCGGCCAGATCGCGATCATGCACCAGGAGCTGGTCGAGCGCCGGCGGTGGATCAGCGAGAAACGCTTTCTGCACGCGCTGAACTACTGCATGTTGTTGCCTGGCCCCGAGGCCCAGCAGCTCGCCACCTACATCGGCTGGCTCATGCACCGTTCCTGGGGCGGTGTGATTGCTGGCGCCTTGTTCGTGCTGCCTTCGCTGTTCATCCTGATCGGTTTGTCCTGGGTCTACGTCGCCTTCGGTGAGGTCCCGGTCGTCGCGGGGATTTTCTATGGCATCAAGCCAGCGGTCACGGCCATTGTCGTCCACGCGGCCCATCGGATCGGCTCGCGCGCGTTGAAGAATGGCTGGCTGTGGGCCATGGCCGGCGCCTCGTTCGTGGCCATCTTCGCCCTTGATGTGCCGTTCCCGCTGATCGTGCTGGTTGCCGCCATCATCGGCTATGTGGGAGGGCGCTTTGCCCCAGGCAAGTTCGTGATCGGTGGCAGTCATGGAGCCGCAAAGAGCAACTATGGCCCGGCGCTGATTGATGACGACACTCCGGCTCCCGAGCATGCCCGATTCAGCTGGGGTCACTTAGTGCGCTTGCTGCTGGTCGGTGCTGCGCTCTGGGTCCTGCCCATGGGGCTGCTGACGCTGTCGTTTGGCTGGGGCGCAACCCTGACGCAGATGGGCTGGTTCTTCACCAAGGCCGCACTGCTGACCTTTGGTGGTGCTTACGCGGTGCTGCCCTACGTCTACCAGGGCGCTGTCGGGCATTACGGCTGGCTGACGCCGACCCAGATGATCGATGGCCTCGCCTTGGGGGAAACCACGCCAGGACCACTGATCATGGTGGTCGCCTTCGTCGGCTTCGTGGGGGGGTATGTGCATCCGATGTTCGGTGTGGAACACCCATTCCTTGCCGGCGCAGTCGCGGCGAGTCTCGTCACCTGGTTCACCTTCTTGCCGTCGTTCCTCTTCATCCTTGCCGGTGGCCCATTGGTGGAGTCGACTCACAACGAGATGAAATTCACCGCACCGCTGACGGGGATCACGGCCGCTGTAGTGGGCGTGATCCTGAACCTCGCCCTGTTCTTCGGCTACCACGTGCTTTGGCCGGACGGTTTCAGTGGGGCATTCGACTGGCCTTCGGCGATGATCGCAGTTGCCGCAGCCATTGCCTTGTTCCGCTTCAAGCGGGGTGTGATTCAAGTGTTGCTTGCCTGCGCCCTGACCGGGCTGGCAGTCCACCTGTTGCGGGCGTGATACCAGCAGGCCTGTCATCTGACCGTCACTCAACTGTCGTAATCTGCGGCGCAACTTCGTGCCAAAGGTCCCCGGCATGCCTCGCCTGATTCCACTGCTGCTCTGCCTGCTCCCGGTGCTGGCCATGGCCGCCCCCCTGCAACTGCGCATCCAGGGCTCAAACACCATCGGTACCGCGCTGGCCCCGGCACTGGTCGGCGGCCTGCTGAAGGCCCAGGGTGCCAGCGCGATCGAGGTGACGCCCGGGCCTGCGCCCAACGAGACGCTGGTCAGCGCCCGGGACCGCGACAACCAACCGCTGCGTATCGCCATCGCGGCCCATGGCACCAGCACCGGCTTTGCCGCCCTGGCCAGCGGCGAGGCCGACCTGGCGACCGCCTCGCGGCCGATCAGCAATGCCGAAGCGCAACAACTGCAGGCCTTGGGGGACATGCGCGGCGCCCGTAGCGAACAGGTCATCGGCCTGGACGGCGTGGCGGTGATCGTCCACCCCGACAACCCGCTGTCACAGCTGAACACCACGCAACTGGCGCAGGTCTTTTCCGGGCAGGTTCAGCGTTGGGAACAACTGGGCGTGCCCGGCGGCGCCATCCACCTGTATGCCCGTGACGACCGCTCCGGCACCTTCGAGACGTTCAAGGCGCGGGTGCTCGACCCTCAGCACGGCGAGCTGTCGCCCCAGGCGCGGCGCTTCGAGTCGGCCGACGCGCTGGCCGGGCAGGTCCTGGCCGACCGCCAGGCCATCGGCTTCAGCGGCCTGGCCACGGTGCACGGCGCCAAGGTGCTGGCGGTGGCCGAGGGCGATGCGCCCGCCCTGCCCCCCAGCCTCGCCCTGGTGGCGAGCGAGGATTACCCGGTGTCGCGCCGGCTGTTTTTCTACCTGCCCGGCAACGCCAAGCCCCTGGCCCGGGCGCTGGCCGAATTCGCCCAGAGCCCCGCCGGCCAGGCCATCGTCGCCGAGCAGGGTTTCGTCGCCCAGCAGATCAAGGCGCTGCCCGTCCCCGTCCAACCCGGCATGCCACCACGCTATCGCGCCCTGGCCAGTGAAGCCCGGCGCCTGACCGTGAACTTCCGCTTCCAGGAAGGCAGCGCCAGCCTCGACAACAAGGCCCTGCGTGATGTGCAGCGGGTCGGCGACTACCTGCGCCATGCGGGCAAGCTGCACGAGCAGGCGGTGCTGGTGGGTTTCGGCGACCCCAAGGAAACCCCGGGCCGCGCCGCCCTGCTCTCGCGCCTGCGGGCCATGGCGGTGCGCCGTGAACTGGCGCGGGCCGGCGTGGAGGTCAAGGACGTGGCAGGCATGGGCGATGAGCTGCCGGTGGCCGGTAACGACCTGGAACAGGGGCGCTTGCGCAACCGGCGTGTCGAGGTCTGGGTGTACTGACCCCTCAGCGGTCATCGGGCAGTTCGACCCGGGCCACCAACCCCGCGCCACTGCGATTGCGCAAGGTCAGCTCGCCCCCCTGTTCACGCACGCTGGCCCGGGCGGCCGACAAGCCGAGGCCAACGCCACCGGTGTCGCGGTTGCGCGACCCCTCCAGCCGGTAGAACGGATCGAACACACGCTCCAGCGCGTCTTCGGGAATACCCGGCCCCCGGTCGCTGACTTCGATCACGATCTGGTGCGGGCCACGGCTCAACGCGATCTGGGGTTCACGCGCATACTTCATGGCATTTTCCAGCAGGTTGACGATTACCCGCTTGGTCGCCAGCGGGCGGCCGTCATGCACCAGGTGCGCAGGGCCGTTGTACTCGACGGCAACCTGCTGGTCGCGGTAGTCGTCGACGAGGGTCTGCAACAGCTCGGCCAGGTCGTAGGCGGTGCGCTGCTCCAGTTGCGTGCCCTCGCGGAAAAACGCCAGGGCCGCGTTGATCATCGTCTGCATCTCGTCGACATCGCGTACCAGCTTGCGTTGATGGTCGGTGTCCTCCATGAATTCGCTGCGCAGGCGCATGCGCGTCAACGGCGCGCGCAGGTCATGGGAGATGGCTGCGAGCAGGTGGGTGCGCTCGCGCAGGAAGTGCTGGATCTGCGCCTGCATGGTGTTGAAGGCGATGATTGCCTGGCGGATCTCCTCGGGGCCTTCGACCGCGATGGGCGGCGCCTGCAGGTCGCCACCGAAACGCCGCGCCGCGCTGGCGAAACGCTGCAGCGGGTTGGCCAGCTGGCGGGTGGCCCACCAGGCGACCAGCAGGGTCGCCACCAGCCCCAGGCCGATGACCACCGCCAGCCGCGCCGTCACGCTCAGGCCCCAGCTGCGCTCCGGCGGCACGAACGACAGCCAGCTGCCGTCGGCCAGCGCGACCAGCGCCGCGTAGTGCGCCTCGGCGCTGCCCGCTGGCCAGTCACCCGGGTTGTACACCGCGATGGCGCGCTCAGGCCCCAGTAATTGCGCCATGGCCGGCACCTCCCGCGAATAGAGCTGCGTGCCCGGGCCAGGCAAGCCGAGCTCACCACGCTCTGTACTCCAGCGCACCTGCAGCGTCGGTGTGCTCGCCGCCTGTGCCAGTTGCAGGCGCAATGACGGCGGCGCGGTCTCGATCACCCGGGTGGTCACGGCGATCTGCTCGAGCAGGCCGGTGCGTTCGATGGGCGGCCGCGCCCAGCTGCCGGCCACCTGGACGAACAGGGCGTTGAGCGCCAGCGAGGCCAGCAGCGCGATGAAGATGGTCAGGGCGATCCGCCGCCTGAGCGTGTCGCGGCCGAGCAGGCGCCAGATCACGAACGGGTCACCTTGGCGGTGAACAGGTAGCCGCCGTTGCGCACGGTGCGGATCAGGTCCGGGCGCTTGCTGTCGGGCTCGATCTTGCGCCGCAGCCGGCTGACCTGCACGTCGATGCTGCGATCGAAAGCGTCATGGCCCTGGCCGCGGGTCAGGTCGATCAGTTGCTCGCGGGTGAGGATGCGCTGGGGGTGCTCCAGAAACACCACCAGCAGGTCGAACTCCGCACCCGACAACGGAATCATCACGTTCTCGGGCGAGCGCAGCTCGCGGCAGGTGATATCCAGGCGCCACCCGGCGAAACCGATCACCGGCCGGGCGGCCTCGCCTCGCGGCAGCTGCTCACCGGCACGACGCTGCACGGCGCGCAGGCGGGCCAGCAGCTCGCGGGGGTCGAAGGGCTTGGTCACATAGTCATCGGCGCCCAGCTCCAGGCCGATGATACGGTCGCTCAGCTCCGCCATGGCCGTGAGCATGATGAGCGGCACCCCGACCTGCGCCCGCAGCTTCTGGCACAGGCTCAGGCCGCCCTCGCCCGGCGTCATCAGGTCGAGGATGATCGCGTCCGGGCACTGCCGCTCGATCGCCGCCCACATCGACTGGCCCTCGGTGGCCAGGTCCACCTCATAGCCCTGCTGGACGAAGAACTGCTTCAACAGGCCAAGGATTTCCACGTCGTCATCGACGATCAGCAATCTGCTCACGGTCATACCGGTCCAGGAAAAAAGGCGTATCTAAAACCATTGCACAGCGCCGGTCATATATTTCAATCACGCAACATTTCATCACGCCCGACATGTTCCAGACATCACCTGGCAAAAATAGTCCTACAACCTGCGGGCCTTCAACTTACTCGAGGGCTCATCATGACGATCACCGACACTCGCCAGCGCATCGACCGACACGAGGGCATCGCCCCCCTGGTGCTCAGCGCGCGCACCACGCATCGCGGGCAATCGGGTTCGCTGCTGGTGCAGCAGGTGAGCCTGGACCTTGCGGACGATCAGAGCCGGATCACGTTGCGCCGCTACTTCGAACACTACGGCCCAGAGTCGGGTGAATGGGTCGAGTACTGTCACAGCGTGCCGACCCGGGACCTCGTCAACTGGCTGATGGCCCATGGGCAACTGCACATCCACGAATCGCGGGACGGTGCCCCGCTTCAGGCCGGGCAGGCAACGCCGCAAGAAGGCGCGCGCCCATGAGCCGCCGCCATCTGCTGGCCATGGTGCTGACCAGCACCCTTGGCCTGTCGGCGTGCAGCAGCAAGCCGGCGCCGTCCGGGTTCCTCAGCGACTACAGCCTGCTCACCCGGCAGCAGGCGTCATCGGGCCAGACCGTGCTCAGCTGGGTCGACCCGAGATGGCCACGGGGCCGCTACATCGAGGTCTACCTGCAACCGAGCCAGTACTACCCCGCGCCGACACCCAGCACGCGCATTCCCCAGGCCACCCTCAGTGCCATCAGCCACTACTACGACGCGACGCTGCGCAGCGAGCTGGGCAAGGTGATGACCGTGGTCGACAAGCCCGGCCCCAACACCTTGGTGGTCAGGCCGGCCATCACCCGCGTCAGTGCCGATACCCAGGGCCTGCGCTTCTACGAATGGTTGCCGGTCACCCTGGTGGCGGCGGGGATCAGCAGCGCCACGGGCATGCGTGACCGCGACAGCGACATCGCCACCGAGCTGATCTTCGAGGCGGGTACCAGTGGCCGGATCATCGCCGAAGCCATGCTCAGCGGCACCGGTACGCCGCTGGAAAACGATGCGCAGGCGATGACCGCCGACAACGTCAAGGCCGTGCTCGATGGTTGGGCAGTCGGCTTGCGCCAGGCCTACGCGGCGAACTACCGATAACCGACCGCCCCCGAAGCAAAGAAATGTAACAGCCTCGCCCAGGCACCTCCTGCATTCACATCTAGTATCAACGCCATGTGATGCCGGGCCCCTCTGACGGTTTGCGCCGCCATGTCGGAATCACTGTTGCCCTGCAACGTCGACAATCAAGGAGGGGCTCATGACAGCTCTGCACACATTTCTCACCGATTCGTTCCTCGGCACCAGCACTTGGTTGTGGCTGGTGTTCATCGTCATCGTCATCGGCTTGCTGGTGCTCGACCTGGGCGTGCTGCACCGCCAGGAGCGCGAGATCGAGATGCGCGAAAGCCTGCTGCTATATGCCGGCTATTTCAGCGTGGGCGTGCTGTTTGGCGCATGGGTCTGGCATGAACTGGGCGCCCAGTCGGCGCTGGAGTTCTACACGGGTTTTCTGGTCGAGCAGTCGCTGTCGATGGACAACGTGTTCGTCATGGCGATGATCTTCAGCTTCTTCGCCATCCCCCGCCGCTACCAGCACCGCGTGCTGTTCTGGGGCATCCTCGGGGTGGTGGTGCTGCGGGCGATCATGATCGGCGTGGGCGCGGCGCTGGTGCAGCACTTTGCCTGGGTGCTGTACATCTTCGGCGCCTTCCTGCTGTTCACCGGTATCAAGATGGCGCTGGCCAAGGACGATGCCCACCCGGACCTGGCCAACAACCCGGTGCTGCGCTTCGTGCGCCGGCACATGCGGGTCACCGAGCAGATCCATGGCCCGCGCTTCTTCGTGCGCCTGACGCCTCCCGGGGCGACCAGGGCGATTCGCTACGCGACGCCGCTGTTCCTGGCCCTGGTGCTGATCGAGCTGGCCGACCTGGTGTTCGCCGTCGACAGCGTGCCGGCGATCTTCGCCATCACCCAGGACCCGTTCATCGTCTACACCTCGAACATCTTCGCCATCCTCGGCCTGCGTTCGCTGTATTTCGCCCTGGCGGCCCTGATGCACCGGTTCGTCTACCTCAAGTACGCGCTGGCAATGGTGCTGATCTTCATCGGCTGCAAGATCTTCTACCACGGGTTGGTGGGCAAGGTGCCGGCGGCCTTGTCGCTGGGGGTGACGTTCGGGTTGCTGCTGGGTGGGGTGTTGTTGTCGCTGTTGCGTACCCGTGGCCAGCGGGCCGATTCAGCCAGTGCAGATAAGTGATCCACGGCCTGTTCGCCGGCAAGCCGGCTCCTACCGAGGCTTGCGTTGTACCCGTAGGAGCCGGCTTGCCGGCGAACAGGCCGCGGATCAGGGCGCAACCCCCTCGACAATGATCACCCGCGCCTGGGCAACTCCCTGGCGATGGCGGCAGGCCGCCTGGTACAGCGCCGAGCGATAGCAGGCCACGGCCTGCTCATATGAATCGAACTCGATCACCACGCTACGCTGGGGCGTCGCCCCGCCTTCCATCGCCTCGCTGCGCCCACCCCGGGCCAGGAAACGCCCGCCAAACGCGGCGAATGCCGCCGGCGCGCGCTGGGTGTACTGCTGGTACTGCTCGGGGTCGGTGACGTCCACATGGGCGATCCAGTAGGCCTTCATTCGTCGTGCTCCTGTTGCAAGGTGAATTATGTATTATGGTATACCATAATTTCACCCGATCACCGTGAGCGTGCAGCATGGCCTTCAACAGCATCGAAGAACTCCTCGAAGACTACCGCCAGGGCAGGATGGTCCTACTGGTGGATGACGAGGACCGGGAAAACGAAGGCGACCTGCTGATCGCCGCCGAGCGCTGCGACGCCCAGGCCATCAACTTCATGGCCCGCGAGGCGCGGGGCCTGATCTGCCTGACCCTGACCGACGAGCACTGCCAGCGCCTGGGCCTAGAACAGATGGTGCCCAGCAATGGCAGCGTGTTCAGCACCGCCTTCACGGTGTCGATCGAAGCGGCCAGCGGTGTCACCACCGGCATCTCCGCCGCCGACCGGGCGCGCACCGTGGCCGCCGCCATGGCGCCCGCTGCCCGCCCCGAGGACCTGGTGCAGCCCGGCCATATCTTCCCCCTGCGCGCCCGCGAAGGCGGCGTGCTGACCCGCGCCGGCCACACCGAGGCCGGTTGCGACCTGGCGCGCCTGGCCGGCTTCAGCCCGGCGTCGGTCATCGTCGAGGTGCTCAACGACGACGGCACCATGGCCCGGCGCCCGGACCTGGAAGTGTTCGCCGCCCGCCACGGCATCAAGATCGGCACCATCGCCGACCTGATCCACTACCGCCTGAGCACCGAACAGACCATCAAACGCATCGGCGAACGCGAACTCCCCACCGTGCACGGCACCTTTCGCCTGGTCACCTACGAGGACCGCATCGAAGGCGGCGTGCACATGGCCATGGTGATGGGCGATATCCGCCGCGAACAGCCAACCCTGGTGCGGGTGCACGTGATCGACCCGTTGCGCGACCTGGTGGGGGCCGAGTATGCCGGCCCTGCCAACTGGACGCTGTGGGCGGCGTTGCAGAAGGTGGCCGAGGAAGGCGCCGGGGTGGTGGTGATTTTGGCCAACCATGAGTCTTCGCAAGCCCTGCTCGAACGGGTGCCGCAGCTCACCCAGCCGATGCGGCCCTACCAGCGCGGGCAGTCGAAGGTGTATTCGGAAGTCGGCACCGGCGCGCAGATTCTCCAGGACTTGGGCGTGGGCAAGTTGCGCCACCTCGGGCCACCGCTGAAATACGCGGGCCTGGCGGGGTATGAGCTGGAAGTGGTGCAGAGTATTCCGTTCGAGGGCAACTGATAGTTGTGGTGCCTGCAATCGCGGGACAGGTCAGTGAATGCGACAAGCCCTTGGGCGCAAGGCAAGGGTTCGAGTGGCGGCGGCCACATGCCTGGCGATGGCCTGGCAGTACTCTTGAGATCGAGCGCCGCCCGCGCGGCGCATCGCGGATAAATCCGCTTCTACATCGGTTGCAACGTGCCTATGCCTGACAGGCCATGGTTGTCCGATCTATCGATTGGCGCTACCGCCCTGTAGGAGCGGATTCATCCGCGATGCGCCGCGCAAGCGGCGCTCGATCTCGGAGGCGCTGCAACGCTGACGCCAAACATCTTGAACCCGCTGGCACCGAGGGTGTGGCTGCTGGCACGTTCGCCGGCAAGCCGGCTCCTACAAGGGTTTGCCGCCATACCTGGGCAATTCGCTGATGGCCGGTCACGCCGTCCTCTTGCGAAAATCTTGGAATACCATAATATGATATCCCATACACCTTGATGGCTGCCGGCCACACCTACACTTCAGAAACGGCCACGCATCACCCGCTTGTAGCTGCTCCCCGAACACATTTGGCGGGCGACAGAAGCCCGCCTCGAATAACAAAAGCAACGAGGGCGTAACCATGCTGTTGAGCAAACGAGTAACCACCGTGCTGGCTGCCAGCCTGCTGACTTTGGCCTGCCAGGCCACCCAGGCGGCCGACAGCCTGAACTTCGTCAGCTGGGGCGGCACCACCCAGGACGCGCAGAAACAGGCATGGGCCGCGCCCTTCTCCAAGGCCACCGACATCAAGGTCGTGCAGGACGGCCCCACCGACTACGGCAAGCTCAAGGCCATGGTCGAGAGCGGCAACGTGCAGTGGGACGTGGTCGACGTGGAAGCCGACTTCGCCCTGCGCGCCGCCAGCGAAGGCCTGCTCGAACCCCTCGACTTCAGCGCCATCCAGCGCGAGCGCATTGACCCGCGTTTTGTCTCCGACCACGGTGTCGGCTCGTTCTTCTTCTCCTTCGTGCTGGGTTACAACGAAGGCAAGCTCGGCGCCAACAAGCCAGTGGACTGGAGCGCGCTGTTCGACACCAAGACCTACCCCGGCAAGCGCGCCCTGTACAAATGGCCGAGCCCCGGCGTGCTCGAACTGGCCCTGCTGGCCGACGGCGTGCCCGCCGACCAGCTCTACCCGCTGGACCTGGACCGCGCCTTCAAGAAACTCGACAGCATCAAGAAGGACATCGTCTGGTGGGGCGGCGGCGCCCAGTCGCAGCAATTGCTGGCCTCGGGCGAAGCCTCGCTGGGGCAGTTCTGGAACGGCCGCGTGCATGCCCTGCAACAGGACGGCGCGCCGGTCGGGGTGAGCTGGAAGCAGAACCTGGTCATGGCCGATTTCCTGGTCATCCCCAAGGGTGCGAAGAACAAGGACGCGGCCATGAAGTTCCTGGCCAACGCCAGCAGCGCCAAGGGCCAGGCCGAGTTCGCCAACCTCACCGCCTACGCCCCGGTCAACCTCGACAGCGTCAGCCAGCTGCACCCGGAACTGGCCCCCGACCTGCCCACCGCCCATGCCCCGGACCAGGTCACCCTGGACTTCGCCTACTGGGCGAAGAACGGCCAGGCCATCGCCGCCCGCTGGAATGAGTGGCTGGTCAAATGAAAGTCGCCATCAACGCCCTGCACAACGCGCAAGGGGCCCCCAGCGGCACCGGCGCGCCCACGACTGCGCAGAGCCGCCAGCCGCTGGGCCAGCGCTGGCGCGGCAGCCGCAACCTGTTGCCGGCGCTGCTGTTCCTGGGGCTGTTCTTCTTCGCACCGCTGATCGGCCTGCTGTTGCGTGGGGTGCTGGAGCCCGTGCCGGGCCTGGGCAACTACGAGCAGCTGTTCGCCAACTCGGCCTATGCCCGGGTGCTGTTCAACACCTTCTCGGTGGCTGGCCTGGTCACCCTGATCAGCGTGTTGCTAGGTTTCCCGCTGGCCTGGGCGATTACCCTGGTACCTCGAGGCTGGGGCCGCTGGCTGCTGAACATCGTGTTGCTGTCGATGTGGACCAGCCTGCTGGCGCGTACCTACTCCTGGCTGGTGCTGCTGCAGGCCTCGGGGGTGATCAACAAATTCCTGATGGCGCTGGGCATCGTCGACGCACCGCTGGAGATGGTGCACAACCTCACCGGCGTGGTGATCGGCATGAGCTACATCATGGTGCCGTTCATCGTCCTGCCGCTGCAGGCGACCATGCAGGCCATCGACCCGATGGTGCTGCAGGCCGGCGCCATCTGTGGCGCCAGCCCTTGGACCAACTTCTGGAAGGTGTTCATCCCCCTTTGCCGCTCGGGGTTGTTCTCCGGCGCGCTGATGGTGTTCGTCATGTCGCTGGGTTACTACGTGACCCCGGCGCTGCTCGGCGGTGCGCAGAACATGATGCTGCCGGAGTTCATCGTCCAGCAGGTGCAGTCGTTCCTCAACTGGGGCCTGGCCAGCGCCGCCGCGGCATTGCTGGTGCTGATCACCCTGGTGCTCTTCTACTTCTACCTGAAGCTGCAACCGGAATCCCCGGTCGGCAACGCGAGGTAAGCGACCATGCTCCTGACCCCCAACGCCATGGGCCGTCCACTGCGCACGGGCCTGTACCTGACCACCGGGCTGATCGCGGCGTTCCTGCTGCTGCCGATCCTGTTCATCGTCCTGCTGTCGTTCGGCTCATCGCAGTGGCTGGTGTTCCCGCCACCGGGCTGGACACTCAAATGGTACGGCCAGTTCTTCTCCAACCCCGAGTGGATGGACGCCGCCCTGGCCAGCCTCAAGGTCGCCGTGCTGACCACCCTCGCCGCCGTGGCCCTGGGCCTGCCCACCGCCTTCGCCCTGGTGCGCGGGCGCTTCCCCGGCCGCGAGCTGCTGTACGGGCTGTTCACCCTGCCGATGATCGTGCCGCTGGTGATTATCGCCGTGGCGGTGTAAGCGCTGTTCCTCAAGCTGGGCTACACCGGCACGCTGGTGGCCTTCGTGGTCAGCCACGTGATCGTCGCCCTGCCCTTCACCATCATCTCGATCATCAACTCGCTCAAGCTGTTCGACCAGTCGATCGAGGACGCTGCGGTGATCTGCGGCGCCTCGCGCCTGCAGGCGATCGTCAAGGTGACCTTTCCGGCCATCCGCCCGGGGATGATCGCCGGCGGCCTGTTCGCCTTCCTGGTGTCCTGGGACGAGGTGGTGCTCAGCGTGATGATGGCCAGCCCCGAACTGCAAACCCTGCCCGTGAAGATGTGGACCACCCTGCGCCAGGACCTGACCCCGGTCATCGCCGTCGCCTCGACGCTGCTGATCGGCCTGTCGGTACTGATCATGGTCATCGCCGCCGCCCTGCGCCGGCGCAACGAAGTCAGCGCCTGAGCGCCCGGAGACAACAACAATGAGTGCAGTGATGAAAGACGATGCGCGCGGCCTGCCCCTGGTCAGCCTGCGCAACCTGAACAAGCACTACGGCGACTTCGCCGCGGTGGACAACATCGACCTGGACATCCAGGACGGCGAGTTCCTCACCTTCCTCGGCTCCAGCGGCTCGGGCAAGTCCACCACCCTGTCGATGCTGGCCGGCTTCGAGACCCCGAGCAGCGGCGAGATCCTGGTCCAGGGCCAGTCGCTGGTGAACGTGCCGCCGCACAAGCGCGGCATCGGCATGGTGTTCCAGCGCTACTCGCTGTTCCCGCACCTGAACGTGCGCGACAACATTGCCTTCCCCCTGGCCATCCGCAAGCACAGTGCCAGCGAAATCACCAAGCGCGTGGACGCCATGCTCAAGCTGGTGCAGCTGGAGCCGTTCGCCCACCGCCGCCCGGCCCAGCTCTCCGGCGGCCAGCAGCAGCGCGTGGCGATTGCCCGGGCGCTGGTGTACGAGCCGCGCATCCTGCTGATGGACGAACCGCTCGGGGCGCTGGACAAGAAGCTGCGCGAGGACCTGCAGGACGAGCTGCGCCAGCTGCATCGGCGCCTGGGGATCACCATCGTCTACGTGACCCATGACCAGGAAGAGGCGATGCGCCTGTCACAGCGCATCGCCATCTTCAGCCATGGGCGGATCGTCGGGCTGGGCACCGGCTACGACCTCTACCAGAACCCGCCCAATGCCTTCGTCGCCTCGTTCCTGGGCAACTCCAACTTCCTGCGGATCACGGCCAGCGGCAATGGCGCAGGCAGTTTCGAGGGGCAACCGGTGGCGATCCGCCTGACGCCGGGGCTGGCGAACGGGCAGGACGCTCAGGTCATGGTGCGGCCGGAGAAGGCAGTGGCCCTGACGCTTGAACAAGCGGCACGCGAAGCGCTGCCCGGAGGGTGGAACGAGGTGGATGCCCGTGTCGGCGAGGTGCTGTTCCTGGGGGAAAGCCAGACGTGCCATGTAGTGACCCAGGGCGGGACGGAGTTGACGGTCAAGGCGCTGTCTGCGGCCGGCATGCCCATGCAGCCGGGTGACCGGGTCAAGGTGCGCTGGGCGGTGGCGGATGCCTGCGTTTATACCGAGCTGTAGCTGAAAAGCTTTCGCCGGCAAGCCGGCTCCTACGGGTACAGCGTCGCGTTTGCACCTGTAGGAGCCGGCTTGCCGGCGAACGGGCCTCAATCCCGCGCCAGGGCCTCGATCGGGTCCAACCGCGCGGCATTCCTCGCCGGCACGAAGCCGAACACGATGCCGATCAGCGTCGAACAGACGAACGCCGTCACGATCGACCCCAGCGAGAACACCATCTCCCACTGCTTGACGAACAACGCGAACAGGTAGCCGATCCCGTACGACAGCCCGATCCCGATCACCCCGCCGATCAGGCAGACCATCACCGCCTCCACCAGGAACTGCTGGCGGATATCCGACTGCCGTGCCCCCACCGCCATGCGGATACCGATCTCGCGGGTACGCTCGGTCACCGACACCAGCATGATGTTCATCACCCCGATGCCCCCTACCACCAGCGAGATCACCGCGATCAGCGACAACAACAGGGTCAGCGAACGGCTGGTCTTCTGCACCGTCTGCATGATGCTGTCGAGGTTGTTGGTGAAGAAGTCCTTGGTGCCATGGCGCTGCAGCATCAGCTTGTTGACTTCCTCCTCCACCCGCTTGCTCGGCAGGCCGTCCTTGATCCGCACGCTGATGCTGTCCAGGTGGCGCTGGCCAAGCACGCGCCCGGCTGCGGTCTCGTAGGGCATCCATACGTTCAGCGAGTTGCCGGCGACGAACAGGTTCTTGTTCTCGGCGGTCACGCCGATCACCGTGCACGGCAGGCTGCCCACCAAAATCACCTGCCCCAGTGCCTCGACCCCGGGCGCGAACAGGCGCTTGCGGGTGTTGTGGTCGATCACCACCACCTGCGCCTGGCGCCGGGCGTCGTCGGCGCTGAACACGATGCCCTCGGCCAGGGGGATGTTGCGCACCTGGAAGTACTGCTCGCTGACCCCGTTGAGCTGCACGTCGGCGTCGATGTTGCGGTAGCGCACCAGTGAACCCTGGCCGATCACCGGGGTGGCGCTGTCGACGTAGTACAGCTCGTTGAGCGCGGTGACGTCGGCCGGCGACAGGGTCTCGATGGCCTTGGCGCGGCTGTCGCCGAAACTCTTGCCCGAGTAGATGTCGATGGTGTTGCTGCCGATCGCCTGGATATCCTTGAGCACATAGCCCTTGGCGCCCTCGCCGATCGCCGAGATCGACACCACCGAGGTGATGCCGATGATGATCCCGAGCATGGTCAGCAAGGTGCGCATGCGGTGCGAAATCAAGGCGATCCAGGCCATCTTGAAGGCCTCGCGGAACAGCCCCAGGCTCGCCACCAACCGCCGTGGCGCCCGTTCGGCGGCCGGCTGCACCTCATCAACCGGCTTAGCAGCTTCGCGCACCGTGCGCCGGTCATCGACGATCTGCCCGTCGCTGACCTCGATGATGCGCTCGGCATGGGCGGCCACCTTGGGGTCGTGGGTCACCAGGATCACCGTATGCCCGGCGGCGTGCAGCTCCAGCAGGATGTTCATCACCTCCTTGCCGCTGGCGGTGTCCAGGGCCCCGGTGGGCTCGTCGGCAAGGATCACCTCGCCGCCGTTCATCAACGCCCGGCAGATGCTCACCCGCTGCTGCTGGCCACCGGACAGCTGGCTGGGGCGGTTCGCCAGGTGCCCGGCCAGGCCCAGGCGCGTCAACAGTTCACGGGCCCTTTGATGGCGCCCGGCCTGGGGCACGCCGGCATACACAGCGGGGATCTCCACGTTGCGCAGGGCGTCCAGGTGCGGCAACAGGTGGTAGCGCTGGAAGATGAATCCGAAATGGTCACGCCGCAGCGCGGCCAGGGCGTCGTCGTCCAGGTCCCGGGTCTCCTGGCCATTGACCTGGTAGCTGCCGCTGCTGGCGTGGTCCAGGCAACCGAGGATGTTCATCAGCGTCGATTTGCCCGAGCCCGAGGCGCCGATGATCGCCACCAGCTCGCCGGCACGGATCTGCAGGTCGATGTCCTTGAGCGCCAGGAACTCGCGGTCGCCGGCCATGAAGCGCCGGCTCACGCCTGTCAGGCGCAACAGCGCCTGGCCTTGCTCCGTCGCCCGCGTTCGCTGCGGCGACAACTCGACAGTCATGTTCATGGTCACGCCCCCGACTCACCGGTAACAGGTTCGCCGATCACCACCCGATCACCCTCGTCCAGGCCGGCCTTGACCTGCACCTTGACGTTGTTGTTGATCCCGGCCTGCACCTTGCGCACCTGGGCGAAGCCCTTGGCGTCGAGCACCCGCACCGCGAAGCTGCCGTCCTTGTCGCGCGGGCCCAACGCCGCCACCGGCACGGTCAGCACCCCTTGCGCGGTGTCGAGGACGATGCGCACCTGGGCGGTCATCGAGATGCGCAGGCGGTGCTCGGGGTTGGGTACCTCGAACAGCGCGTTGTAGAACACCGCGCTGGCCTGGCGGGAAGCACCGCTGCTCTTGTCGCTGCTCTCCAGGTAGTTCTGCGGCGCGGGCTCGGTGCCACGCAGCTTGGCGTAGTAACGCTGGTCGTCACCGAGGATGGTGAAGTACACCTGCTGGCCGGGGCTGATATGGATCACGTCGGCCTCGGACACCTGCGCCTTGATGGTCATGGTGTCCAGGTCGGCGAGCTTGAGCAGTATCGGTGCCAGCTGGTTGGCGATCACGGTCTGGCCTTCCTGGGTGACGACCCCCACCACATGGCCGTTGATCGGCGCGACGATGCGGGTGTAGCCCAGGTTGACCCTGGCCGTGTCGACCTGCACCTGGGCGCTCTTGATCTGCGCGTCCAGCGACAACAGGTTGGCCTGCTGCACCTCGTATTCCGATTCGGCGTTGTCGAAATCCTGGCGCGAGATCGATTCGTCCTCCTGCAGCACTTCATAGCGCTCATAGACCCGCTTGGCCTGCTTGAGCTTGGCCTGGGTCGAGCGGCGTTCGGCCTGCAGCTTTTCCGCGTCCACTTCGGCCTGGCGCAGGGTGTTGCGCAGCACCAGCGGGTCGATCTCGGCCAGCCATTGGCCCTCGGTGACCTTGTCGCCCAGCTTGACCTTCAGCGACTTGAGCTGCCCGGACACCTGGGCACCGACATCCACCTGGCGGATGCCCTCCAGGGTGCCGGTGGCCAATACCGCGTTCTCGATGTCGCCACGTTCGACCGTGGCGGTGATGTATTGCGGCGGCTTGGCCGGCGCCTGCACCGCGTACAGCACGATACCGGCGACCAGGGCCACCGCGGCGCCCAGCGTGATCTTGCGAAACTTCGACTTTTCCATGAGTGCCCACTACTGATCAGAGAGGGGCCGCGCTGCGGCCCTTTCGCGACACAAGGCCGCTCCCACAGACAATCCTTCGCCTGGCTTCACGACAACCTCGTCTTCAAGGCCAAGGCCTGGCCGTCATGCCACCACGCCGCCAGGCTGAACACATCCGGCACCTTGAGGATGCTGAAGTGGTTGCCTGGCCCCTGCCATACCTCCAGTTTGGGCATCAGTTGCCGCCAGCCCTCCTCCATGGCCCGATGCTCGCGCTGGTTGCCGGTGGCATCCAGGGCCGGGTCCGTCACCAGCACCAGCCGCGCCAGGCCGTCGAACTGCGCCTGTGGCCGATAGACCGTGCGCAGCGCACTGGCGAAGGTGCGCACCACGCCCGCCAGGGCCTGGGGCGTGGAGCGCGCCGGCAACAGCCCGACCCGTACCATGGCCCCATGCAGTTGGTTCAATTGCGCCTGGTCGTGCGCCTCGGCGAAGGCGTCGGCGGCAATGCCCAGCGACTTGCCGGTGGACAGCTGCAACGACTCGACCAGCCGCTGCAGGGCTTCGGTGAAGGTGTGCGGCTTGCCGCAACCGCCACCGCCGCCCGGCGCCTCGCTGTCAATCAGGGTCAGCGATCGCACCTCGCGGCCCTTGGCCTGCAAGCGCGCCGCCATGGCATGCGCGACCCAGCCGCCAAACGAATGCCCGACCAGGTTCACTGGCCCCTGGGGATAGAACGCCTCGATGGCCCGTACATGGCAATCCGCCGCGACCTCCACGCTGCTGTGCGGCACCTCGCCTGCGGCCAGGCCCCTGGCTTGCAGCCCATGCACCGGCCAATCCTGGCCCAGGGCCTCGGCCAGGCCGATGAAGCTGGTGACGCTGTCCCCCGCGCCCGGCACGCAGAACACCGGCACATGCCCGGGCGTGCCGCTCTGGATCGCCAGCAGCGGCTGGTGGACTGGCAACGCGTGGCCTTGCGCGGCCGTCATGGCCTGGGCGATGGCCTCGCCGAGCACGGCCGCGTTGGGCGCCTGGATCAGGCTCTGGTGGTTGCCAGGTACCGTCAGGCAATGCAACACCTGCCCCGGCAACGCTTCGGCCCAGCCCAGGGTCGGGCTGTCGCAGGGGACGCTGTTCTCGCGCTGCTCGGCCTTGAACAGGTGCAACGGCAGCGGCAGCGGCGCCAGGTGGTAATGGGCCAGGGCATGCCCATGGGCGACATGGCGCTCGAAGAAGTGGCGCAGTTGCGCATCGCTGGCCTGGGCCAGGCCCGGCACCAGCAATTGGCGTTCGCGGCAATGGGCGAGCAGCGCATCGAACGCCCTGTCGTCGGTGTGCAGCGCCTCGACTTGCGCCAGCTGCGCAGCCCCCGCCTGCCCCTGTTCCTGCCAGTGCAGCTGGCAGTGCTGCAGCAATTGCGCCTCGGCCTGCCGCGGGCCTTGCCAGCGCGCCTTGCCCTGGTCGACCAGGCGCGGCACATAGGTGTCGATCAGGCCGACGAAGGCCACCGCTTCGTCCGCCCCCAGCAACTGGGCGGCCACCTCGTACGCCAGCACCCCGCCAAACGACCAGCCGGCCAAGTGGTACGGGCCATGGGGCTGTACCGCCCGGATCCGCCGCACCAGGCGCGCCGCCAGGCACTCGAGGGTGTACAGCTGCGGCTGGCCGACGGGGACACCGGGCAACCCGTAGATCGGGAAGTCGCCCGGCACATGCCGGCCCAGGACCGGGAAATAGAGGTCCAGGCCGCTGAACTCGTGAAGCAGGAACAGCGGCGGCAGGTTGCCCTCGGCACGCACGGTGACCAGGCTGTCGTCGTCACCGCCTGGCTCACGTTCGTCCAGGCGCTCGGCCAGGGCGGCGATGTTCGGATGCTGGAAAAGCTCCGCCAGGGTGGTACGCAGCCCGGTACGCTCCATCTCGCTCACCAGGCGGATCGCCAACAGCGAATGCCCGCCGAGCTCGAAGAAGTTGTCATGCCGACCGACCCGCTCCACCTCCAGCACCTGCGCCCACAACGCGGCCAGGGCGTGTTCCAGGGCGCTGGCCGGGGCTTCGAAGGCGGCCACCAGCATGTCCTGTGCGCCGGGCAGCGGCAGTGCCTTGCGGTCGACCTTGCCATTGTTGGTCAGCGGCAGCGCCTCCAGTGCCACGAAGGCCGCCGGCAGCATGTACTCCGGCAGCCGCTCGCGCAGGAACGCCCGCACCTTCAGGCCGTCGAGCGCCGGGTCGTGACGGGTGAACCAGGCCACCAGGCGCAGCGGCCCCTGTTCCAGGCGCAAGGCCTGGACCACCCCGTCATCCAGCCCCGGGCACAGGGCCAGGTGCTGCTCGATCTCGCCCAGCTCGATGCGGAAGCCGCGGATCTTGACCTGGTCGTCATTGCGCCCCAGGCATTCCAGCTGGCCGTCCGGGCGCCAACGGGCCAGGTCGCCGGTGCGGTACATCCGCGCGCCGGGAACCGGGCTGAACGGGTCGTCGAGGAAACGCTCGGCGGTCAGTTGCGGGCGTTCGAGGTACCCCAGCGCCACACCGTCGCCGCCGATGTACAGCTCCCCGGTCACCCCTTCGGGCAGCACCCGGCCCTGGTGATCGAGCACATAGACCGTGGTGTTGCCGATGGGGCGGCCGATCGGCACATGCTCGGCGTCCTCGGCCAGCGCCCGCACTTCGTGGGTGGTGGCGAAAGTGGTGGTTTCCGTGGGCCCGTAGCAATGCACCAGGCGCAGGGCCGGCGCCTGGGCCAGCAAGGCACGGAAGGCGCCGGGGTCGCCACGCTCGCCGCCGCACAGCAGGATGCGCAGCCCGGCCAGGGCTTCGGGGATCAGTTGCACATACTGGTTGAACAGCGCGGTGGTGACGAACAGCACGCTGGCCCCGCCATCGCGCAAAGTGGCGCCGAAACGTGCCGGCTCCAGCAGCGTCTGGTGATCGATCACCAGCACCTGGCCACCGTTGAGCAGCGCCCCCCAGACATCCATGGTGGCGGCGTCGAACGCCGGGTTGGCGGCGAAGGCGATACGGTCCTGGGCATTGAAGTCGGCGTAGCCGTTGTTCAGCACCAGGCGGGTGATGCCGCGGTGCGCGACACGCACCCCTTTCGGCGTGCCGGTGGAGCCGGAGGTGTACATCACGTAGGCCACCTCGGTAGCGTCCACGGCCAGGCCCGGGTTATGCACGGGCTGGTCGTCGAGCGCCAGGCAATCGAGGTCGACGCGCCGCACACCCAGGTCCCCGGCAATGCCGCCGAGGGTCAGCAGCGCCACCGCCTGGCAATCCTGCGCCATGAACGCCTGGCGCTCGGTGGGCGCGTTGATGTCCAGCGGCACATACACCGCGGCGCACTTGAGTACTGCCAGCTGGGCCACCAGCAACGGCAGCGAGCGCGGCAGCAGGACCGCCACGTGGTCACACGGCGCCACGCCTTCGCCGATCAGCCAGTGGGCCAGCTGGTTGGCCTGCTCGTTGAGCTCGCGGTAGGTCAACTGGCGTTCATCGTGCACGGCGGCAGGGGCCAGCGGATGACGCGCCACGCGCTGTTCGAACAGGCGCTGCACCGGCTCTTCGCGCGGGTAGTCGCGGTCGCTGGCGTTGTACTCGACGAGCAAGCGCTGGCGCTCCTCGGCCGGCACAATATCGAGCTGCTCCAGGCCCTGCTCCGGAGCCGATTCCAGGGCGTGCAGCAGCCCTTGCACAGCGTGTTCGAGATAGCCGCACAGACGATGAGCGTCGATGCCTGGCGCGCACTGGGCGCTGAGGCAGAAGGCCTCGCCCAGGTCGTCGATGCTCAGCACCAGCGGATAGTTGCTGCCTTCATGGGCCTGCAGCAGCTGGATGCCGGCCCAGGCCTGCGCGGCCTGTGCATCGGCACGCACTGCCACGGCGCTGTGGCGGTAGTTCAGCAAGGTACTGAACAGCGGCGCCCCGGGGGGCAGTGCGCTGCAACGCTGGGCCAGGGCGAGCTGGGCATGCTCATGCACCAACAGCCCGGTCAGGCGGCGATGGGTGTCGAGCACCGCCTCGCGCACCGGCAGGCCGCCGACGTTCAGGCGCAGCGGCAAGGTGTTGATGAACATCCCCAGCGCCCGCTCCACGCCCTCGCCACCCTGCAGCCGGCCCAGTAACACCGTGCCGAAGACCACGCTGTCGCGCCCCGACAGCTGCCCCAGCACCAGCCCCCAGGCCAGGTGCAGCAGGCTGGCGGCGCCGACGCCAAGCTGGCGGGCCTGCTCGCGCAGCTGGCGTGACAGCGTATTGTCGAGCATTTGCCGGACCTCGGCCTCGGCATCCGGGTGTGGGTGTGGATGGGCGCCGTAGGCCAAGGTCGGCTCGTCGATGTCGCCCAGTTGTTCGCGGAAGTAGGCCTCATGCTGGGCCTCGTCCGCGCCTTGCAGCACCTGGGCGATGTAGTTGCGGTACGGCACCGGCGCGGGCAGCCGATGGGCTTCGCCGAGCAGGCAGGCCTGCAGTTCGGCGCGCAGCACGTCCTGGGCAACGTGGTCCATGACCATGTGGTGGAACAGCAAGGTCGCCTCGATGGCACCGTTGCCCTGGGCCTGGTGGTGAACCAGGCGCAGCAAGGGCGCGCGGGTCAGGTCCAGGCGCAGGGCCGGCGCTTGGCCGTCAGCGATGGCCACAACCTCCAGCGGCGCCTGGCGCCAGACCACTTGCACCGGCTGCGCCAGGCCCTCCCAATACAGCGAGGTGCGCAGGATATCGTGGCGCGCGATCACTTGGTCCAAGGCACGCTGCAACGTCGCCAGGCGTCCGGCATCATCCAGCAGGAACGTGACCTGCTGGACATAGGGGTCGGCCCCCTCGCTGGCCAGGTGGTGGAAGTGGATACCTGCCTGCAGGGGCCCCAGGGGATAAATGTCCTGCACATTGGCCGCGCCCCCCGGCACGCTGGCGACGATGCGGTCGATGGCCTGTTGCTCCAGCGCGATCAGTGGCAGCAAGTCCGGCGTGATGTGGGTGCAGTCATCGTCGATGCGGTTGGCCGGCACCTCTGCCTCGAACACCTGGCCAAGGGTGGCGGCCAGCGCCGCCACGGTGGGTTTGTCGAACAGCACGCGGATGTCCACCGTCATGCCCTGCGCACGCAGG